>CAZBIH010000265.1:0-1507 GCA_964492015.1 uncultured Planctomycetia bacterium | reverse complement strand
GAGGAGCATGGAGGCAAGATCGAGGCCAAAAGTGCCCCAGGGTCAGGAACTGTTTTTAGTGTGAAATTTCAATTGTAATCATTGGATTTTCATGGTATCCTTTGGCTATGGAAATCATCAGATCTGACGAATTACAAGAGATCGAGAAAAGATTCGGTTATTCACCGGTCGTGGCCATCTTGGGCCCGCGGCAGTGCGGCAAAACGACGCTAGCACGGCAATACTCACGAAAATATGCCTCCGGCGATGTTCATTTTTTCGACCTTGAAGACCCCGCTGATCTGGGCAAGCTGGATCAGCCCAAAACTCATCTAGAACCCCTAAGAGGCCTTGTTGTCATTGATGAGATCCAGCGCCGGCCGGACCTGTTTCCCTTTTTGAGGGTGCTCGCGGACAAAAAAAAATGCCGCTACCTGATCTTGGGGAGCGCCTCCAGGGATCTTCTCAGGCAAAGTTCCGAGACGCTCGCCGGCCGCATCAGTTATATGGAATTGTCGGGTTTCCATATCGACGAGCTTGATAAAAAAAATGTCGAATCCCTTTGGGTCCGGGGCGGCTTTCCGGCGTCTTTTCTGGCAAAAAATAACGACCTCTCTTTCCGGTGGAGACAGGATTTCGTCCGCACTTTCCTTGAAAGGGATATCCCCAACCTCGGAATTCGCGTGCCCGCGGCAACGCTTCACCGCTTTTGGACAATGCTTGCCCACTATCACGGGCAAACCGCCAATCTTTCAGAGATCGGCCGGAGCCTTTCCGTCTCGGATACAGCCATACGCCATTACCTGGATATCCTCACGGGTACTTTTATGATCCGTCAATTAAGGCCGTGGCATCACAACACCAAAAAAAGACTCGTAAGATCCCCCAAGATCTACTTCCGTGATTCGGGCATTTTTCACTCGCTCATGTCTTTGCAGTCCAAGCAGAGTATTCAGTCACACCCGAAGCTGGGGGCCTCTTGGGAAGGATTCGCGCTTGAGCAGGCCGTCAAGCATCTGGGCTTGGAAGAAGAAAATGTTTATTTCTGGGCAACCCATACAGGTGCTGAGATCGATCTGGTGTTCCCTCTCAAAGGAAAAATGTATGGCATTGAAATAAAATATTCGGATGCCCCAAAAATAACAGCCTCGCTTCGCTCCGCGATCTCAGAACTGTCTCTGCATCACGCCTGGGTCCTATATCCCGGCGATGAAAGTTACTCCCTCGACAAAAAAACGTCGCTGGTCTCCATTCGTCACATGGAAAAAATAAATCCTTAGACTTGGAGAATATTCACAAACCAAGATGCAATTTCAAAGCTTCTTCGACTTTTAAAAATACCTCGCGTTCCACGTAGCCCGTCTTTTTTAATAATCGCTGTTTATCCACGGAACGGACTTGATGGCACTTGACCTTGGAAGGCTTGGTCAGGCCGGGAGTCGGATCAGGCAAAACGGTTTCAAAAGGGTAGGCTTTTTGCCCTCTATCAGAGATCGGAAGGACCGTCACCAGATCCGAATACTGATTC
>CAZBIH010000264.1:0-1544 GCA_964492015.1 uncultured Planctomycetia bacterium | reverse complement strand
AGCGCAAGAAGTTCGGTCAAAAGGGTGCCCGCAAGCGGTTCCAATACACGAAACGTTAATGATCCGGGTGGTGCTCTCCCTTTTCCTGCTGAGTCTTTTTTTCCTGACCGCCGGCTGCCAGGGTTTTTTGGAAGATTATAATTATCAGCCGATTCAGGAAATGTCGACCAACGGTTCCTAGGTTCTGTTGACATTTAACGTAACCAAATAAGAGTACCGACCCAGTGCAAGAAAGCTAAGTAACGTGCAGCTAATTTTTCAAAGCGTGCGAAAATGCGTCGGAACCATTTGATTTTGTTAATAAAACGCTCGACTAAATTCCGTTCTTTGTAAAGTTGCTCGTCATAGTTCCGAGGATTGTTTCGTCCCGATCTGGGCGGGATAACGACTTGAATGCCTTGTTGTTCCAGCCATCGGACAAAGGCGTCGCAGTCGTATCCTTTATCGCCGATGAAAGCTTCGGGACTTTGACCGGTCATCATTTCTTGAGCAAAAGTAATATCAGAAAGCTGTCCTGCAGTTAAAAGAAACTTCAGGGGTTTGCCCGAAGACTCCACTAAAATGTGGATTTTCGTGCTGAAACCGCCTCGAGAACGTCCGAGGGCTTGTTTTTCTTGGCCGCCGTTTTTTTTAAAGCTCCTGCTGCACAGGAGTGCGCTCGAGTGATCGTGCTGTCGAGCATCAAATTTTCTAAATCAGGATTGCCGGCAAAGGATTCAATCATTTTCTTGAAAATACCTTGCTGCTCCCAACGGGCAAAGCGTTTGTAAATGCTGTTCCAGTTGCCATATCCCTCGGGAAGCAAGCGCCACTGGGCGCCGCTGCGAGCCATCCAGACCATGGCATCGAGAAATTGGCGACATTCTGCATCTTTACCGATGTAGAGATGCTCCTGGGTTTGTAAAAATAATTTTATCTTTTTCCATGCATCGTTGTTTAAACCGATAGGGGCCATCTTTTCCTCCTTGTTATAGAGGAGTTATCGGCTCATATCTCAAATGTCAACAGAACCTAAGGCTTGCGGCTTTATTGGCCGTCTGCATATCCAGCCCGACAAGGCGTTTTTGATCCAGCGCTTTGAGTTGTTCAAGAATCTCCGCGGAAGTATTACGCAGTCCGGGTAGCTGGCCGTCTTCATAAACGTGGCAGCACCGCAAGCCGCGCGGGCCAAGAGGCGCGAGACAGCATTCCGAACCCGTACGTTTGGGAATCTCCCAAAGCAACAATGGCGGCACGGGAAGGAACGGCGGGGTTTCGAAAACCAAGCTGGTCATGTTCGGGGTAAGCCGGATTGGGACGCTGCCTTAGTCCGGCATCCGGAATTGAGATAGGCATGCCCTTGTCATAAGCCAAAAGATAAGCGGCACGCGACGAAATCCAACAAGTCAGCCACAGCACCGCTTCACAGGCCAGAAAAACCGAAAACCCTAAAACGGCCCAAAGCAAAATTTTTCTGGATCTCATGCGTTACTTCTCGCAATGCGGATTAAGCGCGATTCTAATCCTTTTTCCCCAACGGTGACGCCGATGGAGGTTTCATCGAT
>CAZBIH010000263.1:0-1546 GCA_964492015.1 uncultured Planctomycetia bacterium | reverse complement strand
CCTATCCCCTTTTTCACTGAGAGGGGTTTGATGCGGCTGAATACCGCCGTGCCAGAATAGCCGGGGCGTTTGGCGTTGTTCCACACGTGTTCGTATTGGGCTAAAGCAAAGTCGAGCTTCTCTTCGGGAGCTTTGGTCTCTTGAAGGCAGAGGATGTCCGGCTTTTCTTTTTTTAAAAATTCAAAGAAACCTTTTTTCATGACCGAGCGGATGCCGTTGACATTCCAGGAAATAATTTTCAATTTTTTTTAGGGCTGGTCAGGCTCGACTTGGCCTTATTGATCATTTCTTGGATCTTTTTACGATTCGGGTCCATGATGACCTCGAGATTCTTCATGCCCTGCTTTTTTAATTCGCTCTGCCATTTCCATAGCATCGCATCGACCATCACCGGGGGGACTTGAGTGAAAAGGATCACGTTTCGGACCTGATTGTCGTCCAAAAATGCCAAATAGGGCTCCTTGACCATTTTTCGATCGAACATTTCAAGAGCAATGTCAGTCATTCTATTGTGGCCCACACACTCGGAGCTGACCGCCTGCCAGTTGTCATCGATCGGTTTACTGCGATCCTCGGCCGTCGCGCGGCAGGAACCCTGATCCTTAAATCCGCTCATCGTGGTCATGTTGAAACCCTGCTTGGACTTGTGGACGCTGACGGAGTAATAATTTTCGGCGAAGGCCGTCGTTCCGCCCGAAAATATCAGGATCGCAAATAATAGAATTCTACTCACTCGCAATTAAAATGTCCCCTTGGCCGCTTTGCTCTTTTCCAAATATTCCCACCGTTCATAGACTTTTGCAAGTTCTTCGGTGATGGCGGCCAGTCGCGCTTTGGTTTCGGTGATCTTACGGGAGTCTTTGTTGTAAAAGCCGGGCGTGCCCATACGCTCGACGAGCGTCGCCTGCTCGGCGTCAAGTTTTTCGATGAGGGCGGGAATGCCGTCGAGCTCTTTCTGTTCTTTCATCGTCAATTTTTTTGACTTGATGGGTTTTATCCCAGAGGCTTCTTCCTGCCGGGGCTTTTCTTCTTTGACCGGAGTCTCTTCTTCGATCGTTTTGTCTTTGCGGCGGTTGAGCCAATCATCGTAGCCACCCGGATGCTCGTAAATCACGCCGTCACCTTCCAGGACGATCGTGGATGTCACCACGTTATTTAAAAACGCGCGGTCGTGGCTCACCAAAAGCAGAGTACCGGAATAGCCGATCAAAAGTTCTTCCAAAAGCTCCAGAGTTTCCACATCCAGATCATTGGTGGGTTCATCCATGATGAGAAGATTGGAGGTTTTGGTAAAAAGCCGTGCCAACAGGAGACGGTTACGCTCTCCGCCGGAAAGTACCTTCACTTTGGTGCGGGCGCGGTCGGGAGAAAATAGAAATTCCTGCAAATAACCCATGATGTGACGGGGTTTGCCTTCGACGGTGATGGTATCCGTTTCGCCGGCGATGTTCTCAACAACGGATCTATCTTCATCCAGCTGTTCGCGTAGCTGATCATAATAGGATATTTCAAGATTCGTGCCGAGTGTCACAGTTCCGGATTGCGG
>CAZBIH010000262.1:0-1564 GCA_964492015.1 uncultured Planctomycetia bacterium | reverse complement strand
GGCGCAAGACCAAAGTTCCTGTGGTGACGACTTGTCATGGTTATTTTAAGCCGAATTTGGGAAGAAAGCTTTTTCCGGCGTGGGGAGATCGGGTGGTTGCCATCAGCGAACCTGTGGCGAAGGATCTTCAAAAAACTCACCGTGTGTTGGAGTCGAAAATTCGAATTGTGAACAACGCGATCGATCTAAAAGACGCGGTGCTCCGGTATTCTCAGAAAGATCCTCAAGCCATCCGGCGCCAATACAAAATTCCTCAAGGGGCGACGGTGGTTTGCTGTATCGCGCGGTTGGTGCAGGACAAGGGGCAGGAGATCCTCGTTCGGGCGGTTGCCGGTCTTTTGCCGTCATTTCCTGAAATTTTTCTCATGATCGTGGGGGATGGAAAAGAAAAAGAGGCGCTTGAGAAAGTGATCCAAGAACTAGATCTTACGGGTCGCACGGTGATCGTGCCTTCCTTGGAAGATATTTCGACGGCGCTGGCGGTCACGGATATTTTTGTTCACCCGGCTTTTTACCGCGAGGGCTTTGGCTTGGGGATCGCCGAGGCGATGGCGGTGGGCAGGCCCGTGGTGATCACGGATATTCCCGCGGTGAATACAATTTTCCTTCCGGGCGAGTGCAGTGTGATGGCCAAGCCGGCGGATGTGGTGTCGCTGGCGGGGGCGATACGGTTTTTGATGGAGGCACCCGGAGAAAAAGCACGCATTGCCCAAGCCGGGAGGCATTTAGTGAGCTCTCTTTGCGACGCAGAGCGCCAAGCGGATGAAATGGAAACCATTTACCGGGAATCAATCAACCAACTTTACACCCCTGGGGTGTAAAGTTGGTTATTTGGGGTTTACATGTCTAAGGGGTTAGAGAATTTAAAGGTTGTTTGTTTTGAGAGCCGTCACGCCCAGGCATTGGCGAATCTGGTGAGATTGCAGGGAGGTGAACCCTTCTTAGCCCCGTCCATGAAGGAAATTCCTCTGGAAAATAACCGCGAAGCGCTTTTGTTTGGTGAAAAATTATTCTCCAATGAAGTAGATGTCCTGATCTTTTTGACAGGCGTGGGAGCCAAGTCGCTTTTGACCATTTTAGAAACGCGTTATCCTCAAGCCGATATTCTGGACGCTCTTCGCGGGATCACGATCGTGCCGCGCGGGCCCAAACCTATCCGTGTCTTGAATGAATGGAAAGTGTCCTTTGCCGTCACGGTCCCGGAGCCCAATACTTGGCGTGAACTCATCGAAATTCTGGATCAAAACAAGGAAAAGATCCCGCTCTCCGGAAAAACGGTCGCGCTTCAGGAATACGGGGTCGTCAATGAAGAGCTTGTCGCCGCGCTGGAAAAAAGAGGCGCCAAATTGTTACGTGTGCCGGTCTATCGCTGGGCATTACCGGATGATCTGGGGCCTTTGAAAGAAGCGATCACTGCGATCGCTCAAGGAAAAAAGGATGTCGCGGTTTTTACGACGGCGGTGCAGGTTGAGCATTTACTCCAAGTTTCTAAAATAATGGGCCTCGAAGAAAAAATTTTAAATGCTTTTAAAAAAATGGCGGTCGCGTCAGTTGGCCCGGATTG
>CAZBIH010000261.1:0-1589 GCA_964492015.1 uncultured Planctomycetia bacterium | reverse complement strand
ATCATCGAGCTTCATCCTGAAAAACCCGACCAGGGCGAGATCCGTTACACGTACTCCGCCTCCCCCAAGACTACGATATCTCGGACCTCTCAAAATCCGCTGACCAAAATTTTAGGGATCTTTTTCGGTCTGGGGTTGGCGATTCTCTTTATTTTCTTTTTTGTCTACGTGATCTTGCCGGTCCTGGCGATCCTCTTGATCTGGATGTTTGTCCGTAACTTATTAAGGAAGGCTTAAGAGCCTTTCTCGCTTGCGCCTATCCTCGTTCTATATTAGAATCATATCCAGATAAATTTTTTTAAAAATAAAACCACGTGAGGTGTTATGGCGATACAGACTCAGGCACCAAAAATTTCCAAGGCGGGTGTTGCGCCGGGCGCCACTGATTTTAAGGCCGTCAAAGAATTCATCACGCATAATTTCCGTCATTTCAATTCCGCCGTTATCATTGACGCGGCCGAGGCTTATTGTGAGCATTTAAGAAAAGGCAATAAAATGATGGTGACGCTCGGCGGCGCCATGAGCACCGCGGAGCTTGGCATCACGCTGGCCGAGATGATCCGCCAAGACAAGATCCACGCGATCACCTGCACCGGAGCCAACCTCGAGGAAGACGTATTCAATCTCGTCGCGCACGACCACTACAAACGCGTGCCCAATTACCGTAATCTGACTGCCGAAGAGGAAGTCGAGCTTCGCGAGGGCGGGCACAACCGCGTGACCGATACTTGCATTCCCGAAGAAGAGGCGATGCGCCGCATTGAGCGCCAGGTGCTCAAATTCTGGCAGAAAGCCGATCAGGAGAAGAAGCGCTACTTTCCTTACGAGTACATGTACCAGCTTTTAAGAAGCGGCGTCATCAAGGAGCATTACCAGATCGACCCCAAAGATTCCTGGCTTCTGGCCGCCTGTGAAAAAAATATACCGGTTTTCACACCGGGCTGGGAAGATTCAACGCTCGGAAATATTTTTGTGGCCAATGTGATGCGCAAGGAAGTCTCTAATTTTCAGGTCGTGAAATCCGGCCTGGAGCAGATGGCTTATCTCATCGAGTGGTACAAAGAAAATACAAAATCCAAATCGATCGGCTTCTTCCAGATCGCCGGAGGTATTGCCGGAGACTTTCCGATCTGTGTGGTGCCTCTCATTGAGCAGGATTTAAAAGAAAAAGTCACGCTCTGGGGCTACTTCTGCCAGATCTCCGACAGCACGACGTCGTATGGCTCTTACAGCGGCGCGGTCCCCAATGAAAAGATCACGTGGGGCAAGTTGGACGGCAACACACCGCGCTTCATCATTGAGTCGGACGCCACGATCGTAGCCCCTTTGGTTTTTGCTTACGTCCTCGCCACCCAATAATTCGCTCACGCCGGCTTTTCCCTCTTATCCGAGGGAAAGGGTCAAGGCCGCGGATTTTTACGTCGACACGAATTACCGCTTGATCTATGAGGATGAAGCAATCCTCGTGATCGATAAGCCTGCGCCCCTGGCAGTGCATCCGGTCGGTTCCTATGCTGAAAAAAATCTCCACACGCTTTTAAAAAAAGACCCGCGCTGGGAAGCGACCCAGCTTCGTTTCATGCACCGCC
>CAZBIH010000260.1:0-1603 GCA_964492015.1 uncultured Planctomycetia bacterium | reverse complement strand
TCCGTTAAAAAGGGATTGATCATCGTCAACACCGGCGACGGGAAGGGCAAATCCACCGCCGCTTTCGGCACGGCCTTGCGGGCCCTGGGCCAGGGATACAAAGTGGCCATTGTCCAATTCATCAAGGGCAACTGGAAAACCGGCGAAGGGGAATTCTTCAAAAAGCTCAAGGGGCGAGCCCAGATCCATAGTATGGGAGACGGGTTCACCTGGGATACCAAGAGTTTTACTCAGGACGTGGCCGCCGCGCGACGCGCGTGGGATAAATGCCGGGAATTGCTCCATGACGACACGCACCAACTCGTTATCTTTGATGAGATCAATTGCGCGCTGGCCTACAATTTTTTGGACGTGAACAAGGTTGTCGCGGAATTGAAAAAGAAGCCGCCTTTAAAGCACGTCATCCTCACCGGCCGCGGCGCGCCCAAAGAACTCATCGATCTCGCCGACCTGGTGACGGAAATGAAATGCATCAAACATCCTTACGCCAAAGGCATCAAGGCCCAGCCGGGGATCGATTATTAGCACGCAAGGAAGCGCGCTGCTTTGTATCCACAAGTTCACCTCGTCGTACCCCGCAACTAATGGTTCACCATTCCTGAAGTCATTCGAATTTATGCTTGACAGGCATTTGTTCTGTCCTATAATGCTGTTCAGTATTTGAACACCGGCCTGTAAAGTTTTATGTTCAAATAACGTACAGACAGAACTCCTTATGTCCAAAGAAGTTTTAGACGAACGCGAATTTGAGCTCATCAATATTGTTGGGGCCGAGATCGGAGCCAATCAGCGGCGTTTATCCCGCCTGATGGACCTCTCTTTAGGGATGACCAACATGCTCATCCGCCGGCTTATTTCCAAGGGTCTTATCCGCATCGAGCAGCTGAATAAACGTAAAGTTCAGTACCTCCTCACCCCCCAGGGATTTGCCGAAAAAATGCGCAAATCCGTCAATTATACTTTAAAAACCATCAATTCCATTGGATTGATCAAAGCGCGTGTCCAGGCGATATTGCTTGATCTGCACAAAGACGGTACAAGGGATTTTTTCATTGTTGGAAAATCCGATCTGAGCATACTGATCGAAATGGTCGCCAAAGAGGTCCCGTTGAAAGATTGTTCTTTCTGTATATTGGACGAGATCCCCCTGTCCGCGATCCAGGGCACGCTTTTGATATGCAAAGAAAATGTTCCTGAAGACAATCTTTTTTTGCATAATCATGTGGATCTGATCCGGGAATTAGCCAAGAAAAATCATTATCCTGCCGAATCCAATGACGCGGTTTTATTGCAGAATCAAGGATAAATGGGATATTGGTTGAGAAACTGAACACGTGGAGGTCGCGGCATGAACACTCTGGAAGAAATTTTTGCGCAAAGTAGTTTACAAACAGATTATTTTAGGCGGTATTGCGATTATGTGCAGAAGCTTATTTCCGAGATCGATATCGAATCGGTCAGGAGGGTCGTCGACTGCTTATTGGAAGCCCGAGAAAATGATAAAACGATTTATTTCGCCGGCAATGGCGGCAGTGCGGCAACAGCTTCTCATTTCGCCCAGGATATGGGGGAGGTCGGCCGGAAGATCAACGGAAAGGGCTTC
>CAZBIH010000259.1:0-1620 GCA_964492015.1 uncultured Planctomycetia bacterium | reverse complement strand
ATGGGCAGGCTGAATTTAAAAAAATACCCGAAAAAACTCGGGGTCTTGACCTTGGACTGATCCGCGATGGATTTGACAAGAAAATTGGGGCCGTTTCCTATGTAAGTCACCGCGCCAAAGAAAACGGAGGCGACGCTGATCGCGCGGATATATTCGGGATGGCTTGCCACAAGCCCCAGCACGCCGGCCCGCTCCTGCCCCGCCGCGTGCGTCCCAAACAAGCCCAATGCCGCCGAGAGAAAATTAAGATACGTCGGAGCGTTGTCGAGGACCGCGGAAAGGATACCGCACCCCCAGAAGAAATGCCCGACACTTTTAATGCCGATCTCGGGCGCGTACTTTTGAAGCCACTCCAGCGCCGGAATCATCGTCGCGAAGATCCCCACAAAGAGGATCGCCACTTCCTTAATAGGCGCAAAGCTGAAATCATTGCTCTCATGCACCGGTTTGGGCGTCGTCATGTAAGAAAGGATAGCCGCCAGGATCATGAGGCCTTCACGCAAAAACGGAGGATTGTTGATGAATACCGCTCCCAGGATCATCAAAATAAAGAGGATATTGTGACGTCCCATGAAACGCCACTCTTCATGCGCGGTCTCTTTTTTGCGGATCTCCAAAGGCGCCCTTCTGAAATTAAGGCTGTCAAAAACAAAGAAAATACCGATCAGCACCGCAACGGTCAAAAGCCATATCGGCCAGACGCTAAAGAGAACCCAGAAGAACGGCACGCCTTTGAGATACCCCAGAAAAAGAGGCGGATCCCCGATGGGCGTCAGGCCTCCGCCGACATTGCTGACGATAAAAATAAAAAAAACGATGTGATAAGCCGTGATGCGGTATTTATTCATCCGTATCCACGGACGTATCATCACCATGGAGGCGCCTGTCGTGCCTAAAAAATTGGCCAGCACAGCGCCGATACCCAGAAATACGCAGTTGACCAGCGGAGTGGCTTCTCCTTTGACATTGATATGGATGCCGCCGGAGACGACATACAGCGAGCCGATGAGGCAGATAAAACTGATATATTCAAAACCGGTATGAAGCAGGGTGTGAGAGTCGTGCAGGATAAAAATGTAGCGCAGGACAATGATCAGCCCCAGACCGAAAGAAACGAGCGCAAAATTTTTTTCCCACCAGTGCTTTTGGACCAGAGGCAGAACGGCGATGGACGCTAAAAGAAGCATGAATGGTAGTACCCAGATCAACTCATGCCACATCAACAACTCCTTAAATGATTAAAACTTCTGGACACCTGTAAAAAACAGCGCCGTAGATTTTAACTACGGCGCTGTTTCCAGTTTAGCTTTTTATGAAACGGATTTAAAGCGCTTTTTCTCCGCGTTCATTGGTACGGATACGGACCACCTCGGAAACATCCGAGACAAAGATCTTCCCGTCACCCACGGCGCCGGTCACGGACGCCTTGTGGATCGCGGAGACGATCTTTTCCTGGTCTTTTTCGGAAACAACGATCTCAACCTTGGTCTTCTGAAGAAGGTCTACTTTGAATATTTCCCCTCTCCACTGCTGAGTCACGCCTTTTTGCTTGCCGTGCCCCTCAACCTCGGTGATCGTAATCCCGGGATACCCGGCTGATTCCAGCGCCCGCCGGACATC
>CAZBIH010000258.1:0-1663 GCA_964492015.1 uncultured Planctomycetia bacterium | reverse complement strand
ATCCCTTTTTTCTGGGTCATCTCCTCCAGGATCAGAAGATGCCACTGCTCGTTGTCCTGCTGGTGGCGGCTCTCTTCTATGAAATCAAATATCCTCCTGGCCAACCCCGGCGCCGAATAAGTGTGAGTCATCGCGATGTAAGCCACATGCTCCCAGGCCTGGTACGGCACGCGCGCGATGACTTCCAGGACCTTGAACTTGGAGATCGTCCGCTTACGGCCGTAAAACAGGTCCATCGTCAAAAAAAGAAAAGACCCCAGGAGACCGTAATGCCGGCGCGAGCTCCCGAGGGTCTTTTCCTGCTCTATTTTGAGGTCGATGTTCTGCATAGAGACTTTAGGATAACAAAAACACAGGCTCCCGACAATCGGGGGCCCTACCAAGCCACCTTAGCCCCGGCCGTCCAAATATAGCTCAGCTTCTGATGAACGCCGCCTGTATTCTGATGCGCCGGCAGCAAAATATTCCCGAAGATTGAAATATTTTCATTCGCCCCGATCTCGATCGACGGGCCCATAAATACGGAGGTTTCGCCGCTGTCGTCGTCCTCCACACCGTTGGGCCTGTCCTTTTCAGCATTGTGAAATGTTGTATCCCACCCCACACGAGTCTTAAAAGACTCACTGGCAGGATTCAGGGTATAGTCCGCGTTCAAGGAGGCAAACAACAAATTGCCATGCTGGAATTCCTGCGCTCCCTGGCTTTTGAGGACATAAGAAATGGTGCCGCTTAAAATGACCGGCCCGGCTGTATACCGGTAAACGATGCCCATAGGATAGTCCCAAGACCCGCTTCCCGGCTGAAGCTCTGGTTCGAAAAGAACCCCGTAAGGATCCAGCTCCCCGGTATCCCCCGTCGGAAATTTCACCCCGCCGCTGATCCCCAAAAAGTCATCGTTTTTTACGAAGACTTTATAGATCCCGATCAGGTTCAAGTCCCCAAGGCCCTCCGAACTCTGCTTTCGGCCCAACGTGGCATGATGATGGATATCCAACGAACCTCGCACGACGTAAGGAAGGTCTGCCAGCACGCTGAATCTGTCAACGGGAGTGACTCCGAATATGAAATGATAGAATTCCTCATGCGTCTTGTCGTGAAACTCCCGCCCCGCGTGATGCAGGTTGTGAGCTTCCCGCGCGTCCTTGACATCCCATTGCTGCTGCTCCAGCATAAAATTAAAAAAAATCTTTTGATTCCCATTCTTCTGCTTCGTGCTTTCCGCCGATTGCGCCAACGTGCAGCCCGAAGAATCGCAAGCCCACAAATTGGGCCCGGGCATCAGAATAAATAAAAGAAGTAAAAATAATACCTTGCTCATGAAAGTGTTCCCCTTAAATAATAGATTTTTTCCGGACAGAGAGAAAACGCCTGTTCTCTCCATCTGTCCGAACTGGGTCAAAATTGGCTTAAAGGATTAAGCCTTGGGGACGGGGTCGATAGAAAAGTAAAACGTTTTGGAGGGAAATATCAGACGAGCTTCGGAAAGTTTAGAAATAAGATCGGGAGTCCGCGCCAAAGAAGCGGCGGCAAAAAGATCATTCCCCGCGGAAGCGGGAGACTTCTGTGTTTTCTCGACACCGGACGCGCTGGTGAACGAAACCTTCCCGGCAGATGAGTTATCATCGATCTGAGCCGGCGCCATCATCGAGCACATATGAAACGC
>CAZBIH010000257.1:0-1692 GCA_964492015.1 uncultured Planctomycetia bacterium | reverse complement strand
GCAAGGACGCTGGAGCGACTATGGACGCTCCAACATGCTTATCTTCGATCTTAAAGCCGATGGGGTGCAGTTAGGAGAGCTAATCCCGCGCGCGAGTATGCCGGTTTTATCGGATAATGGTAAACCACTGGAAGTGGAGGGTGGAATCTATGCCGTTTTTGACGCGGAGGGACACGGCGCGCGGATCTCCGAATTGTGCGAAGCACTCCAGGGCGATGGTTCCGTGGAAATACGCGGCGGGAAATTGTTGAACATCAATTTACTGCGGTTCGTACTGGATAAATTATCATTTATCCCTGACCTTGTTCAAAAGATCGAGGCAAATTTGCCGCAACGCTACAAAGATGGACTTCATTCGGAAGAAACTCTTTTGGGACGGGCCGCTTCAACGGTCAAACTTAAGGATCAGGCTTTATTGTTCAGCGCGGAAGTTGAGGGGGATGGTTTTGCTGTAATTACCAACGGCAATTTGAATTTTGATCAGAATATTGCGTTAACGGCTGATTTTTTCATCCGGGAAGATCTTGCCGCCGGTATGATCGCCTCCGTTCCCGAATTATCGTATTTGTCGGATGCAAGCGGGAGGATCCATATTCCCTTTAAGCCTTATCAGGGAAAATTTCAGGATATTCGTCTTTATCCGGATGTGGAAGAATTGGCTAAAAAGGTTATACAAAATCGCGGTCAAGAAGAATTGAAAAAAGCCATCTTCAAGGCATTGGATATTGAAGAAAACCCCGCAGCCTCTCCGCAGACGCAAGGCCAGGCCCCTGCGCCGGGCCAGGAAACCCCTCCAGAAGAGACCCGGCCGGAGAAGATCCTCATCGACGGCATTTTTGACGCCATTTTCAAAGGGCGGAAAACACCCTGAAAATACTTGTTACGGCGGCCGCAAAGTGGTATTCTTTATATGGACATTAAAATGTCCAGTTTGTATTGTGGACATAGACCCTTAAAAGGAGTGACGACCAATGACGACATTGACCGCAACAACCGCGAAGGAACAATTTCTGGGTTTATTGCGCAAGACCCATGATCTCGGCGCGAAATATACCATCACCCATAACGGTCAGCCCTGCGCTGTTCTGCTGAGCACGGAAGAGTACGAAGGTCTTTTAGAAACTTTGGAGCTTTTGGAAAATAAAAATGTTACCCGAGAGGTCCTCAGGTCCATTAAAGAGGCTGACGAGGGCAAGACGGTTCCCTTCGAAAAAGTCGTGGGGCGTAAACAGGAAAGATGAGAGTGCCTGTTTATACCATTGCATGGAGCAACCACGCCGCGAAACAGTTCAAAAAAGTAAAGGACAAAAAGCTCGCGCAACGGATCATTGAAGTCATTGAACAGGAAATCGCGATGAATCCTTTGTGCGGGAAGCCGTTAACGGAACCGTTCAAGGGGGCGCGCAGTTATCGCATTGGCCGTTTAAGGATCCTCTACAAGCCCGATATCGAGAAATTAACGACGGTGATCTTAAGGGTTGACCATCGTAAAAATGTTTATCGACTGCAATGATGAAGTAGCAAATGCCTTTTTTGCTCCCGATGTCGAACAATATCCCGCCGAACATAAAATATAGTTCTCTCCAGATTCTATCCGACTGCAATTCAATTAGTTACGTATTCAATGGATACAGGCTCCAGCCCTTGACAAGCGGCAAATATATGTTATCCTTTCAGCATATTTTCTCAAGA
>CAZBIH010000256.1:0-1725 GCA_964492015.1 uncultured Planctomycetia bacterium | reverse complement strand
AAAAAATGGATATGGCTCGTGAGAAATTTTTAAGCGGAGAGCTTCCCGCCGTGGATTATTTTGGCGCGATCATGACCGAAGCCAAAAAATTGAACCTACCTTTGGAAGTCTTCCCGCATCTTTTGAAATTACAAACGCTAAAAAATAAAGAGAAAGAAATTGATTTTCAAAAAGCTTCGGCCGAGCAAGCGATGTTCGTCGCGTCATTGCCTGAGAGTGAAAGAGCGCCGTTTTTAAAGGCGGCGCAAAACAATCCTGAGGTCCGCGACGCGTTCTACTCTCTCCTCAAAGAAAAAATAAAAAACAAAAGTTTTTATCCCAACCTTTCTAAATACATTGAGTATCTTGTAGATTCCAGAGCTTTCAACGCTTCCGGCGCGGTGAAAGAAAGGGAAGAGTTGGAAAAAGTTGTTTTCAATCAGCTAGCTTCCTCTGTTGATGAGAGAAGGCTCCTCGAAACAAGCCGCGCAACAGAGGTTTTGGAAAAGCTTTGGAATTTAGAACTGACCCAAGAGGATCTTGGAGCGATCCAAAAAAATCCGGAGGCGCACAGTTTCCTGAACCTCGCCGGGTTTTTTAATTTAAAACTGATCGAGATAGGCTCTCATACCGAAGATACGGTGATGTGGGATAAAAAGTTTAGCGCTGATTATGACAAGGCGCTGAAATTCTATTCTCTGACCCTCGAGCGTGATGAGGCGTTCGTCGAGAACATGCTCAAGAAAATGGACAGTGCCGGTGAAAAGAAAGCGATCCTTGTTACCGGCGGTTTCCACACCGAGCATTTGAAGGATATTCTTCGCGCCCGCGGCATTTCCTACGCGGTGGTGATCCCGAGGATCCTCCAGGAAACAAATAAAGAGAAATACGAGAGTTTGCTTTTGGGGCAGTTGGAGAAAAGTTCGCGTCGGGCACCGCTCCGTCATTTCGAGGGCAAAGCCCGAGAAATCTCGCCTTTTGCCAAGGATGATACCTGGGCGACTATTCCGATTTCACAACGGAGGGATGTAGGAGCTCTGGGAATCCAATTTGGACGCGGGCAAAAACCCACACTGTCATTCCCGAATGCTTCTATCGGGAATCAAACCAGACTCGATCCCCGATTAAACATTTCGGGGATGACACAAACTGCGGCGGCGCGGTTGGCCAAGAGCGGCCTTCATGATACGCCGTACCATGAACTTGTCGATCCGTGGCAAAAGTTGAGACGATTGAAATGGATGCTCTTTCAGCTTGAGACGGATGTAAAAGAAGCCCGGCTGGAGAAATATCTGTTTCCTACCCTTCAACTATTGTCGCTATACCGGGGATCAGGGGTTCTTCAGAACGCTTTCATTGATCTTATAAAGAAAGAGCGGCGAGATGAGATGCCTGAGCAATACGCGGACGAATTGATCAAAGGATTGACACAAGCCGATCACTTGAATTTTCATTTAATTCATATCCATGTCGTCGCTTGGTTGAGAGCGACTTTTCTGCGTGGGCTATGGGTCGCGCCGGGCGCGGGATTTTTGGCTGCCGGAGGGCATATTTTCTGGGGTGCGGTGATCGTTGGCGGTTATCTATTTTATGGGGTTTATGAGTATTTTATGAAACCAAGACGAACGGCGCTTCCTGATTATTTGAATGAACTCGTCGCTCCCAACAGAACGTCAAGCGGCTCGTCGGCTGCGCGGTTGGCGTTTTCTAAGGGGAAAGCTGAAAGGTCAAAGTTGAAAGATGAAC
>CAZBIH010000255.1:0-1771 GCA_964492015.1 uncultured Planctomycetia bacterium | reverse complement strand
CCGTCATACGCCTCATTCACCACGGCATCCGCAGACTTGGCGGCAGATTCTTTACGGATCAGAACTCCCGGCAGTGTTTGACGTCCATGCGCGTCATAGACCAGACGGTTCTTTTCCATATGGGCATCCGCCGAAAGGAATCTCATCCCCCCAAGCGTAATTCTCCGTCCGCGCAATTGCTCGGTGCAGGCCAGGGTCCTTAGCGCGCAAACCTTTTGATGTTCACTGCCCTCGCGCGCGATGTGAGACAAGATATGGGGAGGAATGATCGAGCAAACAGAGTGATTTAAATTTGAGTCTCTATTGGCCATGACACCTCTCCTATTAAATACTAGGCAGTTGGAACAAAAGTAAGCTGCAAAGACCTTTTGGTCACCCGGACAAGTTTTTTTAGAAAATCCAAGTTGGGTTTTTCTCTCCCTTTCTCGATATTTGAAATAAACTGCTGACTGCAACCCATAAAATGCGCGAGCTCTTTTTGAGTCATCAGCACTTTTTTTCGGCATTCACGGATCTTGGCCACAAGATTCCTGTCAAAATCATCCAACCGGATAAACTCCAATAGACGAATTTTTTCTCCCTTTCCCCTTAACTCTTTCGATAAGCGGAGATACGTCGTCTTCCAAAAAGCGGCCTTTTCCTTCGTCCATTCGTCGGAGTTGATCTCCCGCTCGATGGCCCGCCAGCGCCGGCAAAAAGCCGCGGGACTGATCAGCTTAAACGCTTCTTTTGGGTCCTCGATCCGTGACAACAAAACACCGGCGATCCTCGGAAAACGAGGATCATCCTCGCGCGTGAGAATATTTTTAATTTTTGATTCCGGGAGATTAAGATCCCAATGCCAGTTCTGTCTCGTCATACGCCGGAATACCTTTTGTTTAACTTTCCGATAATTTCATCGTCCAGATGTTTAAAGATCACTCTTGTGTCAGAATCCGGCACAAGCTCCAGCATCTCCATCACGGTTTTTTGCTTTGGAATACCCAAATACCATGACGCAAGCCTTTCGTATGCTTTGAGATCAAAATACCGCGGAAACCAAATGCTGAGCGCCTGAACTTGATTTGAGAGAAAAAAAATATCATAAAGGTCTTTTGTTTTCTGCCTGCCGCCGGCGAGTATCCGCCCCGTTGTTGATTCACCCGCCTTCCACCCGATCACGGCCAGCATTTTACGATAATAAATATCATCAATGGACGCGATACCATTTTCCTGCCTGGGCTTAAGCACTTTCACGTAATCACTTACAAAATCGATCTTCAGAACGACATTTTTCGCTATTTGAAATTCATAGACAGCCATCGGCAAGTACTTTTTACGTTTTTCCTCTTCTATGAGTTCAAATTTAAAACCCGTCTTTCGCCCTAGAAAACCGGCTATTCCCCGATGCAGTTTGGATGAATAAGCTAACGTAAAAAAATCCAGGTCTTCGGAAAGCCGGTGATGATAAAGCAAGCTGATCGCCGTCCCGCCCACAAGATAAACTTGCGGGTACTCCTCGGTGACCAATCTCAGGATCTCACTCTGCGTTTTTTCTAAAATGGCTTGCTTCATAAATACTATCTCCAGCTAGTAATATAGCATTTATGCCTCAATAAATCAACTGGTTATAAATTATATACTAGCTATGAGTAGTAATTAATGATTACTTGGTGTCAGACTGACACCCAGACCTGCATATGACTAATTTAATATCCACTATTAAATTGGTCAACTATTGCATTAAGACCTATTTGAACGCACCGGACCAGGATCGCCTAGAATTACTATT
>CAZBIH010000254.1:0-1797 GCA_964492015.1 uncultured Planctomycetia bacterium | reverse complement strand
AACTAGCCCCAACGGGAGTCGAACCCGTGTCCCTACCGTGAGAGGGTAGTGTCCTAGGCCACTAGACGATGGGGCCAAGATCAAGGTCACTATTTTGGGCTAAATCCGTGATTTGTCAACCCTATTTCTGCTGATTTTTATTCCCTGATTGAAATTAATCCGGTGCTCGTATAAACTTAAAATAATCTATTTTTGATTCATTTTAAAACATACGACGGAGAGCCTCTTTTGGAAAAAACAGTACGGATTTTGATCTTGGACGAGTCTGATCAGGATGCTCAAAATATCATCACGGAACTGCGTAACTCCGCGATCCCGGTGCTGACCGAAAGAGCCTGCACCCGGGAGGATATGATGAAGGCTTGTGAAGAATTCAAGCCAGACCTCGTTCTTTCGGATTACACGCTCATTAATTTTGACGGTTTGTCGGCAATGGAGTTCGTTCGCCGGAAGTATCCGGAGCTTCCTTTTATATTTGTCTCGTGGGTGATCCACGAGCAGTCGGTGATCGATACGCTTAAAAAAGGCGGCACCGATTACGTGTTCAAGGATCAGCTTTCACGCCTGCCGCTTTCGGTGCACCGCGCGATGCGGGAAGCTGAGGAGAGACGTCAGCTTCGCCAGACCCAAAATAAGATCATCGAGCAGGAGCGCCTAAGCGCCATCGGCCAGATGGCCAGCGGGATCGCGCATGATTTTAGCAATTCGCTGATGCCGGTGCTGGGATTCGCCGAGATCCTTCTGCAGCAGCCGGATATCTTGAAGGATGAAGGCAAAACACGTAAATTTCTGGGGCTGATCCACACTTCCGCGCATGACGCGATGAATATCGTCGGGCGTTTGCGTGAATTTTACCGTTCAAAAGAAAAAGCGGAGTTGCTTCACCCGGTGAATCTCAATGAGGTGATCCGGCAGACGGTGCTTTTGACCCAGCCGCGCTGGCGCGAAGAAAAACTTGAACGCGGCATTGAAATTCATATCCGCGAAGAACTAAGGGATATTCCCGAGATCAACGGCAATGAATCCGCTTTGCGCGAGGCGATGACGAATATGATCTTCAACGCGGTCGACGCTCTTCCTAAGGGAGGATCTATTTTTTTAAAAACAGCTTTGGAGGGCTCTCAGGTATCGTTGGCGATCTCCGATACCGGTGTGGGGATGAGCGATGAGACGGCCAGACATTGTTTCGAACCTTTCTTTTCCACCAAAGGCCGTGGCGGCACGGGCTTAGGTCTCTCCATGGTGTACGGCATCGTAAAGCGCCACGAAGCTTCGATCGAAGTGAAGAGCGAGCTCGATAAAGGCACCACATTCACCCTGCGTTTTCCCGTCAGAAAAATAGCCGAGGATTTGAGGGGCGCCGGTAAAAATATTTCACCTGCCGCCGGACTGCTTCGCAAACTGCAGGTGCTTGTCGTGGATGATGAGGCGGCTGTCCGGGAGGTATTGACCAGCTATTTGGACCTTGACGGGCATGCTTCCCAAACAGCCGTGGACGGACGGGCGGCGCTTGAATTGTTCCAAAAAAATAAATTTGACCTGGTGATCACCGACCGCGCGATGCCGGAAATGAACGGCGACCGCCTGGTGGAAAGGATCAAAGAAATAAACCCCGGCACTCCGATCATCCTAGTGACCGGTTTCGGTGAACTCATGAAAGCCAAGGGCGAGCATCCGAAAGGTGTCGACCTAATTTTAAGCAAACCGCTGACTATAGCCGTCTATCGCGAAGCCGTCGCCCGACTTTTTGTCCCGCGTTCTTGACAACCCGAAAAGGGAGGTGTATAGTGACTTTCC
>CAZBIH010000253.1:0-1811 GCA_964492015.1 uncultured Planctomycetia bacterium | reverse complement strand
GCGCTCCTGCGCGCCGTGGGTTCCGCCGCCTAATTTCCCAGCGCCATTTCACACCTACGAGGTGTGAAATGGCCTTGAAATTGATACTATATTATGATATCATTTGCTTGTGCAGAATAAACACCGCAAAACGCTTGAGGCTATTTTTGGGGATCCGGTAAAGTCCGGGATCGCTTGGAAGGATATTGAGGCAATGTTGAACGCTCACGGCGCTGAATTAAGCGAAGGGAGCGGTTCCCGGGTCCGGATAGCCTTGAATGGTGTCCGCGCGGTGTTTCACCGGCCGCACCCCCAAAAAGAGACGGACAAAGGGGCGGTAAGATCAATGAGGCGTTTTCTTACGGAAGCAGGAGTCAGGCCATGATGAAATATAAAAATTATGTGGGCGTTGTCGAATTTGACGACGAAGGCGGCATTTTTCACGGCGAAGTGATCAATACCCGGGACGTTATTACTTTTCAGGGTTCTTCCGTGAAGGAAATTCAAAAAGCTTTCAAAGAATCTGTGGATGATTACTTGGTTTTCTGCAAGGAGCGTGGAGAGGAGCCCGAAAAACCTTTCGCGGGGAAGTTTATCGTGCGTGTCAGCCCGCGAGAACACCAGCAGATCTCCATTGCCGCAAGAAAAGAAGGCAAGAGCCTAAACACCTGGGTGAAAGAACACCTAGCCCATTCTGCCGCCGCCTAATTTCCAGGCACCATTTCACACCTACGAGGTGTGAAATTTACGAGGTGTGAAATTTATATGCTATACTAATTTCCAATGATCAAAATATTCGATAAAAAAATATCCGATACTGAGCTCCGCTCGTTTTTGGGTAAACCATACGAAGAAATGGTCAAATTCGTCGTCGATGTCCGGCTCGTCAAGATCGCTCTGGGGGGCGAGCTTCACGCGGACGCGGAAGAATTGATGCTCCAGAAGGGTTCCAGGCAAGACGACCTCTGGGGAGCGAATATTTATCCGGATTCCCCCAAAGAAGCGCGTATCCGCTACACCTCCATGATCAATATCAGGCCTTCCCAAGGCCAGAAGGCGATGGAGATCAAAGATCCTAAGATCATCCGCCAGATCGACGGGGTTTTGGAGAAACTTCTGCCATGATCGCCACGATCCACAAGGGCCTGACCCCTGAAAAGTGGAACAGCCAGCCGATGGAAAAGAGGATCTTGAACATCGTGTCAGAACTCACTCGCGCCAAAGGTTGTTTTTTGGATCAGCGTCCGGATCATCTGAAGCTTTCGCTTGAGCGTGTATTGGAACTGATGGATTTGACCACCGATGTCTGGCGCCAGGAGAGATCTTTTGGCTGGAGGAAAGAATTTTTGCGCCTGAGGGGAGCGGTCTCTCACTTTTATGCCGAAGAGGATACCCGAACATTATCAGAATTAAATAATTTTCTGAATGCTTTTCTGGATATGGAACCCGCCTGCCATAATCTTCATCTAGAAATTTAATTTAAAATAGAGAGAGGTTTGACCGATGCCGATCGCTCCAAAAATTTTGATCGAACAGTTGAAATGGAGATACGCCACCAAGGTATTTGACCCGGCCAAAAAAATTCCCGCGGATGCCTGGAACGCGCTGGAGGAGTCTCTGGTGCTGACGCCGTCTTCTTTCGGCCTCCAACCTTGGAAGTTTTTTGTCGTGACGGATCCCACAGTCAAAGAAAAGTTGTCAGGCGCATCCCATGGCCAGAAACAGCCCAGGGATTGTTCACATCACGTGGTTTTTGCCATCAAAAAAAGTACGGGCCCGGCAGAAGTGGATCAGTTTTTAAAAAGGACGATCGAGCTTCGCGGAGGCACGCT
>CAZBIH010000252.1:0-1817 GCA_964492015.1 uncultured Planctomycetia bacterium | reverse complement strand
ACACGTCGCTCTAATTGCAACTAATCATCCGGCGGGAATTCCCCACCGCTCCTCCAGGATAGTTCGGCTCAAGGAAGCACCCGGGATTTTAAGGCGCAAGGCCCTGGCTTTCCACTCCTCATCAAACGTTTTGTCTTAGCCAACTACTCAGCGCTTTCGCTCCCTTCTTGAGCAACTTCTCCCGCGGCCGATCATCCTCTGGCCTTGGCTGTCGGAAGCCAAACCACGGCCCTCTGGCCTGCGGCCAGCTTTTGATACCTGTCGCTTTAGATCCTTTTGCCATTCTTCTCTTCTCTGCCCTTCGAATACTGTATTTTTGTGATACGAAAATAAGTATAGCGTTACTTTCGCGCCCTAAAACTACAATATAAAAGATTCATTTCGGCCTTTTATTTCTCTCTATTTCGGAATAATCCCAATGAATATAAAGCATTTCATCGAATTCCTTATCAAAATCATCTACGCCAGCACCTCTTCTATCTTAAGAACAAAATCCTTGGCGTCTTCTATGATCCACCGGGCGTCGTCGTTGGTGAGAATCTCAACGCCATATTGCTCAATGACTCTCTCTTCTTGCGCCTTCTCCAGCGTCTCAGCGTATTTTTGTTCAAGATGTTTTGCTTTCTTAATGTAAGCCATATATTCTGGCGCAACTTTTCCTTGCTCAATAAAGAATTCCTTAAAAGCGGCGATCGCGCAATAATGGGCTGTGGCGCGAATACCAATATTGAATAACGCGGCCAAAACCGCGTGATACATGGCGTAATATCCGCAGATGATCGTCCAATCAAACAAATCATTATCAAACATCATTTTCATGGCACGCAAATTGCGGTTCGCCTTATCGATATGCTGACGCGCCCTGGGTATATCCACAGGAACTTTCTTAAGATTCGGCTTGCCTCCTTTGGGATGAAAACATCCGCGTAGAGTCTTTTCAATATCCTTAGGCATTCGATTTCCCTCCCTCTCTGATTAACTGCCAAAACAAAAACTCGTTATATAAAACCACCCGGTCTTTCCAGAGCTCATTATAAAAATCGGTCCTTTTTTTGAACCCATCAACAAATTTCTCCGTTGTTGTGCTGATCGGCCTTATTTCTAGAAGCGGGCCGGCGTCAGTTTTTGCTTTATTCAAAACGCGCGTCACTTCGTTTTCTTTACCGGAAACAACCGCCAGCACATCCACGTCGCTGTCTTTAGTCCAATCGCCTCTGGCCACCGAACCAAAAAGGATGACGATCTGGATTTTTTTGTCGGATAAATCGACGACCGTCTGGGAATATTTTTGTAGTAATCTGGCGATCTTCTTATTTTTGCCGTAAAAATCTTTTCTCTTCTCCATCTCCAAGTATTCGAATATTTTCAACAGCGCTTCGTTCTCAAGGTTAGGCTTAAAAAACACCATATTAGACACTTCTCGTCTTTTGAACATATCTTCCTTGACGAATAAGCGCAGGGAATTATCCACGTTCGTAAGCGAAACTTTGGATAACCTGACCACTTCCCTGAGATGCGCTTCCTTAAAGGGGTCTTTAAAGAACACCTCAAGCATTTTCTTTCTCTTGTCAGGTATTAGCATTGTTCATCTCCTGTTCTATTGCATAGGACAACTGTTCTATAATATAGAACAGTTATAAAGGACTGTCAATAAAAATTTTACCATCCCGCAATACGGGCTTGATACCGCAATACGGGCGACAATACGGGCGACGATTGACATATCCGGTCCCGAATGTTAGGATACCGCCGTGTTAAAAGGCCTCTGGCAAGGTCTGAGTCATCTGGTCTATCCCCCGCACTGTCTTGTCTGTTCG
>CAZBIH010000251.1:0-1819 GCA_964492015.1 uncultured Planctomycetia bacterium | reverse complement strand
CTTTTGACATCCGCCAACCTCGCCCCGTCATCCGACAGGGCTGTCGCCGCCGCCCCGGGAGGTTTTTGATCTGAGGCGAGTCCGGACAGGCGCGCGGCGGAAACATCACCGCTACTGCCTGTCCCGTTATTTGTAAGACCTGCAGACTCATTGAGAATGTTTTTTCGCACCGATAATCTACGGCTCACAAACCACATAACCAAGGAAACTCCCAGGATCACCGGTATCCCAAAACGCCAGGAAGCCCAGCCAGGCACGGGAAAGAGAGCTTCTCTCCTAGCCTGAAGAGCCGCCGGACGAACAGGCGTCTCCTGAGGCTCTTTCAGAACCGGAATAACCTCCTGTTCTTGGCCATTCTTTCCTCGCCCATTTTGGAGCTCCTGGGCGTTCCGAACGATCATCGCTAATAGGATCAAAACGGTTGCTGCGATCGGAAAAAGGATCACAACCGAAACAACGTAGGGATTCAAGGAAAGAACGTTTTTAAGGCTGTGCTTGAACATTTCACCGATTCCGGCCAGGCGGGCGGCGGCTAGAGCGTCTGTGAAATATCCCTTACGTTTTTTAAAGAGATCGTCCTGATAAAAGAATCGCATATCCCACTTCTCGGGATATCTTTTTAACCATACGGTCGCCGGACGATTTTCGGTAACGCTTAACGCTTTGACCAATGGACGATTTTTTTGAGCCCATTCCGGATGGCTGGGATTTAAAAAAAGAATATCTTGAGACACGCTCAGTCGCTCAATTTGAGGTCCGATAACATTTTCAAAACCAAGGACACCATTTCGGTATAAATAGATCGAAAGGCCCAGCATTATTCGATCTTCATCATCGTACAAATATCGGGCAAACAATTCACGTATTTGATCCCGATGGATAGAAATTGAACTCTCAAATTTCTCTCTAGCCTCCATTGCACCCGCTATGTCCGGAAAAGAGCTTCCAAAGTTTGGGTCTTCATCTAGGAATTGATCTCCTCTCTGCTTTCTTTTTGTAAAGGGCATGACAAAAGATAAGGCCCGAAGAAGTGCGATTTCCGAGGCTTCTTTGTCTGAGTCTAAGAGACTCCCCTTGGCAAGCTCGGCCCATAAATATTCCGAATTCTCGAACATAATTCTTAAGTCATCCGCATAATCTCCACCGACGCTGTGCATATGCGTCGCATGAATAAATAAACTCAGTGCTACCGACCGTACGACGAGACTACGAAGCCTCCGAGATGGATTTTGTCCTCCTAAATTTTTAAGCTTCAGAGACGTCTTACGGAAGGCGTCATTCTCAACGGGAATATAGTGCTTCAGTGCCAGACCAAATAATGAGCTCACGCTTAGCGGGAATTTGACTTGCGGAAGCTTGTTATACATTTGGATCAGATCTTCAATGGTGTCCAGTTCCGTTTGCGTCAGGGGCGAGGATGAAGACCGGTCGATAAGATAGAGGGCAAGAGCTGTCAGGGCGGTGTTCGCATCAGGAGAGCCGTCCGGAAACTTTTCAAAATCATCGGGGACGTCTGTCGCATCAAGCTTTTCAAGCAAGTCATCCAATACCGAAGATCTGCTTTTAAAGCCTAAAATATAATCGCCATATGTTTGGTTAAAGTTTGCCTCAGATCGAGACATGTTTTTTTCCAATTTATCCCACAGAGCAGAGCTCATTAAATCAAACAGCGTATCTTTTTTGAGATCTTTTCTGTCCGACAACCTCGCCGCCGCCAGATCGAACCTCCCAATGAATTCTTCAGCCTGCCGGCTTGTGATAGGGTTGGGGGCTTTGTAGGGCTGATCCATCATGAGTTTTGGGGTCATGGGCTGATTCA
>CAZBIH010000250.1:0-1839 GCA_964492015.1 uncultured Planctomycetia bacterium | reverse complement strand
TCGCAGCAAAGAGTTTTGTGAATTCTTGAGATTGATTTTGCGGAAACATCGGGGCCAAGAAATCCATTTGATTGTGGATAATTTTAGGACGCATATGACCGAAGAGGTTCAAAAACTGGTGGCTCAAGCCTGCCGCTTGAATTGGGGGAAAATGACCCAAGATGAAAGAAAGCAGATTCTTCAGAAACCCAACAAACGAATCGTCTTTCACTTTCTGCCCTTTCATGCCTCTTGGCTCAATCAAGTTGAAATTTGGTTCTCGTTTCTTTCTCGTGACGTCCTGAAGCGCGGCTCTTTCCCCAACCTTCAGGACTTGATCCAAAAAGTGTTGCACTATATTCGTGATTACAATCGCCACCGTGCTCATCCCTTCAAGTGGACTTACACGGGCCAGCCTTTGGCGGTTGGAAACCCGGTACGAATTTAACGAACGGCGTACTATTGATCTCCGCTGATCGAGTTTAGATATGACGCAACTTGCCGATATCTTAAGCTATGAAAACTATCACCGATCCGAAGGAGCTGGAACAACGCCGGATTCGAGTCGTCGGCCTTGTTCGGCGAGGCAAGAAAGTTTCCGAAGCGGCTCAGGAGTATGGAGTAACGATCCAAATCATCTACCGTTGGCTGAAGGCGTACAACCGGGGAGGCAAGAAAGCGCTGAAGGCCAAAGGCAAGAGTGGAGCACAACCCAAGTTGACGGAGATCCAGCACAAACAGCTTCTCCAAGAGCTTGTGAAGGGAGCGCAGGCTCACGGCTATCCAAGCGAACTTTGGACGCAGGAGCGCATTGCCAAGGTTTGCTGGAAGAAGTTTCGGGTGAAGTATCATTTCAATCACATTGGCAAGCTTTTGAAAGCGATGGGTTGGAGTTGGCAGAAACCCACGACAAGGGCCATCGAGCGCAACGAACGGGAGGTCAACCGCTGGTTGCGGGAGGACTGGCCCCGTATCAAAAAAAAGCCCGAAGGAAGCGCAAAAGCCTTGTTTTCCTAGACGAAAGCGGGTTTTCATTGCATCCGACCCGCGTTCGGACATGGGCGCCCAGGGGCAAGACGCCGGTCTTGAGGCATCGATCCTCTTGGCCCAAGCTTTCGGCCATCTCCGCAGTCAGCCGTCGCGGGCGTTTGTATTTGATGCTGGCGGATGGAAGCATCCGCTCTCCGGAAGTCATTCGTTTTCTCAAGCATCTGAAAAGGCATTTTAGGCATGGGGTGATTATGCTTTGGGACAGGGGCACGATTCACCGCTCCAAAATAGTGCAAGATTTCGTGCGCCAATCTCGGAAGTGGCTGGACGCTGAGTTTCTGCCGCCTTACGCTCCGGATTTGAATCCCGATGAATGGTTTTGGAACCACCTGAAGAATCGCAAGCTGGCCAACTTTTGTCCGAGCGGTATTGGGGATTTGAAATCCGCCATCCGTCATTCGGTGATTCAAATCCGACAAAAGCCCAATTTGATTCGTTCGTTTTTTCATGCGAGTCAACTTTCCAAGAATTGATATGCTAAATCTTATGTGCGGAGATCAATAGCAGTTGCAGTTGGTACCATATCGGGGGTGGATATACTACAATATGCTTTGGACAGTTTGTGGTTTTAAATTCTATACTTCGTGTTTATTTGTAATGGGTTAGAGCTTTAATAAAGATAGGAATTTTAGTAATGGCTGACTTGGTTGGGCGAATTTAGAACCGCTTGTATGGTCGCTGCCTGAGAGAAAAACAGCTATTTGCTTTCCAACAATTAAAGCAGGGAGAAATGGCAATTATGGACATGGTGACCAACAAGTCCCATCTGCTGTGAGTTTGAAATCACAAGCCCGTCAGAACTGCGCCCCC
>CAZBIH010000249.1:0-1842 GCA_964492015.1 uncultured Planctomycetia bacterium | reverse complement strand
TACTCGGGAAACATGGGGCGAGCGCATGAGTTTGAGACGATCTTGGAGGCGGCAAACCTATTGAGTGATCGGGCGGACATTTTGTTTTTGTTTATCGGAGACGGAAATCAGCGTGGATCCATTGAGGCTTGGTCGAAACAAAAAAATACTCGTAATATTTTGTTTAAGCCGTATCAACCGTATGAACTTTTGGGTCAGAGCTTGACGGCGGCAGACGTGCATTTGGTGTGCCTTAAGCCCGAGCTGGAAGGTCTGATCGTGCCGAGCAAGTTTTACGGTGTTTTGGCTGCGGGAAGGCCGGTATTGAACATAGGAAGTGAAAACGGCGAGGTGGGCTCCTGGGTCCGTAAAATAGAGTGCGGATATACAGTGAGCGCGGGCTTGGGAAACGAATTGGCAAAATTAATTACCCATTTAGCGGATCACCGAGAGGAATCTTCGCGGTTGGGGGAGAAAGGCCGTGTTTTCTTTGAACGGTATTTTGATCGGACCCTAGCGCTTAAAGCTTGGCAGGATGCGCTCGAAACGGTTACAATAAAATTATGAGCCGCACTTATTTTATCCAAACTCTCTATGTGCTGGCTTTTACGTTTCCCGCGCTCATTTCCTATGCTTTGACCGGTCCTGCGATCAAGCTCTGTCACCGTTTTAATCTCTTGGATTATCCTGAAGCGCGTAAGATCCATCCCAATCCCATGCCTTTTTTGGGCGGAGCTGCGATCTTTGTTTCTTTTTGGGTTTCTGTGGGATGCGCTTTTTTGATCGTTCATTTTTTTCATCAGAAAGGGATCTATCTCAATATCCTGAATAGTTTTTTTGACGCGATCCCTCAGGCGAATATCAGGATCTTTTGGGTGTTTGCCGGCGCTTGCATCATTTGGGGGCTTGGATTCTTGGATGACAAATTTTTTTGGACTCCCTTGCAGAAGATCTCTGGGGAAGTGTTGGCGGCGCTAATCTTATGGAAGCTTGGGATCTCCGTGAATCTCGCGCCGGTGTTCGGTGTGTTCGGGGAGCTGGGGACATTTGTATGGATCCTGCTCATGATCAATGCGTTCAATCTCATCGATTCGCTGGACGGCCACTGCACAGGCGTGGCGCTTATTTCCTGCATGACATTTTTTTGGATCACACAGTTGGTCTACCAGCCGGCGATCAGTTTTTTTATCATTATTTTTGCGGGGGCGCTTTTTGGATTTCTGCCGCACAATTACAAGCCCGCTAAAATTTTCCTGGGAGATAATGGAAGCCTTTTTATCGGCTACATGATGGCGGCATTTACTCTGCTTTGCCGTTATGACAATCCCCAGATCAACTATGCGACATTTTTTGTGCCTGTGATGGCATTTGGAGTACCGTTGTATGATACGGTCTCGGTATCGGTTGTCCGGATCTTGCGCGGCGTTCCGCCGTGGAAAGGGGACCGCAACCATTTTGCACACCGCCTGGTCAAGATCGGAATGGAGGACAAGATCGCGGTGCATTTTTCCTATTTTACGGCGATCACGCTGGGGATCGTAGCGATCTTGATGACACAGGTAAATTCCTTCGGAGCGTTTTTGGTGGTGCTTCTTTATTTTTCTATTATTGCCGTGATCGCGTTTTTAGAATTTTATGCGGTTGATACCATCAGACGCATGGAATCGCTGGCCGGCCTTAAGGAAGAACGGCAGAAGAAGAAAGTATGATACAATTTTTCAAATGATAAAAATAGCCATTGTGGGTCTCGGGTACGTGGGGTTGCCTCTATCGCTTCAGTTTGCCGCAAGCGGTGTCGAGGTGTTGGGGTTGGATATTGATCCGGCCAAGGTAGCTTCGCTTTCGGCCGGCAAAAGCTATATC
>CAZBIH010000248.1:0-1853 GCA_964492015.1 uncultured Planctomycetia bacterium | reverse complement strand
AGCATGTTTTGGAGGGATTAAGAGTCAGCTGCTCTACCAACTGAGCTATCGGCGCAGAAAACCGTCAAAAAGCGCAGATACACTCTCCCCGCGCGAAGCAATTATTATAGCGAAACTTCCAATTCCGACCAAGCTAAAATTGCCGGGTTAGGCGGCTTGCAGAGCCATCCGGGCCAGAAGCCGCCCGGCCTGTAATTGTTGCCCGAAAGGCACGTGGACGATCTTCATGACCGCGATCAAGCGGCGGAGAACCGGCGACAGAGGCCTTCCCTCCAGGCCGCTTACAAGCAAATAATCATCCTCAATTTTATGGCCGATGAGGATCTCAAGAGAAGCTTTGCTTTTTTGATACGCCGCATCATTGAAGTTGTCCAGAGGCATGAGTGCTAGATCCGGGGACACCGCCAGCATGCCGCCAAAATTATAGACGTCCCCGGGCTGAAAATCATCCATCCAAAAATATCTCTCGTCCTTGACGGATACGATCGCCGCGCTTCCTGGGACCCAATGGATCATCTTCGCCCTCTCAAATCCCTCCCCAAAATCAGACTTCTCGTCGCCAATGATATTCGCCAGATCCTTGTCGAAAGCCGTCAAATACTCCAATACTTCTTTCACTTTAGAGCTTCCGGTAAAAAGAATTCTGGTATTGGGGTCGGTTTGATGAGCTTTCAACGCCTTCGTGAGTGATGGAAGTGTCAACGCTTCAAAACTTGGGTCCCTGGGAAAGAAATGATTGAGATCGACCGCGATGATCACCGGGCCTTTCTTCGAAATCACAGCCGCATCGGCGCTCAAGGCCCTCGCCTTGTTGAAAGCCTCCTGCACCGCGATCTGAAAATCATTGAGCGAAACAGGGGCTTCGATCGAATGAATCACGTCGCCCTGACTCTTTCTCGTTTTGTAATCCCGTGTCCGCAAAATCTCCTGGCCGTAGGCATAGATCACCAATTCTTTCGAGGATTTATCCAGTTGAACATCAAAAACGTCATCACCCACAGCGATCCTTCCGGTCCTGCCATGGGTCTCGTTGAAAACCAGCTCGAGAAAAGTTGTTTTCGTGCGAATGTCATTTCGAGCGAAGCGAGAAATCTCCTCCCTTGAATGAGATTTCTCGTCCTGCGGGCTCGAAATGACGGATGAGGCAAGTCGCGCAGCGGAAGTCGAATTATTTTCTGCAATGAAAGCATCATATACACCCTGGTTATCTATTTTTATATTCCCTGCGTCAATGGCAATTAAACGATTTTCGGCTGTAAGGATAATATTTGTTGGAAAGCTGATGCCTGCTTCAAGTATTCTGCTGGAAATAGTCTCCAGATCAGAGTGCTTCGCTAATTCCAAATTATCGGAGAGTAATAAATCCGGAGTTTGGTAAAAAGTGCCTAAAACAATTTCCATGGCATACCCAATAGGGGTGCCTTTGGCATCTTTAACCACTCCATAAAAATGAGGCCCTATCCCCAACCGGTCAAGCACCTGGGCCCTCTCCCTCTCAAAATCCAAAAGATCTGAATTTCCTTTGGGCAATTTAACGATCACCGGCCGATCAGTTCCGTCAATACGGGCTACCGTAAGATACAATTTCGAATCTGTGCCGTCCAACCCGATCCGAAGAGACTCCTCTATTGGATAGGAAAGCGTCACTTCATGCGCTTCGGCGGCGACTTTATCTATCGGTTTTTTCTCGATCGGTCGGATGGCCCGCATCGCCCAATCCGCGTCCTCAACCGCTCCTGAAAAATGGATCTCCCCGTCACGGATCTGGATGTCGAATTTTTCCAGTTCATCCTCGACGGCCAACCGCGCGCCTTCCAATTTTCCGCCAAGCCACGGCTCTTTGGGCGCGGCAC
>CAZBIH010000247.1:0-1860 GCA_964492015.1 uncultured Planctomycetia bacterium | reverse complement strand
TGATAGGCTTTTTTGCTTCGAGGACTTAAAGCAAGCCCTTTGGTAAAATCACGGATCGCGCCGTCCGGGTCATTTTTCTTAAAACGCACTTCCCCCCGCTCGTAATGCAGGATCTGGTAACTGCTGTTCATTTCAATAGCCTTGGAATAATTCTCTTCGGCTTGGACGAGATCGCCCTTGTCACGGAAAGCATTGGCTTGGTCAAAATAATTTTTAAGGGTTCTTTCTTCGGCGTGCGCCAAAGAACAGACTGTCAGGAAAATAAAAATGCTTAAGAAAACACGGTTTTTAGGCGTGATGGACATGCGGATGATGGTATTGCTCGCCGGGCTTGTCTTCCGGATCCACGTGGACAACGGCTTTTCCCAGCTGAGGAATATGCTCAAACACTTGATGACTGACTTCCTGGGCCATCTCATGCCCTTCGGAGACCGAGGCATCTTTCGTGACAGAAATATTGATATCCGCGTAAAGCTTGTGGCCGATCCAGCGGGCGCGGATCTCTCCGATGCTTTTGACGCCTTCCACATGCCCGATGGCGTGACGAATTTCATCGATCACTGCCGGTTCGACCCCATCAAGCATCCGGATCAAAATAGCCTTCGCTGTGCTCCAGACTATAAATAAAATGGAGATGGTGATCACAATCCCCGCGATAGGATCCGCCAGGGGGAAACCAAGCGCTATCCCAATGGCGCCCACTAAAACCGCAAGGCTCGCCCAACCATCCGTACGTGCGTGATAACCGTCTGCGACAAGCGCAACGCTCCCAATCTCTTTGCCAACCTTGATCCTTAAGACAGCTACGGCTTCATTTCCAGCAAAACCGATAATAGACGCTACGGCCACGGCCCATAAGTGGCTTATTTTTTGAGGGTGAAAAAAACGGTGGATCGACTCATATCCCGCCACCACCGCGCTAAGAAAGATCAGGAGGACAACCACCGTACCCGCAAAATCCTCCACACGGCCGTAGCCGTAAGTAAATCTTTTGCTAGGTTTGCGGCGGGCATACAAAAACGCGACCCCAAGAGGGACCGCGGTCGCGGCATCGCCGACATTATGAATAGTATCCGCCAGAAGCGCCACACTACCGGAGATCACCACGATCACGGCCTGGATCAGGGCGGTCACCATGAGCCCGGCAAAAGACCACTTCACTGCCCAGAGGCCGCGTTCGTGGCTCAGAATAGAAGCATCCATAACGCCGTGAGTGTGTCCGTGACCGGTTTTTGCCATGATTAGTATGATACGTTCATTCAGGGGAGCTATCAAACAAAAACGTTTTACGCTTTTTTGGAATTTTCCAGTTCAAAGCGGATGGGAACGCGCACGGAAGCTTCAACCGGCAACGCTCCCAACCGGGCGGGCTGAAAACGCCACGTCTTGACCGTTTTTAGAGCGGATTCATCCAACACGCTGAAACCGGAGCTCTTCTCTTTCTCGACTTGGACGGGACGTCCGATTTTGTCTACGGCCACTTTCAAGATCACAACACCCTGCCAATTATTTTTCCGAGCTTCCCAAGGATACGGCGGAGCCGGATTCTTGAGGTAATTGGGTTTGGCTTCCGTTAGGGCGCCGCCGGAGGAATAGAACGTCGTCGCGTCCTTTCCGGGAACAGCGGAACTTCCGTCTCCTTTATAAAGGGAGTTGATGGCTATTTGCACCAACCTTGGCTGTTCTTTTGGCAAGGGAGCAGTTTCTTCGCCGGACTTGGACATCTCCTGAACCACGGGTTCAACCACTGCTGCCTCTTCCGCGGGAGCGGCGGTCAAACTTACTTCAATACCTCCGCTGCCGGGATCCACGGCATATTCGACGGGTTTGACAAAAAAAAGACTTCCCATGACCAGAAGC
>CAZBIH010000246.1:0-1863 GCA_964492015.1 uncultured Planctomycetia bacterium | reverse complement strand
TCTTATCGATCACGTGATCGTAGAGCGCGCGGGCGCGGACCAAATCGCCTTTCTTGCCCGCGACCGTCTCGGCGGCGATGCGTTTAAATTCAGCGTTGAGAGGGACCAGCTTGTCGGCCTTAAGATATTTTTCCAATTCAGGCTTGGCATCAAGATAGGCTGCTTTTTCTGTGCGACGCACGCGATAACGGATATCCACGTACTTGCCGCTGTCCTCCGGGCCCAGTTCAAAATAGAACGCTTTGTTGCCGTATTGGCTTTCTCCGAGAATACGGTGATCCTTGGGCGAGCTCACAGCTTTAATTTCAACATCCTGGAACGCATCCGTTTCGGGCAGAGGGACCCATAGACGAGCGCCTCCCATAATATCCGGGATCTTAGCTCGGTAGAGAAAATCAAATTCATCTGGGCCCTTGGTGACCCCCAAAAGCTCCGGCGGCGCACCCTTGATAGGAACCCGTTCCCATTGGCCCTCTTGGACCTGCTCCCACGTATAATAAGGAATGCCGTTCAGTTTATGGAGAGTTGTCTCGGTGACAACCATGGCGTCGGGTTTTCCGGAGAGAAAAAAATCGGTGTCGTAGACGTCGCCCTTCTCGTCCACCAGATCAATGCAGGCAAAGTGCCTCTCCGGCCCAAGCCTGGAAAGATATTCGGTATGAACGCGAACAAGCTTGAAGCGATAATCTTTGCCGCCGGAGGAAAATTGAAAAAACCCCCCTCCGCGCGCCGTCTCGTTCTCGATGTACTTTTCGATTCCGGCCTTTATTTCTTCCGTCACCGTATTGCGTACAAGATCGGGCACAAGATCGGCTTGCGGTGTGACATCCGCGTATGCACTGACGGTAGAGATTAAAACCGCCGACGCCAAAACCGCAAGCCGTCTCATGGTTATTTCTAGCCTACCTTAGGAAGCGGGGTGCTCAGAATGACTGCCAGAAGCGGGCTTCTTTGAAGAAGAAGCCGCGGGATGTTCGGATCCCGAAGTTTTCTCGGCGTCCTTACCTTCTTCTGCGTCCTCAGCATCTTCCGCTGCCGGATGCTCTGAAGTAGCTGCTACCGCTGCCGGATGCTCTGAAGTGGTGGCTGCTGCCGGATGCTCTGAAGCAGCCTTCGGGTGCTCCGCGTAAGAAGTGCCGACAAAACTACCAAAAAAAGGAACCGCCACAAGAAGAGCTAACACAAGTTTGAACAATTTCTTCACATGATCCTCCAGGTTAATGAACTATACACGATCGTTGTAATACATCCACTGCCCATCATAAACACAACAAATTCCGTTTCATTCTACTTTTCCATCCAACAAAGCACAAGGCTGATTATTTTCTACGCTCTGACTTTTTCCGGGATCCTCATCCCATAAAAAGATCTCCAGACGAAGAAGAGGCCCGCCAGGAAAAAGAAGACTCCGCAGACGCGTGTCGCCGCCGGGTTCATCTTAATCGCGATCTCGACGGCCAGCATGCCGAAGAGAGTCGAGAACTTGATGATTGGGTTGAGGGAAACGGAAGTCGTGTCTTTGAAGGGATCTCCTACGGTGTCGCCGACGACGGTCGCGTCATGAAGAGGTGTGTTCCTCTCCCCGAGATCAACCTCGACGAGTTTCTTCGCGTTGTCCCACGAGCCGCCCGCATTGGCCATGTACATCGCCTGGAAGAGCCCGAACACCGCGATCGCCATGAGGTAAGCAATGAAAAAATACGGGTCGAAAAGCGCGAAGGCAAGCGTAAACGCCAAGAGTCCAAGGAAAATATTCCACATCCCCTTCTGGGCATACTCGGTGCAGATCCGGACCACGGTGATCGAATCCTCTCGCTTGGCTTCCTTGAGATTAAGATTCAAGTTCTTCTTGATGTACTCGAC
>CAZBIH010000245.1:0-1879 GCA_964492015.1 uncultured Planctomycetia bacterium | reverse complement strand
TAGAGCGCCTCGTTCGCAATGAGGAGGTCAGCGGTTCGACCCCGCTCAGGTCCACGGTTATTTTTTTCAGAAGACAGAAAGCAGAGAACAGTTGACAGATAGAGCCCCCTCCAATAATGCAGCTTTAATTCAATGGGTCCAAGAAGCGGCTTCGCTTTGCGGCGCCAAAGAAGTTGTCTGGTGTGATGGTTCTGAAGAAGAAAGAGAGCGTCTGACACGCCTAGCAATACAATCAGGCGAGGTGGAGACGCTCGATCCGGTGAAATGGCCCGGCTGTCTTTATGCTCGCAGTACCGAGAATGATGTCGCGCGGGTTGAGCAGTTGACTTACATCTGCACGCGATCCAAGGAAGACGCGGGGAACACCAACAATTGGATGGACCCCAAGGAAGCCTACCAAAAACTTTCCGAGATCTTCAAAGATTCCATGAAGGGCCGCACGATGTATGTTGTGCCCTACATCATGGGCATCCCTAAGTCCCCGTTCAACAAGATCGGCGTTGAGATCACGGACAGCATTTATGTGGTTTTGAACATGCGCATCATGACCCGCATGGGGAAGGTAGCTCTCCAGGAGCTGGGTGCCGAAGGAAAATTTACCAAAGGGCTTCACGGCAAGGCTAATCTGGATGACCATCACCGTTTTATCTGTCATTTTCCCGAGGACAACACGATCTGGAGTGTTGGGTCCAATTATGGGGGCAATGTGCTTTTGGGCAAAAAATGCTTGGCTCTTCGTATCGCGTCCTGGCTTGGCAATCAGGAAGGCTGGCTCGCCGAACACATGATGATCGCCGGTATCCAAAACCCCGAAGGCAAAATTTATTATGTCGCCGCGGCTTTCCCCAGCCAGTGCGGCAAGACCAATCTGGCGATGCTAGTGCCGCCGGCCTCCATGAAAGGCTATAAAGTCTGGACCGTCGGGGATGACATTGCTTGGATGCGGATAGGCCCGGACGGCCGTCTCTGGGCCGTCAATCCCGAAGCCGGATTTTTTGGAGTGGCGCCGGGGACCAATTCCAAAACAAATCCCAACGCGATCGCCGCTATCCGCAAAAATACAATTTTCACCAATGTTTTGAAAACAAAGGACGACGGCGTCTGGTGGGAAGGGATGGACGGGGAGCCTCCCGTTCAAGGAACGAATTGGCGCGGCCGGGCATGGACTTCGGGTTCGACCGAAAAAGGCGCTCATCCCAACAGCCGTTTTACAGTCCCCGCAGGCCAATGTCCCTCCATCTCTCCGGAGTGGGAGAATCCGCAAGGCGTGCCGATCAGCGCGATCCTATTCGGCGGCCGCCGCGCGCGCGTGGCTCCGCTGGTTTATCAATCGAGAAATTGGAAACATGGCGTTTATGTCGGGGCAACGGTGGCTTCCGAGACGACCGCCGCCGCCACAGGAAAGACGGGTATTGTACGCCGTGACCCGATGGCGATGCTGCCGTTTTGCGGCTACGACATGGGAAATTATTTTAAGCATTGGCTGGACATGGGAGCGCGAATGAAAGATCCGCCCAAGATCTTTTGCGTTAACTGGTTTCGCAAAGACACCGCCGGAAATATCTTGTGGCCCGGATTTGGTGAAAATTTAAGGGTGCTTCGATGGATCCTGGGCCGTTCGGAAGGGGATTTGAGGGCAGTGGAAAGTCCTATCGGCTATCTTCCACGGCCCGAGGATATCGACTTGGCGGGGATCGATATTTCAAAAGAAAAATTAGCCGAAGCTTTGAGCGTTGATCGCGGGGATTGGATCGAGGAGGTGAAAAGTCAGAATGAATTTTTTGAAAAAATAGGAAAAGCGTTTCCCGCCGAGATCCGAGACGAACAAAAAGACCTGCTTGCCCGATTAACAGCCACCGAAAGAGACAATCCCACCCCT
>CAZBIH010000244.1:0-1888 GCA_964492015.1 uncultured Planctomycetia bacterium | reverse complement strand
CATTTTTCAAGGCAGGCACGTAGGAGACAAAAGTGACGAGTGCCAGACAAAACAGGAGCTTTGCTTGTTTCAGAGGTGCCATTAAAAAAGGTTAGCATGCCGGGGCAGGATTGCAACAATAAATGAAATCAAGAAACCTTTTTACCACGGTCACGGGCCGGCTTGCCGTGACTTTTAGTTTACGGTTCGATTTCAAAAATGCTACCATGAGCACCATGACCACAAGGACTCATGCAAAGAAATTCGTGCTTCTGGCCTTTTTATTCTATGCGGGTTTTCACTTTTCTCTTACAGGAAATACTCCACTCGACGTAGGTGACGATATCACACGGGTCTCCCAAGCGTCCCACGCCTCTTGGGAGTTTCTATCCAGACAATTTCTTTTTCATTGGAAACTGTCTGACGCGTTAGCCGCTGATGCTTTTGTGAGCCGCATCGGTGAGACGGTCATCTTAAAGATCATTCATTCATTTTTCGGACCGACTGATTTATTTTACTACCTCTACCAAATATTCATCGGTGCACTTTGTGCAGCCCTTTTGACGGGTTTAACATCACGTATTTCAGGATCCGCCTTCATAGGTTTTCTAGCAGGAGTCTGGTACACCCTCTTACCCAGCACCTACGTCGTCAATACTTGGCTGGCCGACTTTGCCGAGCATACGCACTTCCTGATCCTGCTTATGATATATCTGACGATACAACTCCATGACCACTGTACTCAACACGAAGGATTGACTCGCTCAGGTCGTAAAACGACTCTCGTTGCCTGGATCCTTCTTATTCTTTACCTGGCAGTACGTATCAAAGCAAATGCATTCATCTATCCGATCACGATCGTCCTGTTTTTTGCGATATTCTTTTTTAAAAAAATAAATCTTAAGAACGCTTTTTATGGGATAGGGTTGATAGCCCTGGGCTGTCTATTTCTTCCCTGGGAAGCCTTGAGCCATTTAGACCTTCACCCTGAGAATGCTTTTGCGCTCATCATACAAAACAACCTCCCCCATGAGTTTGAAATAGAAAAAAATCTAGCGCTCCTAGATATCTCCTCCGTGGTACCTGCGTCGGCTCTTCGCAGCGTGGGTTTTCTAATGTCTTGGATCTTTATTTTTTCACTTGTTTATTTGATGACAAAACGATCGAGAATTGAGCGTTTTCCCGTCAAGCTGGCGCTGGCTTGGTTCCTTGGCAGTCTTCTGACGTTTTTTTTGGCGAGAAATGATCTTCGTTACGTTTCGGAGATCATGATCCCTCTCATTTTGTTATTGGGAGCTCTTTTTATGGCCACGGCTCGATCGATCCAAAACAGGCGCCTTAGGATCCTGTACTCTATCCTGACGGGATCTGCGCTTCTGATCACTTTCATCGACAGTACGCAAAATACCGTATTTGTTCGCCACTGGAAATCGGAGGAAAGAAATGTTCGCTATATCCCCATGAGCATTATGCTCTCCCAATCACTGGGAATCTCCCGTGATGAGTTGAAAAAATCATCCGATGTCTACGATCAGCTGTCTTATTTTTGGGATCACGGCCGGGATGTGGTCAGCTATTGCGATATCAACGGAATGGAAGTAAGGCCTTATGATGTCAAAAATGAAGCGGCCGCTTTAAAAAAATACGGCCACACTTACTGGATCGCTCAAGACGATACCATCCCTCCGGCAGGTTACACATTAATTTCCAACGAAAGCACCGCCGCGCCATCCGCGCTCGGTGACTTTTTGTCCTCATTCAAAAATAAAAAACGCCTGGCCCGCGTGTGGACTTACAGAAAATCTCTTTAACAAGCCAAGCGCACTCTGACAAACAATCCACAGCAGCATCCTCATTGCAACAATAAATGAAATCAAGTAGAATGAAATCTCACCTATAGGAGATCTTA
>CAZBIH010000243.1:0-1897 GCA_964492015.1 uncultured Planctomycetia bacterium | reverse complement strand
ACATGAGCAAAAAGGGGATCTGAGGCTCTGTGAAGAAAACCATTCGCGATTTCAACCTCAAGGGAAAGCGAGTTCTTATCCGCGTGGACTTCAATGTCCCGCTCGATAAGGAGCTTCGCATTACGGATGACAATCGTATCCGCGCGTCAGTTCCCACGATCCAATATGCACTGGAGCAGGGGGCCTATGTGATCTTGATGAGCCACTTGGGCCGTCCTGAGGGAAAGCCGGTATCCTCGATGAGTTTGTCACCGGCAACCCAGCGCTTATCTGAACTGCTCAAGAAAAATGTAATCCAATGCTCGGATGCCGTCGGGGCTCGCGTGAAGGATGAATTGAAGGTTTTGAGCGCGGATTCGCCCGTGGCGGTGCTTGAGAATCTACGTTTTTCGCCTCTGGAAGAAAAAAATGACGCCGAGTTTGCCCGGCAATTGGCCGAAAACGGGGATATTTATATCAACGACGCTTTCGGTTCCAGCCACCGCGCGCACGCTTCTATTGAGGCGATCACCAAACATCTTCCTTCCGGTGCCGGATTTTTGCTAAGCAAAGAGATCGAATATTTTGAAAAAGCAGTTTCGCATCCCGAGAGGCCTTACATCACGATCCTTGGCGGCGCGAAAGTCACCGACAAGATCAAATTGATCGCAAGCCTCATGGACAAGGCGGATACGATCCTGATCGGCGGGGCGATGGCTTACACTTTTTACCGCGTGATGGGGATCAAGATCGGCAATTCTAAATTTGAAGAAAAAGGCCTGCCTTTTGCCGAAGAAATTTTGAAAAAGGCCAAAGCCAAAAACATAGACATCCAATTTCCCATGGATCGTGTGATCTCGCAGGAGTTCAAGGAAAATGCGTTCTCCAAGGTGGTGGAGGGGGACATTCCTGACGGTTGGATGGGGATGGATATCGGGCCCAAGACGATCGCCAGTTATAAAGATATTCTTACCCAAGCCAAGCTGATCGTCTGGAACGGGCCGATGGGTGTGTTTGAAATGAAACCTTTTGACCATGGCACTCGCGGGATCATGGAACACGTGGCCAGTCTGACAGGCAAAGCGACGACGATCATTGGTGGCGGCGATACGGCGGCCGCGGCGGTTCTTTTTAATTTGGAACATAAAATGTCCCATGTTTCCACCGGCGGCGGCGCGTCTTTAGAATATCTCGAAGGCACCCCTCTTCTCGGGGTCGTGGCTTTACAGGACAAGGAAGCCGTTCATGCGTAAACCCATTATTGCTGGCAACTGGAAGCTCAACAAGACGATCAATGAAGCGGCGCAGTTGGTGACGCTTTTAAAGCGGCTCATCACGGATACACAGCATGTGGATGTGGTGATCTGCCCGGTCTACACGGCGCTGGCTCCTGTGGCTGAAATTTTGATCGATTCGGATATACAGCTGGGCGCGCAGGATCTGTATTGGGAAGAGAAGGGGGCTTTCACCGGTCAAGTTTCCGGCAGCCTCTTGAAAGATGCCGGCGCAAAATATGTGATCCTAGGGCACTCCGAGAGGCGTCAATTTTTTCATGAAACGCATGAGACGGTGAATAAGAAAACAAAAGCGGCTTTGAAGAACGGACTGACTCCCATTGTTTGTGTCGGCGAAATGCTTGCCGAGCGCGAAAAGGGTGTGACGTTTAAAATTCTTGAAGAACAGATCAAAGGCGCTTTCGCAGGATTTTCGGCGGAGGATATGAACAAAATTGTTTTAGCCTATGAGCCGGTGTGGGCTATCGGGACGGGCAAGGTCGCCAGCCCTGAGCAGGCGCAGGAAGCGCACGCGTTCATTCGCAAGGAAATTTCAAAAATATTTGGAGAAGAGGTCGCTCGCGGCATCCGTATTCAGTACGGAGGAAGCGTTAAGGCGGACAATATTGCGGAGCTCATGAAGC
>CAZBIH010000242.1:0-1901 GCA_964492015.1 uncultured Planctomycetia bacterium | reverse complement strand
AGAAGTTGTCCAGTCCTTAGTTGAAATTTGATTTGGACAGTTTTTGTTTTTCATGATTACGCAGCTTGTGAAAGCCCTTCCGTTTTTTTCGAGTCTTGCATTGCTTTGATTCTCTCCACCACCGTTTTGATGTCCTGAAATCCTTTTACGGTCCGAAAGGTTTGCTCGGCATGCAAGATCACCGCCGCCAGCCAGCGCTGAGACATCTTCGAGCCGCGGTAACGCTTGATATTTTTCTCGCAATGACGCACCTGCGAAAACAATGACTCTATGGGGTTGGTCGAATGCAAGAGCCGGCGCAACAAATGCGGCACCTTCAACCGGTGCAGTGTCAAAAGTTCCTCCTGGGCTTCCAGCAGGGAGTCTGCAGCTGATTCGTTGATTTGGCGCAGCCAGACTTCAAAATCTTTTATCCCGGCTTTGGCATCCGCGTAGTCATTCAGGGCCAAAGCGTTACGGAATCGCTGATGCGCTTCTTTGCGGTAACGTTTGGGCAAGTGGTGCTGGATATTGCGATCCTTGTGAATCGTACACCGCTGATGAATCAAATCCCGGCCAAAACGATCTTTGAGCATTCGGATGATTCCAAGGCCGCCATCGGTGACGAACAAAACACTTTTGTCGATTTTTAATCCCCGGTTTTCCAAATCCCAATAAAGGGCACGAGCCACGTCTTTGTTTTCAGTCGCGCCTTGCCAGAAACCCAAGCCCCGCTTGGTTCCATGGATGTCCACCCCCAAGGCCACCACAAAGGCTTCGCCTCCCCGGTGGACCGTATCCAGAAAAACAGCAAAGACCTCAAAGTCATCCAGTCTCCGCTCTTGAAGGTCTTTGAGCTTGCGCCCCGTGGCTTCAATCAACCGATTCGATACGCTCGTCGGCGAGACTCCAAAATGTTCGCCGACTTCCGTAATCGTCTCCCGGTATTTACGAGCCGAAATCCCTCGCATCGCCTGCATCAACAGCTCTTCTGAAAATTCTTCCGGATTTTTCATCCGTTCGTAACTGCTCAAAACTCTTTCCGTCCCATTCTTGCGCAGCCGGGGATGATGCACTTTGACCTTCTGCTTTCCAAGATAAATCGATCCCTTTTGCCAACCCCATTTCTCATAGCCCTTCTCGGGTTCGTAATCTCTGCCGGCGATCTGCTGACGGTCCCAATCCATGATCGCTTCCCCAAGGATCCGTCCCATCTCCATCATGCATCCATCCAACGCTTTCTTCCCGCTCCTCAGCACTTCCCCAAATTCTTCCGCCACCCAGGCTTCTCCACAGATTGATTCAAAAACCTTCTTGGATTCTTTCCCGCTTTCGACTATTCTCTTCATCGGACAGCTCCTTTCTCTTTCGAGAGTTTTCCAACGTGGATTATCCACGTCGGAGCTGTCCATTTCAATTTTCAACTAAAGTCAGTTTAACTTCCGTGTGTGGTGCTGTTGGCTATCGAGCCTGGCAAAGCGCATCGTTATGTTGAAGTCAAGGAACAGAAAACCAAGAAGGATTACGCTCAATTCATGAAACACCTTGCTGAGCAATACCTGGATGCTGAAAAAATTATTCTTATCCAGGACAATTTGAATACGCATACGCCGGCATCGTTTTATGAGACCTTTTCGGCTCAAGAAGCTTTCGCTTTGAGTCAACGCTTTGAAATGGTTTATACACCCAAGAAAGCCAGTTGGCTGAACATGGCTGAAATTGAATTTTCGGCTCTCAGCAAACAATGTTTGGACCGACGCATTGCCCAAATCAATCTCCTTGCTCACGAGGTTTACACTTGGACTCAAGATCGCAATCGACAACAAGTAACCATTGATTGGCAATTCACAAAAAATAATGCCAGAGAAAAATTCGAAAGACTTTACAACGAAATCAATAATTAATGTTCCAGAGTACTAGTG
>CAZBIH010000241.1:0-1963 GCA_964492015.1 uncultured Planctomycetia bacterium | reverse complement strand
CGGAATTACTCGGCTGGATGGAGTCCGGAACATCGGAAAAAGTCCTCACCGCGGATGAATACAATGAGGCTGTCCGGAAGAATCATCAGATTAGCGCAAGGAAAAAAATCGCGCAGACTCCGTCGGAAAAAAATAGTGGCGCTGTCGTCGGGCGGTCCAAGAAAAATAGGGCGCAGAGGGAGGCGTTGAGGAATACGCTGGCAGAAAAACTTCAGCAACAAAAAGATAAGGAGAAGAAAAGTAAATCCCGGTCCGGTGCACAGCAGTATATGGCGGGTGGACTTGAGTTTCTTTCGGGGATGCCTAGCCCGGCAGCGAATACCCATGCGCGGCCTCCCTTGGCGGAACTTGTTTATAGCGAACTAGATCAAGTTGTTCAAACAACCGGTATTGCCGCCAGATCGTTGTCTACCCTCAAAGATAAAGGATCCATGGAGGCGGCGGGCAGGATGAATGCATTCCATGAAACATTGAGATCGCTTTTTAACCGTTACAAGGCGATCAAAGACAACCCGCTTCTTCATAAGGCGGAATTAAGAGACATCCATAACGCGCTGAGGCCACTGCATATTGCTATCCTCAGTTTTTCCAAGGATCTGCTTGCCGAGATCGGCGACAAGCAGGAAATTTTGAGCCCTATTGAACTACGAAGGATCAATGAGACACAGAGAGGGCAGATCCAATTTGCTTTTGCCGTAGCGAATGCGCAGATCATCAATGCCGTGAATGGGCTTCGGGCTATTCCGGTCACACCGCCCGGGGCGCGGTTGGCAGTCAGAACAAGCCTCGCCGAATACGGCCTCATGCCGGCCCCGGCGGCGCTGGTAGCTCAAAGCGGGGTTCAAAAGATCACTGTTGAGGATGTGTCGGCGCTTGAGCAGGCGGCGAACCCTGAAAATCCTATTATACCTATCTACGAAAAATTCATCCGAGAGGTGGTTGTGCCACGGCTGGATCTTAAGCTTGCAGAGGGCGATGACGCTATTGAGCTTGCCGGGAAGGGGCTCCGTAGCCATGTATTTAAAGTCAGAGTTCAAGATCCTGACGGAAGCGACAAATATCTTGCGGTCAAGATCGCAGGCGGCGAAACCAATCGATTCGGCTATCAGTCCGCAGTAAGCCTTGAGTCTGATGCGCAAGCGGCTGAAGAACTTCGTCTTGAAAATTTTGTGAAAGCATTCGCGGTATTTTATTCAGAGCTCATCGACTACAGCGGGCAGCCAGCCAAGGTCCCTATTGTCGTGGTGGAAGAATATGTGGATGGTGTTGATATAGAGCTTGCGGCTAAAAATGGATGGATCAGCCGGGAGGATGCGATCGCGCAGGTCATGAAAGCGTTTGATGATTCCATTGCCAATGGATTCGCGCCCTGGGATCTGGTGATCGGAAAAATGAGCGAGCCGTTCAAGATCGTCATGAAAGACGGAAAACCCACGCTTATCTTTTTTGATCTGGGGTCCTTTACCAAAAAAGCGACGTTGCTTGCAAGATTTATAGAACAGCAAGAGCTTGTACGAGGCAGGGATCGAGATATGATCAACCGAATATTTGATGATGCCGCAAAAGCGAGTCCCGAGCCTGTCCCCGCGCGGTTGGCGAGCGCCGATCTTCCGGATTATGACTTAGCGACGGTTTATGAGCAAGCCCAGCAGTCCAAACGGTTTCATGCCAAAGATTCCATTGTCTCAACCTGGGCAATGTTGGCCTCAGCCGTGGATGACACCGAAACTCTCACCTTCCTCGATCAAGTAGCCGCGACGCAAAACCGCGGGGGCAGGATCGTGGTGGAACTGACGGAATATGACATCCGGCCGGAAGGGGAAGGGATCGTCATCAGCCGCGGCGGGAAAGTGATCCATCAAGCCGCTAAAGCGGTCAAGATAGAGTCCAAGGCTGGCAGTAACGGCAGTAAGGCTCTCTATGAGATGTCGATGACGGATGTTCAGATCCTGCTGAAGAAAGG
>CAZBIH010000240.1:0-1973 GCA_964492015.1 uncultured Planctomycetia bacterium | reverse complement strand
ATCAGAAATTGCCAGCCAAAGGCTGGTCCGCCTATGGCGGAAAAGATCAAAGTTTGAAGATCAGAAATGAACGGTAAAAACGCCGGGCGGCAGACGATCAGCGCTGTCATTATGACTAAAAACTGTGAGGATTTGGTCGAGGGCACGCTCAAAAGTGTGCGTGATTGGGTGGATGAGATCGTGGTGATCGACGGTTTCAGCACGGATCGCACCCTCGATGTCTGCCGCCGTTATGGCGCCAAAGTTTTTCAGAACCGCTGGGATGGTTACCGTTTTTGTACGGAGAGGAACCTGGGGAACGAAAAAGCAACGTCGGATTGGTGTTTTCACGTGGATCCGGATGAACGGGCCACTCCGCAATTCTGCAACGCGGTCTTGAAGATCTTAAGCAGCGGCACAGAATTCAACGCGTTCCAATTCCTGAAAAAGAATTTTTTTCTGGGCCATTGGATGCGCCGCGGAGGATGGTATCATTACAGCCTTCATTTTTTTCGCCGCGGCAAGGCGTATTATGACGGCATTATTCATGAATCTCTGATCGTGGACGGTAAGGTCGGCAAGATCGAAGCGCCGGTCGAGCATTATCCGTTCACTTCGATCTCGCAATTTGTGACGCGCCACAACGGGTATTCTTCGCGTGAGGCCGCCGCGGAATTCGAAAAGCACAGGGAAGTGCCTGCCGCACAGCTGGAGTACGAACTGAAGAAAAAGCCTTTGAAACGTTTTTTTAAATTTTACTTCCGTAAATTTGGTTTTCTGGACGGTATTTACGGGTTCCTTTTTTCCGTGCTGTTTGCCTGGGTGCATTTTATCAACTGGGCCAAATACTGGGAGCTGACTCAAAACCAAAAACCTTCCCAGGGTTTGAATCCTTGAAAATTCTTCTGGTCAAGCTCGGCGCTCTCGGCGACGTTCTGCGTACAACCCCGCTTTTGACCGCACTTAAAAAAAAGTTCCCCCAAAGCGAGATCACTTGGGTGGTGGATCCGGCTCACGCGGACATTCTTTCGGACAACACAAAAATTGACCGCCTATGGAGTTATTCAAAGCAAACCGTTTTAAATTTAAAAAAGAATGAATTTGACTGGGCCATCAATTTGGATAAGGAAGAAGAGGCGCTGGATTGCATGGCCGCGGCAAAGGCCGGAAAGAGGTCCGGTTTTGCGCGCGCAGCGGACGGGACATTGCAGGCCGCCGATCCTTTAAGCGATTATGCTTTGCGCCTTGGGATCGATGATGAGCTTAAGTTCCGTCAGAATAAAAAATCCTATCAACAGATCAGTTTTGAACAGCTGGGTTTTGAGTTCGCCGGGGAAGATTATGTTTTCTCTCTCGACAAGCCCTCGATCCGGCATGCGGACGATCTTTTTGCCGCGCGAGGCATTGATCTGTCAAAAAACCAGGGGCCTGTGATCGGCCTGAATACGGGAAGCGGCCGCCGCTTCGCCGGAAAAAAACTGCCGGTCACGACGTATGCCGACCTGGCCCGGAAATTTTGCGATCAAATGAACGCGACAGTCCTGCTTTTGGGCGGTGAGGATGAGATCCAGAGGAACACCCAGATCGAACAAATGTCTTTGCGGCCCGTGGTCAATACAGGAAGCCACTCGATCCGTCAATTTGCGGCGCTGGTGAAGCGCTGTGATCTGGTGGTCTCCGGAGATACGACGGCGATGCATATTGCCGTCGCGATGAAAGTACCCGTGGTCGCGCATTTCGCGTCCACCTGCGCCGCTGAGATCGAGCTCTACGGCCGCGGCATGAAAATTGTTTCGGCGATCTCCTGCGCACCCTGCTACAAACGGATCTGTCCCATCGATGAGCAGTGCACCAAAGACATGAGCGCAGACGAGATCTTTACGGCGGCCAAAACGTATCTCCAGAAAAATCCCACCCGGCGATGAGTATTGTATTTTTAGACCGCGACGGAGTCATCAATCGATTTCCCGGGAAGGGGTTGTATGTGACGCGTC
>CAZBIH010000239.1:0-1983 GCA_964492015.1 uncultured Planctomycetia bacterium | reverse complement strand
TCCCCTTCATAAAAATGACCGGAATAAAGATCGCCAGGATCGCGATCGAAGCCGCCAGCGCCGCAAATGTGATCTCTCTGGCGCCCGTGATCGCTGCGTTCAATCGGTTCAAACCCTTTTCCTGATAACGCGAAATATTTTCCAAGACCATGATGGCATCATCGACCACGATCCCAATAACAAGGGACAGGCCAAGCATCGTGAACGTGTTAAGCGTAAAACCCAGAAAGTGCATCACAAAAAAAGTACCCAGCACTGAGACCGGGATCGCCAAAAGCACGTTCAATGTGGCGCTCCACGAGCCTAAAAATAAAAAACAAACAACGGAAGTCAGAAAAATCGCCAAGACAAGGTTTCGGGTCAACTCACTCACAGAATCCTTGATGAACTGGGTCGTATCGAATACAAAATTCAGATGCATCCCTTCCGGCAGGCGCTTTTGGACCTCTTTCATTTTTTTCTCAACCGCCCGGGCAACGGCCACGGCGTTACTGCCGCGCTGTTTGACGATCCCAAGCCCCACCGCCGGACGGCCGCCGCTTCGGGAGATGCGCCGCAGGTCTTCCAAGCCGTCTTCCACCCTCGCGACATCTTTGATCTTCATTTCATTCCATACCGGGCCGCCGCGCACACGCTGTGGGAGGATCATATTTTCAAATTCTTCCACGCTCGCCGCTTCGCCATAAACCCGGACATTCATTTCATGACTGCCGGTATCGATATAGCCTGAAGGCAAGTTGGCATGTTGAGCATTGATGCCGGTCAGCACATCTTCGACCGTAATCTCTTGCTCGCGCATTTTTTTGGCATCCAGCCAGACCCGGAGGCTAGGATTTACATAACCGCCCAAACGTACTTCCCCAACACCCGGTACAGTCGTGAATTCATTCTTTAGGCTCTCGCTGATATAGAGCATGATGTCTTTGAGTTGGCGATCGCCTGAGATCGCCATCCAAAGAATGGGCTGATCCTCCGGATTGGATTTGGAAACCACCGGCGTATCAATATCTTCGGGAAGATTTTTTTGGGCTTGGGCAATTTTGGTCTGCACGTCTTGAAGAGCCGCATCGATATTACGGTTTAGATCGAATTCGATCGTAATACTCGCATCTCCTTGGCGGGAAACGGACGAAACTTCTTTAATTCCTTCGACACTCATCACCGCGTCTTCGATAACATCGGTGACTTCCGTCTCCATCACCTCGGGCGCCGCACCTTCCCAATTGACGGAAACAGACACCACGGGAAAATCAACGTCCGGAAGCTGGCTGACACCCAGTTCTTTGAAACCAATCCATCCGAACACAAAGATCCCTGCCATGAGCATCCAGGCGAATACGGGATTTTTAATGGACAGATCAGATAGGGTCACCCCACCACCTCTTCTTTCTGAATATTTAAGAGTATCATGCAAGGTGGTGGGGTCATTTTATTTCTTATTTTCCTCTAAGCCGGGCAGGGTGATGATCTCTCCGACGGCCGCTTTGAATTTCCAGTAGCTTTCCTTCATCAAAAAGTAAGCGTCATTATAGCGCACTTCCACATCCTGAAGGCGTCGGAGCGCGTCCAGCACGTCCAGATTGTTGACAAGGCTGTGGCTGTAATCGGCGGAGACCAGCTTGTAATTATTTTCCGAAGCCTCACGGGCTCTCCACAGCGCTAGTTCACGCTGGCGCATGGACCGCAGATCCTGGAGGGCATTTTGAATATCCAGTTCCGCCATGCGGCGCGATCTCTCCCACTCCAAACGGCTTGTCTGGCGCGAAGCCGCAGCGCCTTTGATATCGGAGAGAGTCGTCCCCAGCTCAAAAATAGGCACGTCCATCTGCACCGTCACGTCCCAATCACTGCCGGACTGAAATCCGACGCGGCGTGTGTAATAATTTCCCGACGCCGAGATCGTGGGAAAAAGATCCGCCTGCGCCGCAATGACTTTTTTCTCCGCGACAATGTAGGCCTGCTCGTAGGAGGCGACATCGGAGC
>CAZBIH010000238.1:0-2015 GCA_964492015.1 uncultured Planctomycetia bacterium | reverse complement strand
TTCTCTGCCGGTCTAGGCCGTGGGGAAATTTGAGATGCGGTGTCAGCCTTTCCACAAACGTAGCTAGTTGATTTTCTTCTTCTTCAATCAAAGCCTGATTTTCAGGGGTTGATTCTTCTTTCCTTTAAACTGTAAAAAGACGGCCAACTTTCTCTGAGAGGCAATGATTGCAATAGCGCCAAAAGAACCGAGCATGGTCGAAACAAGGCATTTTTAGCCTGTGTAATGTGACGCACCTACCGGTATATAAGCAATGGGTATGCCAGTTGTTTGTTCGTTGAATCCACTTAGGACTCTTTTTCTTCAAAGAGTCGGGGAAATACTTACCGATGGAGTTCTGCACCTCTTTCTACAGTTTCTTCAGCCGGTATTTGAAATAAAAGTTAATATGTTATATTAGATATAAAAGGTAAGTCTGTTAGGCTGCCTTAAGGAGTGCGGGTGGAGATTATCATTACTGAATGGGCTTTGGATTCTTACTTGGATCTAAAGAGTCGGAGGGCATTCACGAACGAACAGTATGAAAAAGTTTTGCGCCCAGATGCGCTTCGACTTAAACGCTACCCGAGTGATCCGAAATTCCAAGTCCAACAGTTTTGGTCAATCGCCGAAGGCCTAGTCCCTACGTTCGGTAGAATTCTCTGAGGGACCCGGTATTATTACGCCGCCAGTTTTTCTTTTTCAACAATCAATTTTAGTAGCTCCGCCTCGAGTATCACGAGATCGCGATACCCTTGAATTTTGTGTACCCTGTTTTCCGCCTCCCGCAACGTTGCAGCTGCCCATCTTGACACCTGTTTGCTGTCCTCCCCGTTTTTCCAGTTTTTCACCCTCTCTTTTTTTGTACCGACGATAGAGTACATGGATTCCAACGGATTGGTTGATAGAAGGGTCTTCCTGAGTAACGCTGGTAATTTTAACCGAATAATCGTTAGCGTATCCATCTCCGATTCATCAAGGCTAGCCGCCGCCTCATGATTTTTTTGCGTGAGCCAAAGACGAAGTTTTTCATATTCTTTTTTCGCTTCCTCGTAGTCAGCCATTCCGTGAAGGCGTTTCCATAGTCGGAGAAACTCCAGGTGGTAACCATCAGATAGGTATTTCAGAATGTTACGCTCCTTGTGGCGAATGCAACGTTGTATGGGTGGGGTCATTCCAAAAACTCTTCGAATCCCCTTCTTTAGCGCCTTAGAACCGTCGATAACAAATAGGTAAGGAAATTCTGGATTAAGACCACGATCTATTAACGATTGAAATAGATCTTTGACCCCCTCTGAATTCTCGGTATCACCTTCTCTGAGACCCAGAATAATTTTGTCACCCATTTGCTTTGAATCCCCGTCTTTAGATTTGCAAATGCCCATAGCGGCAATCACCATCCGGTCTCCGAATTCAATTCCATCAATCATGATGGAAATAAATTCATACGGTTTTAAATCCCGCCCATTAATCTCATCAAGCGCCTGTTGAGAGCCCTTAACAAATGCCCGGCTAACAGAGCTCTTTGATAATCCCAATCCGCCCTGAATATCGTCGAGAAGGCCACCGTAATCGCGAGTGGAAACACCGCTTAGCATATGCTTCATCACCCGCTCGCAAAGCAGATCGTAGTGCTGTAATGCCGTGTAGCTTTTGAGCTCCACATCCTCTTTATCTGCCTTAACCCGAAGTTTCTTTACCGACACTCTCTGGCCATGGAGAAGAACGCTCCCAGGATCGCTCCCGCCACGATGAAATTGCCCAGGGCCTTTCCTGCTAAAAGCCGGACCACAGAGGCCCTCCACCTCTTCCGCAAATAAATTCCGCACCATTGCAAGCGCAGCTCCTCGCATCTGGCTCTGCACTACCTCACGGATTTGCTCATACGCATCCTTTACGACGTGCAACGAAGGTTGATAGACTCCGACAGTTTGATTATTGTTTTTCATTAGGGCTCTCCTTTTGTTTGTTACCACCTGCGATTATCGCGGGCGGGGAGCCCTTCTTCAAACCCTACCGAGTTAGGGGACTAGGTC
>CAZBIH010000237.1:0-2019 GCA_964492015.1 uncultured Planctomycetia bacterium | reverse complement strand
TTCTTCCACTTGATCGAACAGCCCACCGCAGGCTTCTGATCCGCGGAAACCGGCTCTCCCGCAAGCACTGCGTCGAGCGCGGCACGCACATCGGCGCCGGTCGCTTCTCTTTCGCCCTGAGGACGTGTCCCATCAAACTGCCCGCGATAAACAAGCTTATGGCTTGAATCGAAAAGGTATACATCCGGCGTCGCCTTCGCGCCAAACGCACGCGCCACTTCCTGGGTTTCGTCAAAAAGCAGGGGAAAAATAAATCCTTCCTCGGCCGCCATCTCCGCCAACCTCTCCGGCGCGTCGTCAGGATGAACCTTGGGATCGTTGGACGAAATACCGACGACCGCGACCTCCCTACCTTCATAATCCCGTGCGATCGCCGCCAGCGCTTTTTTCACGTGCTGAACATAGGGACAATGCCGGCACATGAACACAACCAACAGTGCTTTTTTGTCCTTCACATCCGCCGGAGAAAATTCAGCCCCCGACGAGACATCTTTCAAATGAAAATCCGGCACTCCCGCGCCCAAAGACAGTCCGCCTTTGCTTTCTGTCGCAGCCCAAGCCGTACCGGCAAACATCAATCCGATCAAAAGAAGTGAGAATTTTTTCATGAGAAACTCCTATGTTGATGAAACTCCAGCACGCGCCGGTCAAAGATCATATCGGACGTACGGATCTTTTTTTTAAGCCGAATGCCTTCAAGTTTTGTGCAACGGCTCAGCGCCACATAGAGCTGTCCGTGCGCGAAAGCCCCATTACCGATATCGATCACCACCTCATCAAACGTCTGCCCCTGGCTTTTGTGAATGGTAATCGCCCACGCCAGCTTTAGAGGGAATTGCTCAAACGTGCCGATGACCTCCGGCTCAATGCGGTCCTCTTCTTCATTGAAAACGTACTGTATCTTTTCCCACTTGTGTCTCAGCACTTCGTGGACTTCCCCGTCGATATTGACGGTGACCATGGACTCCGTTAAGTCCTGAATGAACCCGATCGTTCCGTTGACCCAGCGCTTTTTTTCGATGTCATTTTTGATCATCATGATTTGAGCGCCTTTTTTGAGTGCCAGAGAAAGATCATTGGGATATTCTTTTTCGTCAAATTTTTGCGCGACGCTGGCCTGATAGCGATACGGCTCGTCCTCAATTTTTGAGAGATTGTACGCGTTGATCCGCGACGCCGCATCATTAGTCGCGGTGAGGACCACAAATATTTCTTCCTCGTCAAAATAGTCTTCGTCGATAAGACGTGTATTCAAAAGCGTCATGTCTTCCTCGGTGTGCTTGTCTTCACGGATATTATTGAGTAGGGAAATAAACTTAGGCTCGTTCTGGCGAAATATATGTGTGAGCTCAAAACAGCGGATGCCCAATTTTTGAAACACGCGCGCGCTGAAAAAGAAGGGGCTGGTGTATTTTTTCTCAAAAAATCCGTTCATGTCCTGGCCCACGACCGGCGGCAGTTGGAACAAGTCGCCGATCAGGATCACTTTGACCCCGCCGAACGGTTTGTGATTGCCACGGTTCATCCGAAGCGACAGATCGATCCCGTCCAGGACATCCGCGCGCACCATGGAGGCCTCATCGATGATCAGTATCTCTATTTTTTCGATGAGAGACTTATTTCTTCCGAGGGGCCTAATTTCACTCTCTTGAATAAATCTCGGCGGGAACTGAAAAAAGGAGTGAATGGTCTGCCCGCTGACATTGATGGCTGCGATCCCGGTAGGTGCCAAAACCACTATATTTTTATCTGTCGTCGCCCTGAAATAACGCAGTAGGGTGGATTTCCCTGTCCCCGCCCGTCCGGTGATGAATTGGCACTCATCCCCATTCCTCATCAACTCCAGCGCCGTTTCAAAATCTTCCGTCAGCTGAATGTCCTTGATCGCGATATTTTTTTTCGCGGAGAAAGACTTTTGGGAGGCCATTTTTCTATTCTACCACCCGGAAAAAAGTTACGGCTTGGCGTTTCGCTCGAAGAAAAACTCGGTCTTCATCTTCACCTGTTTTCCCGCGATCT
>CAZBIH010000236.1:0-2026 GCA_964492015.1 uncultured Planctomycetia bacterium | reverse complement strand
AGCGCCTCCGCCAAGGGCCGTTGGGAGCTCACTCCTAACCACGAAGTCCAGTACAGATCCCAGGGAAAAGACGAGGAATTCAAATTCAAGGGCTCGATCATCGCGGCAGAGCCCGGCGCCCTCGTCCTCTCCGTCACCGAAGGACAATCCGATCAGAAGATCGTCACAAGCCTGGGTAAGCTCTCGGGATCCTGGAAGCTGGACTCAAAAAACCGCATCGTATTTGAGGTAGAAAGAGAACAGGGGAAAAAGGACAGCCTGACTTTCAAAGGCGGCTGGCGGATCAATGATTCCAACGAGATCGTCTACTCCTATCAACAGACAGACCTCAAGCGGAAAAGAAAGATCACAAGAGAGCTTGCCTTCCACGGCTTTTGGGACATCTCTGACGAACAACGCCTGACCTATTGGCTGAGTGGAGACTCCGACTCGGCCTTTCGCTTCAGAGGGGCTTTTCAGACTAAAAGTATCCTCGCAAAACGAGGAGAACTCAGATACCAGGCCGGTATTGAGATTAACGGCAAGCATAAGATCCAGACGATCGCCCTATTCGGCAAATGGAAGGTGTCGCATGACTTGGAGCTTTCTTTTGAGATCGAATACGCCGATGGGACTCGAAAAGCCATCACCTTCGGCGGGGAGTACGCGCTCTCGGACGGCAAGCGCATTACGGTTAATCTTAAAACTGAGCAGGGCAAGCCCCTCGGCATCGAGCTTATCCTTACCAAAGATATTTTTGGAAAAGACGGTCAGGCTTTTATCCGGCTTCAGAAATCCCTCGAAGAATCGCGGGTAGAAGCGGGGATGAGTTTTAAATGGTGATGAAAAAGGTCGTAGTAATTTTAGCGGCGGCGCTTTTCTATTCAGTCAATCTTTTTGCTTTTCCTGTCGATGCCGAGAATATCCCTTCCGAAAAATATTTTTAAACAGGACTCCGTCCCGTGAGGAAGCGTCGGGGGACTTTATTATCAATAGATGCCTTTGCATTGTTACTTTCACACCGGCAGGAATGGCACCCCGTAGGATACGCGGGTGACCTAGGAGATTGCAAAAATATTACTGGATATGTGGTAAAATTACCGCTGTACCTTGAATTAATCAGGATCGTTTGATAGGGGGAGTTTTATATGTTAGACCTCGCATTTATACGCGACCATAAAGATCTAGTCCGCGAACACCTTAAGATCCGTGCCCCCAAACTTGATTTTGATGCCTTTCTGCGCCTCGATGAAGAGCGCCGGAAAGGGATTCAATCCCTGGATGCCCTCCGGGCCGAAAAAAATAAGGCCAATGACGCCATCAGCCGGCTCTTGAAGGATAAAAAGGACCCCAAAGAGACCATCGCCTCAATGAAGTCAATTTCCCAAAAAATAGGCGAATTAGAGTCTAAAGTGGGTGAAATTAATAATAAAGTGACAGATTTATTGATGATTATACCAAATATTCCTCATAAATCAGTTAAAATTGGGGCCGATAGTAGTCAAAATGAGGTGGTTTCCAACTGGAGGGAGCCTAAAAAGCTGGAATTTAAGCCTAAAGAGCACAGTGACATCGGCCAAGACTTGGGAATCCTGGATGCAGTACGGGCGGCCAAGATCTCGGGGAGCGGATTTGCGGTATTTAGCGGCGCCGGAGCCAGGCTCCAGAGATCACTTTTAAATTTCATGCTGGATCATCACACGGGACAGAACGGCTACAAGGAATTTTGGCCGCCGGCCTTGGTGAACCGCGCGACGATGACGGGGACGGGGCAGCTGCCTAAATTTGAAGAGGATATGTACAAGCTCAAGGACGATGAGCTGTATCTCATCCCGACGGCGGAGGTGCCGATCACAAATCTTCACCGGGATGAAACTTTAAAAGAAGAAGAGTTGCCACTGAAGTACACCGCGTATACCCCCTGTTTTCGCCGGGAGGCGGGAAACTACGGAAAAGATACTAGGGGGCTGGTGCGTGTGCATCAATTTGACAAAGTAGAGCTCGTCAAATTTTCAAAGCCGGAAAATTCGTATGAAGAGCATGAGAA
>CAZBIH010000235.1:0-2039 GCA_964492015.1 uncultured Planctomycetia bacterium | reverse complement strand
CGATGTCGGTTGAAGAATTAGAGCGTTTGTTAGACGTTACGTATCGGGCGATTGGAAATGTGACGGGGAACGGATAAACCATCCCGCCGATTAAACCTTTGGCGACATAATCCCTTGTCGTTGTTGATACCGACCTCTCGTTCGCTAACACGCTCACTCGAGATCGGTATCAACCGGTGACCGTTAGTTCGCGGTAATTATCGGAGAATCCCCAAACAAGCAAGAAATCTTTTGTAAATACTGACATCTATGATACAATTTGTATATACAATTTAACTTTATGGAACTTCGTTGGAATCCATTAAAGAGTGAGCGATTAAAAAAGACAAGAGGAGTGTCCTTTGATGAGATTATCAAAGGCAGGCTTATCGATATCACCAGTCATCCTGTTCGGAAGCATCAAAGGATTCTCGTGTACGAATGGAGGGGTTATTTATGGGCGGTTCCTTATGTGAAAGAGGGGGATGTTGTTTTCTTAAAGACGATCTATCCTAGTCGGAAATTGATGAAGACCTACAAAAAGGAGAAATAAGATGCGAAAGATAAAATTGACCAGGGAAGAAATGGCTATTGAGCAAAGTTTGGAAGAATTTGTACCAGTCCGTGGTCGTGAGTATGAAGAGATCGTCGCGGCTATCGAACAGCGGAAAAAAGACGCGGTCTTGAATATTCGGGTCAATCGCTATGACCTGGAAAGTATCAAGCAAAAAGCGAAAAAGCTGGGGATAAAATACCAAACCTTCATCTCGGAGATCCTTCATAAAGTAGCTCAAGCGTAAGGGGGTTCAAGGCGCGAGGCGTACCGCTGAATTGTGCACCGCGGTGCACAATTGGCGGGAGGGAAGGAAGATTTTCGCCGTTCCGCGGAAATTGGAGAATCTTGAATTCGTGCGGAATGGCACATATTGGGGGGTACGTCGCCGGAGAACACCCAAGATTTTCACCCGGGACGGAATTAAGATTTGACATTGTGCCACGACTGGGATACACTTAAAGTGGATGATTTAACAGAGAATGAGAGGTGATCATATGAGTAAAACAGCCATGATCCGGGCCCGTACCGAGCCGAAGTTAAAGGGCAAGGTTGAAAGGATTTTTGAAGCGCTGGGGCTGACCGCTTCCGAGGCCATCAATCTTTTTTACCACCGCGTCGAGCTTGAGAACGGTTTGCCGTTTGATTTAAAAATTCCGAACGCGCGGACCTTGCGCGCCATGCGTGATGTTGAGGGAAAAAATGGTCTGCGCGGATTTGATAACGCGCAAGACATGCTCAAGGACTTGAAAAAGTGACGGCATGTTAAAACCGTTTTACACCACCCAATTCAAGCGGGACTACAAGCTTCAGCAAAAGCGCCATAAAGATATCGATATCCTGGACGATATCATCCGGGCATTGGTCAAAGAAGAACCGCTTCCCGCCGCAAACAGAGACCATCCGCTTCAGGGCGATTATAAAGGTTATCGGGAGTGTCATATCGGGCCGGACTGGCTTTTGATCTACAAAGTCGAAGGAGACGGCATATATTTCATCCGGACCGGCACGCATTCCGATTTGTTTTAAGCCCGGACACTCCCGGAGTGTCCCGCGGCATTTTTTGCGGCGCCGCAAGAATTTTTTAAAAGCAGGATGTGCCGAATGGCAGAATTAAGCAAGACACAAATTGATCGATTAGGAGACCGTTTACGAACGGGATCTATTGATGAGTCAGACTTGAGAATACTTGATGATTACCGAAGATCTTTTGGCCAAGCATATGAGGAAGTTGTTCGGATCATCCGTGAGCGATGTAACCTGGATCTCACCGGACGACCTGCCAAATCAACAAGTTCTATTATCGAAAAACTACATCGGGAGAGCATACGTTTGAGTCAGGTCCAGGATATTGCTGGTTGTCGGGTCGTGGTAACGGATATGCAGGAACAGGAAAGAGTTGCCGTCTTGCTGCGCGGCGCTTTTCCTGCCTTGTCTGTCGTAGATCGTAGAGTACGCTCCAGTTATGGTTATCGGGCGATCCATATCATTATCCAGGTTGATAAAA
>CAZBIH010000234.1:0-2089 GCA_964492015.1 uncultured Planctomycetia bacterium | reverse complement strand
CCTATCTCGGCTCTGCGCACCCCCGCCACATTCACGACATCGCGGCTTTGAATCGGCTGCGGCAAATGATACCGAAGCCCCGGCCCGGTTTGAGAGTGTATTCTTCCAAACTGCCTCACAACCCCCTGTTCTCCGGGGCCGACCATATAAATCCCCGATGCCAGCCACAAAACCAACGCAATGCCCCCAATCGCCAACAGCATCGGCGGCCGTGACACCGTCTTAAGCATTTTCTGAAGATCCCCGATAAAAGACTCCAAAGCGGAAGATGCCCCGCTGGTAAAATCTGAGTTATCCATTCTTTTGTCTCCCTTTTTTCAAAACGTAGGGTAATTATCGTCCTGAAACTTATATTAGTAAAATGGATAATTTAGATATACAATATCTACTTAAAGAATATATGATCCCATTCAATTACCACCACCTTTACTACTTCTACACGATCGCGCGGCTGGGCTCTGTGTCAAAAGCCGGCGAAGAGCTGCGGCTGGGCCAGCCGACTTTAAGCACACAGCTTAAACAGTTTGAAAGCTACTTAAACTTGAAACTCTTCGAGCGGCAAGGCAAGAGGCGCTTAACACTGACGGAAGAGGGCCGCAACATCCTATCCTATGCCAAAGAGATCTTTGAAACTGGGCAGGAGATGATAGACAATTTGGGAGATCTGTCACACAAAGGCCGGATGCGTATCCAAATAGGGGCTCCGGATTCGGTTCCGAAGAGTTTCTTAGACGTTCTTCTTCAATTTATTCTGAAAATCGCCCCCAAAACATATCTCTATGTGCAGGAAGACAGGACCGGCAATCTCATAGAAAAATTAAAGACGAACTTTCTTGATATTGTACTCACGGACACCCCGGCCGGTTCTTTGGATGAGCAAATTGAAAGCCATCTTGTAGGGAAAATACCTATTGTTTTTTGCGCCCACACGGAACTAGCCCGAAAGTATAAAAATATCCCAAAAGACCTTCATGGGGCTCCGCTTATTTTGCCGACGGCTCACAGCCAAATTCATCACGCACTGCAAGAATACTTTATTGAACAAAAAATTAGGCCTGACATTGTAGCTGAAATCCAAGACGTGGAGTTGGCGCGAAGGCTTGTTTTGTCCAAGGTAGGAATTGCGCCTTTAAATCTTCTCACGATCAAGAAAGCCCCCTCCAAAGAACCTCTCGCCGTTATTGGAAAACTTGGCGCGTCAAAAATATACGAAAAAATTTACATCCTCGTGAAGAAAAGAATAAAACCCCATCCTTTAACCGCTCGCATCGTTGCAGATTTTAAGATCGCGATATAGCCGCCGCTGTCTTTTTTTCTCCTCAGGACGCAGTTCATGGTCGGCGGCCCGGTAGAGGCTCCGTGTCTCAACGGACATATGGCCCCGCAAAAGGCAGAGGAGATAGATCCCCTGTTCATTCATTGGAAGCGCTATCAGTGGCCGCATATAAAAAAAGTCCAAAAGGCTTAAGCTTCCCCTTGTTTTCCTCGACGAGAGCGGATTTTGTCTTGTGCCGAGCGTTCGAAAGACCTGGGCGCTTGTCGGTAAAACTCCGATTCTCAAAGTCGCCGGCAGCTGGACTAAAATCTCGGCGATTTCGGCCATCAGCGTCTCTTCCGGTGGCAGGCGTATCGAGCTTTATGCGAGCTTTCATCCCTTGCGGAATATCAAGACTGCCGAAGTCTTGCGATTCCTCAGGCACTTGTCCAAACACCTTAAGAGAGGATTTGTCCTTGTCTGGGACAGGGGCGCTTCTCACAAGTCTAAAGCGGTCAGAGCCTTTATTAAAAAACACGGGAAGATCCATAGGTACTTTTTCCCGGGGTACGCTCTAGAACTTAACCCCGATGAGTTTGTGTGGAACAGGCTCAAGCGCGATACGGCTAACGGTGTCCCCAAGGATACGGATGATCTCAAAAAACATCTTAAGTCTTCGACCGGGAAACTCAGGCGATCCAGAAAGCTTCTCTGGTCGTGCATTCGAGCCTCGGAGTTGCCATGGGAATGGAAATAGAGAGTGTAATATTACTTTTACGTAACTAAATAAGTGCATCATAGAGAAGCTACAAACTCCGCTATAACTCTAAAATC
>CAZBIH010000233.1:0-2097 GCA_964492015.1 uncultured Planctomycetia bacterium | reverse complement strand
TTGCGGGAAAACCAGAAAGACCAGGATTCTTTGCCGCCGTACGATATTTTGGATGAAATGCTGCGCGAATACGTGGAAGAACACCGGTCGTTGGCCTATATGGCGCGTAAAAACGATAAGGAACTGGTCAAAAAAGTCATCGCGATGGTCGATAGCAACGAATACAAGCGCCGCCAGGGCCCGCCGGGGATCAAGATCACACCCCGCGCGTTCGGAAAAGACTGGCGCCTGCCGATCACGAATAAATATCGGGAGAGTTGAGAATAGCCAGTGCGCCTAATATGACTTTTCTGCAGTAAATGTTATTTTAGTCTTGACTTTTCTGCAGTATAATGCATAATTGTAACAATGGAACGAATACTTGAAGCAAAAATTAAAGCAGACCTGGAACATAAAATTGTTCTCTTAAGTGGTCCCCGCCAGGTAGGGAAGACGACCCTGGCCAGGGCGCTTTATCCGGATACCTCTGAGTACTTTAATATGGATAGCGGGGAGCATCGTCTTCTTATCAGAAAACAGGCCTGGCGCCGGGATTGTGATCTCGTTATTTTTGATGAACTGCATAAGATAAAAAAATGGAAAAGCTGGATTAAAGGGATTTACGATACGCAAGGCGTAAGGCCGCGTCTGCTTGTGACCGGATCATCCCGCCTGGATACCTGCCGCAAAGGCGGTGATTCGCTCGCGGGGCGGTTTTACCATTTTCGACTTCATCCTTTTTCTGTGGCAGAGCTCAAGGGAAACGACTCACCTGATAATACTCTTGAAAAAATTATGAAAACCGGCGGATTTCCAGAGCCGTTTCTTAAAGGGAGCGAAGCGGAAGCCAAGCGCTGGCGCCGTTCGCATATCGACCGTATCTTGCATGAGGATGTATTTGACGTTTCTTTCCTTCGGGATATCCGCGGCCTGGAGACGCTGGTTGAACTATTACGCAACTGTGTCGGAAGCGCGGTATCGTTTGAATCACTGTCCCGGGATCTGCAAGTTTCTCCGCATACCGTTAAACAATGGGTCAATGTCCTGGAGAGCCTTTACATTCTTTTTATCGTGACGCCCTATTCCCGTAACATCGCCCGAAGCCTTTTAAAACAGCCCAAAATTTATTTTTATGATACCGGTTTTATAAAAGAAGATGATGGCGCGAGATTTGAAAACGCGGTGGCCTGCGCTCTTTTGAAGCATCTGCATTTTCTGGAAGATACCCGCGGAGAAAAATGCGCTCTTCATTATTTGCGCGACAAAGAGAAAAGGGAGGTCGACTTCTTGACCGTGCGTGATGGCCAGCCGCAATGGCTTATTGAGACCAAGACTTCAGGTGAGGAGACCTCAGCGCTCAAACATTTTAGCGGCTTTCTCGCGAAGAAAACCGAGCCGATCCTCCTCGTCAAAAATCTTAAGCGGGAACTTTTTCTGGAGGGTGTTAAAGTCAAAAAAGCCGGCGAATGGCTGGCGGCCCTTGAAGCGTAATCCTGTCATTTATGGGCTGGAAGATGGCCGCGCCTGCCGATCACGAATAAATACCGGGAGAGTTGACGGTTGATTATTTATACCAAATATGGTATATTATGAGTGAAGTAAAGGCTCTTAAGCAATTAGATTTCATAGGATCATCGAGGGAAGACCTGAAGGAATTCCCTGAAGAAGCAAGGCAGGATATCGGCTACGCGTTTTTTGAGGTTCAGAAGGGATTGAAACCAACTGCTGCGAAACCGTTAAAAGGGTTTGGTGGAATTGATCTGATCCAGCGAAGATTGAAAGCAGCGGAAGAAGATTACAATGATTATTATAAGAGAGGTGAATAGACCATGAATACAAAAGAAAAAATCCACAGAGGAAGCGATAATGTTTTTGCGGATATCGGGGTTTCGCGCCCCGAAAGAGTGCTGGCCCGCGCCCAGATTATGTCCCGCGTCGCGGAGATCATCAAAGAGCGCCGTTTAACCCAGAAAGAAGCTTCGGGATTACTCGGTATTCCTCAATCAAAAATTTCCTGCCTCGTGAACGGTAAACTCAGCATGTTTTCGCTGGATCATCTTTTTGAATTACTGAATGCTTTAGATCGGGATGTAGAAATTATCATAAAGCCGAAAACTA
>CAZBIH010000232.1:0-2102 GCA_964492015.1 uncultured Planctomycetia bacterium | reverse complement strand
TCTAAAACTTGTCGGCCTTCAGAGATCACATCCGTCGCCCTTCCCTTCATTTTCCATCCCAGGAAAGGTGAATTTTTGGATTTAGATTCAAACTTATCTTTTTCGACCGTCCACTCCGCTTTCGGGTCGAATATCGTCACGTCCGCCCAAGCACCTTCAGACAGATGTCCGCGGTCAATTTTTAAAATTTCCGCCGGGACCAGAGACATTTTTCTCACGAGCGCACTTAAATTTAAAACTTTTTCCTCGACCATTCCCAGAGACAATGCCAGCGACGTCTCAAGGCCGATGATACCAAACGGCGCTTTGTCGAATTCCACGCTCTTTTCATTCTCCGAATGCGGAGCGTGGTCCGTCGCGATCGTATCGATGGTTCCATCCGCAAGAGCCGCTTTGATCGCCTTCACATCCTCGGCGGTACGAAGCGGCGGATTCATTTTCGCGTACGTATTATAATGCAAGATCGATTCATCCGTCAGGTGAAAATAATGCGGGCAAGTCTCCGCGGTCACGCGCGAGCCGCTGGCTTTGGCGTGGCGAATGAGATCCAGCGATTTTTTGCTCGAGATATGGCAAAAATGAAGCCTGCCGCCGGTCAAATCCGCCAACTGGATGTCGCGCGCGACCTCGACACTCTCCGCTTCCACGGGAATTCCGGGAAGCCCGAGCTTGGTCGAGATAAATCCTTCATTCATACAGCCGTCGCAGAAAAGTCCCTCGTCCTGGCAGTGGACCATGATCACAAGATCAAATTTTTTGGAATATTCCAGAGCACGCCGCAAAATATTGGAATCGGTGATCGGTCGGCCGTCGTCGGAAAGCGCCACGGCTCCTCCTTTTTTCAATTCTCCGAATTCCGTGAGTTCTTTTCCCTCTTGCTTGAGCGTCACCGCTCCAACAGGCCAGACACGGACAAGATTCAGACGCTTGGCTTCGCCGACCAAAAATTCCATATCCGAACGGCGGTCAGAAATCGGATTGGTATTCGGCATCGGGCAGACGCCTGTGAAACCGCCCTTCACCGCCGCGCGAAGCCCCGTCTCCACCGTTTCTTTGTACTCATAGCCCGGCTGGCGAAAATGCACATGCAGATCGATGAGGCCCGGGCAGACAACTTTTCCTTTCGCGTCTATTTCCTTGTCTGCTTTCTCAGATATGGACTTAGCAACTTTTTTAATCCTATTTCCCTCGATCAACATATCCATCGGATGATCGATATTATTTTTAGGATCCACCACATGGCCATTCTTAATTAAAATTTTCATATGTCCTCTATTTGTCATCTCGAGCGAAGCGAGAGATCTCGTTTTAAAATGACATTCATCTTTCTACCATTGTCGTTAAAAAAAGTACCGCCATGCGCACCGCGATACCATTGGTCACCTGTTCCAGGATCACAGAATTGGGTCCGTCCGCGACTTCCGCCGCCAATTCCACCCCGCGATTGATCGGCCCAGGATGCATGATGATGACGTCTGATTTTGCTTTTTTCATACGCTCCATAGAGACTCCATACTCCGCCGCATATTCCCGGATAGAGGGGAAAAAGGCGCCGGATTGCCGTTCCAGTTGTATCCTCAAAATATTCAAGACGTCCTGGTCCTTGATCGCCTTATCAATATCATAATCGACGCTGACACCCAATTTCTCGATGTCACGAGGGATCAATGTCGGCGGGCCGCACACGGTCACTTTCGCGCCGAGCTTCGTGAGGCCCCAGATATTGGACCGCGCCACGCGCGAGTGGAGAATGTCCCCGATGAGGCAGACTTTGAGGCCCGAAATATTTTTCTTTTTTTCTTTGATCGTAAAAATATCCAAAAGTCCTTGAGTGGGATGCTCATGAATGCCATCGCCCGCGTTGATGACGCCAGCCTTCACCACTTTTGACAGATATTCGGCCGAGCCCGAAGAAGGATGGCGCATCACGATCGTATCCACCTGCATCGCTTCGATATTTTTAGCCGTATCACTCAAACTTTCGCCTTTGGAAGTGCTGGATCCGTTAGAAGAAAAATTGATCGTATCCGCCGAAAGGCGCTTGGCCGCGACTTCAAAACTCGTACGCGTACGCGTGGAAGACTCGAAAAAAAGATTCGCGA
>CAZBIH010000231.1:0-2117 GCA_964492015.1 uncultured Planctomycetia bacterium | reverse complement strand
CAGGAAAAATTGAAAGCCGCCCGGGTGCTCATGATCGGCACCGGAGGGCTTGGCTCGCCGGCTGCTTTGTATCTGGCTTCCGCGGGTGTCGGGACTCTCGGGCTGGTTGATTTTGACGTGGTGGATTTTTCAAATTTGCAGAGACAGGTCATTCACAGCACTGCCAGCGTCGGGAAGCCCAAAGTAGAATCTGCCAAAGAGCGCCTTCTGGGGATCAACCCCAACGTCAAAGTTGTCACCTACAACGAGCGTCTCACCAAAGAAAACGCCCTAAGGATCCTGAAGGACTATGACATGGTGCTCGACGGCACGGACAATTTTCAGACGCGCTATCTTGTCAACGACGCCTGCGTATTTACCGGCAAACCTTTTGTATACGGCAGTATTTTCCGTTTTGACGGGCAGGCCACGGTTTTTTATCCGGGCAAGGGTCCTTGCTACCGCTGTCTTTTCGCGGAGCCGCCGCCGCCGGGCATGGTTCCCAGCTGTGCCGAAGGAGGCGTGTTGGGAATTCTTCCCGGAGTCATCGGTGTGATTCAGGCGACCGAAGTTGTGAAATTAATTATAGGGAAGGGCGAACCCTTGATCGGGCGACTCATGCTCTACGACGCGCTCAAAATGAATTTTCGTGAAGTCAAATTTCGTAAAAACCCCAAATGCCCCGTCTGCGGCGAAAATCCGACCATCAAGGAGCTCATCGATTATGACGCTTTTTGCGGTCTGACCCGCGGCGAGGAAAAAAAGAACGGAGCCGGTGTGAGTATTCCTGAAATTACGGTCAAAGAATTAAAATCCAAGATGGACCACAAGGACAAATTCACGCTTGTGGACGTGCGCGAGCCCAATGAATACGATATTTGCAAGATCCCCGGATCTAAACTCATTCCTCTGGGAACTTTGCCGGAACGCGTCAGCGAGCTCGATACCGCGGATGATATCGTGGTCAACTGCCACTTCGGCGGCCGCAGTGCCAAGGCGGTGGATCTTCTGCAAAAGATCGGTTTCAAAAAAGTAAAAAATCTCGTCGGCGGCATCGATGCCTGGTCGCAAGAGATCGATCCGTCCTGCCCCAAGTACTAGATGACAATAGATCTCGGCGCTTATCAGGAACGGCTTGAGAAGATCGGCGAGGCGCTGAAGGATACCAAACGCCTTGTCGTGATGACGCATGACAATCCCGACCCGGATTCTGTTTCCAGTGCCCTGACCCTGGCTTATATCGTGAAGGCTCGTTTTAAAGTGCCCGCCGTGGTGCGTTATGGCGGCATCGTCGGCCGCGCCGAGAATCGCGCGATGATCCGGGTGCTCAAACTGCGCGTCAAACAACTTTCCGACAGCGACTTAAAACGCGGCACCGATTTTGCTTTCGTCGATATGCAGCCGAAGACGGGCAACAGCTCGTTTAAATGCACCAAAAAACCCGTTATTATCATCGACCATCATTCCCTCCGCAAGACCACGCGCGCGGATTATTTGGATATCCGGACTGAGTATGGCGCGACCGCTACGATCCTGACCGAATATCTCTTGGCCTCAGGATTGGAGATACCCACTCAGCTTGCGACAGCGCTCTCTTACGGGATCAGTTCGGAAACCCAAGACCTGGGCCGCGAAGCGCGTGAGACGGACATTCAGGCCTACCTGGCGCTTTTTCCTCTCTCCAACAAAAAACTTTTAGCCAGCATTGAGCATCCGAAGCTTCCGCGGGATTATTTCATCACCTTGAACCGCGCTTTGCATCAGAGCCGCATTTATAAAAACGCGATCGCGACCTCTCTGGGAGAAGTGGAGAACCCGGATTTTATTCCGTTCATCGCTGATTTCATGCTGCGCGGCGAAAGGCTCTCCTGGTCCATCTGTGTGGGGCGTTTTCAAAACCGCATTATTGTTTCCATCCGCACGACCAATATTCACGGGCACGCCGGGCGATTTTTGAGACAACTCATCGGCAAGCGGGGAACGGCCGGCGGGCACGGCATGATCGCGGGCGGGCAGGTGACCTGCGGCACGATGGAGCATGACCGCTGTACGGATATTGAGGAAGACCTGATCAAAAATTTTCTGAAGAAACTGGGACACAAGGACGTATCGGAAATGACTCCGCTTCTTGTCACGGA
>CAZBIH010000230.1:0-2147 GCA_964492015.1 uncultured Planctomycetia bacterium | reverse complement strand
GATTCAGACGACTGTTATCCCCAATACACCGATGACAAGCGGCGCGCGGATGGCGACGGATTCAATTATACAGTTCAATGAATGGCCCGAGATGGGCTATCAACTTAATCTGCATCCGGGAGTTTATGGATACGAACGTGGTGGCCTCAGTTCGGTTAGCACTGTCAAACATAGAGATTTTCTGATCTCAAGATTGAAGGAAATTCGAGGCACAGGAAGAAATGTAGAACGGGCTTTGATCCTAGGCGCGGGCACCGGATGGGAGATATTTGAGGTCCTGAAAGAATTTCCGGAAGCTAAAATCATTGCGACGGATCGGGACCCGAGGGCGGTTGCAAGCGTTTCCGACAATCTTTTATTGAATAGTGCGGCAATAAATGTTTCCCGGGTTGACGTGAGAGAAGGAAGTTTATTCGTGCCTGTGGCCGACGAGGGACTGTTCGACCTGGTCATATTTCATATGCCGGTTCCATCGAGCGTGAGTCGAAAATATATCGGACAAGGCGCTTTTTGGAGTGTTGATCAAGCGGAAGAAGCACTGGTAGATCTGTCCCGTCATCTAGCTCCGGAGGGTGAGGCGGTCGTAACCATTGAGGATTATGTTCTTGAGGCGGCAACTTCCAAGAGTTCTTCTCAACTTCTTGTACGGGGTTCTCTATTGATTTCGAGTGAAGAGACCAACCCTGGTATTGATTATTGGCCTGATGACCCTCCCACTATTAAGAGGTACTCCTACGCTCTCGGTTTGAAGCCTTCTGGTGTGGAAGCGAGAGCGCAGGCCGCGCGGTTGGCAACAAAGAAGGCCAGCGAAGATTTTGCACTCCAGTTTTTAAAAGGGATTTCGCGTGTGGTGGTTTTGGGATACCCGGAGAATGTCATTTCCGATCCACTGGCCGATAAACAGGAAGACGCGAACAATCTTCAGGAGGCTCTCTTGGAGGCTTCAAAAGGCGGAGCGCTTACGGAAGGATCATTTCACTATCTTCTTACAAGGGAAAAATTTGAGCCTTTTATCGCCGGGCTTGTTAAAACGGAATCTCCGGATAAGATCCTCGTGGTTTATACGGCCGGGACACAAGCGACTTCCTTGGCCCGTTTTGAGGGGATGTCAGGCGTGACCGCGATCGCGATGCCGTCTGTTCGGCCGAATGTGCCTGCGATCAAGGCTGATGTTATTGAAAAGTTGAGAGCCGCGCTTTCCGTCAAGGAAAAGACGGCGCGCGGGCCGGACTACACTCCCGCTTATTTGAGAAATTTGGCTTTGGCAGTGATGCTGCCTCATTACAAAGGAAAGAATTTTAAAACAGTAGCGGAAATCGGAGCGCTTATTGAAGAACAATTTCCGGGAGCCGTTCCCGTGAAAATGAATAGCCTAGCCGCTATTTTAGACGAATGGACCAGAAAAGGTTTATTTCAGGACGATAAACAACCTTCGAGCCGATCTTTCCTCCTGACCCTGAAAGGCAAACAAGACGCTGAAAGATTGGACGCCGATCAGCTGCGTCAAGCTCCTGGGGCGCGGTTGGCGTTGGTTCTGTCTCGGAAAAGAAACGGGACCATTGATATTGGCCCTCTTCGTGTGACCGTAATGTCATACGATGCTGATTCTAGACCACGGACGGTCAAGTTGATGATCGAAAGGGGGTCTGAATGGCAGGTGGTTGAAATTAATGATACAGAGGATCGTCTCATTAGCTCTGATCCAAAGATCGTGATCGGTCCAAGCAAGGGGGAGTGGAGACCCGGACAAGTGGCGATTGCCATACAGGCTGCCAGGGATGTCCAAGTGACCAGGGAAGATGCCATTGTCAAACATCATTTATCAAATACGGGACAGTTCAATCACAGGCATGATCTGTGGGAAGGCTTGGATACCGAAACGAAGCGCCGCCTGAAAGAATTCTTGGATAAAAATCAAGAAAAGCCCATAGGCTTGATCAAACTCATGGCCCGGATGAATGACGGCATCGATCCGGCGAGAGCAATGTCTCAAGACCGCTTGATCAAAATATTGGAAGTTGCCGGTTATAAACCGTTCAAGCTCGGAGCAACTGTTTATATGAAGCAGGGGCCAAAAGCCCAGGGCGCGCGGTTGGCGGCGGTCCCATCGGAAAGTGAATTCCTCGAGGCCATCAGCGAGGGAGGAA
>CAZBIH010000229.1:0-2147 GCA_964492015.1 uncultured Planctomycetia bacterium | reverse complement strand
GAGAAAATTCTGGCGGCGCATGCGGATCAAATTTCCTCGCAGGAATTTAAAAGAGGCGAGAGCTATTTAGTCTTGAGGCCCGACCGTGTGGCGATGCAGGACGCGACGGCGCAGATGGCGATCTTGCAGTTTATGCAGGCGGGGCGGGAGACGGTGGCGGTGCCGTCGACGATACACTGCGATCATTTGATTCTGGCGCGAAGCGGCGCAGCGGAGGATATGAAGAACGCGCTTGATGTGAACCGTGAAGTGTATGATTTTTTAAGTTCGGCGGCGGCGAGGTATGGGATGGGTTTTTGGAAACCGGGTGCCGGGATCATTCACCAGGTGGTGCTTGAGAATTATGCGTTCCCGGGGGCTCTGATCATTGGAACAGATTCTCACACACCTAATGGCGGTGGTTTGGGAATGTTGGCCATCGGCGTCGGCGGAGCGGATGCGGCGGATGTGATGGCCGGCCTTGCCTGGGAAGTGAAGTGCCCCAAGTTGATCGGTGTGAAATTGACCGGTACTTTGGGCGGGTGGACTTCCGCGAAAGATGTGATTCTAAAACTTTGCGGCATTCTCACCGTCAAAGGCGGCACGGATAAAATTGTCGAGTATTTTGGGCCCGGAACGAAATCTTTGAGCTGTACCGGCAAAGGCACGATCACTAACATGGGCGCTGAGCTCGGAGCCACGACTTCGGTGTTTCCGTATGATGACCGCATGGCGACCTATCTTCGCGCGACCCAGCGTGAGGGTGTTGCCCAGCTTGCCGATGAGTACCGGGAATTTCTCGTTGCGGATCCGGAAGTCGAAAAGGATCCCAAAAAATATTACGATGAAGTTGTTGAGATCGATCTCTCGACACTTGAGCCTCACATTGTCGGGCCCCACACACCGGATCTGGCGCGGCCAGTGTCTCAATTTGCGCAAGAGGTGAAGGAGAAGGGTTATCCTGTGGCTGTCAAAGCGGCGCTCATCGGAAGCTGTACCAATTCTTCCTATGAAGATATCGGTCGCGCGGCCCACGTCGCTACGCAAGCCAAGAAGGCCGGACTCAAATCGGCCAGCTACTTTTTAATTTCACCCGGCTCGGATCAAATTCAGAACACGATCCGCCGTGATGGACAGCTTCAGGCTCTCGAGAGCATCGGCGGTACGGTGCTCGCCAATGCCTGTGGCCCGTGCATTGGTCAATGGAAGCGCGATGACATCAAGAAGGGCGAGTCCAATTCGATCGTGAGTTCTTTCAATCGTAATTTTCCCGCGCGCAACGACGGCAACGCGGAGACGCTTTCGTTTATCGGCTCGCCGGAGATCGTGACGGCTTACGCGATCGCAGGGCGGTTGGATTTTAATCCTCTCAAGGATAAATTAAAAACGCCGGACGGCCGCGAGATATTGCTCGAAGCTCCGACGGGTGATGAACTGCCCGCCAAAGGCTACGCGCCCGGAGAGGCGGGTTTTATCGCGCCGCTTCCGGCCGGTGAGAGAAAAAATAAAGATGTGGTGATCAGTCCCACCAGCGATCGTTTGCAAAAACTGGAGCCTTTCAAAGCTTGGGACGGAAAAGATCTTGAAGATCTCTTTGTGCTTTTGAAAGCCAAAGGCAAGTGCACGACCGATCATATTTCTCCCGCGGGCGTGTGGTTGAAGTACCGCGGCCATCTGGATAAAATTTCTGACAATATGTTTTTGGGCGCCAACAACGCGTTCACCGGCAAACCGGGCACTGCGAAGAATTGGCTTAAAAATGGGGAAGAGGCAACGCCCGCTGCTGTGGCGCGGGACTATAAAAAGAACGGCACCGCCTGGATCGCCATTGGAGATGAGAATTACGGCGAGGGCTCTAGCCGAGAACACGCCGCCATGTGCCCGAGATTTCTTGGAGCTAAAGCGGTGATCGCCAAAAGTTTTGCCCGTATCCATGAGACCAATTTGAAAAAACAAGGGGTTCTGGCGGCAAGATTCACAAATCCCTCGGATTACGAAAAGATCCGCGAGAATGATAAGCTCTCCATTGCTGGGTTGAAAGACCTTGCGCCCGGGAAAAATTTAAAACTCACCCTCAAGCACGCCGATCAGTCGACCGACACTGCGGAACTCACACACTCCTTTACTCAGGAGCAGGTGGCATGGTTCAAAGCGGGGAGTGCGTTGAA
>CAZBIH010000228.1:0-2157 GCA_964492015.1 uncultured Planctomycetia bacterium | reverse complement strand
TAAGATTTCCTACAATAATGAACCTTGGCTCATTCGTTGGCCGCGCCGCCAGCTGAATATGCGGCGCACCCCATATTCCCTGCGCTTCTCCCAGTGTGATGCCGTGCTTGAACTTATTGAGTATGGACTTGGCCATGTCATACTCAAATTTCATATTAAAAGTATACCATTTTTATGTATTAATTCAATGCTCTTGGACATAGGACCCCTCTATATGTTCTTCTACCCTACTAGACGACAGAGGGGTCGATTTTCGTCGGTTATATTTTCTACATTTTTGCTATCGGCTAACAATGTGCCTGACTTGTCTTCTATGTGGTAAAATTACCGACTTACGGAGACTCCATGCCTGAAAACTTCGCGAAAGATATTCGGTGGGACTTGTCGGACCTTTATTCCTCGATCGACGATCCCAAAATTCAATCCGACCTTACCCTGGCCCAAACTAAAGCGTTGGATTTTGAAAAAAAATACAAGCCGCTTTTCGCGTCCCTCGATGAAAAAAGTTCCTTTCCTCTTGCTCAACTTTTAAAAGATTACAAAGAGCTTGTTGAGCTCCTGACCAAGCCTGGCGTATTTTCCCATTTATCATTCGCCGGAAAGACCAACGACGCCAAGATCGGCGCGTTCATGCAAAAAATTCAAGTGACCGTTACCGACATCAACGCTCATCTTCTATTTTTTGAGGTCACCTGGAACAAACTCGACGCGAAGATCGCCGACCGCCTGATGAACGACCCCTCCGTGCAAAATGACCGCCATTTTCTGGAAAAAATGCGCGTCTGGGCGCCGCACACACTCGCGGAGGGCGAAGAAAAGATCATGTCCATCAAGTCCAACACTTCCGGCAGCGCGTTCTCGCGCCTTTTTGACGAAGTGATGAACAACATTCCCTTTTTTATCGAAAGTGAAGGCAAGCGCGTCAAAAAAACTGAGGGCGAAGTGCTGTCCATTTTTCACTCCGCTGACCGTGAAGAAAGAAAAAAAGCCTCCGCCAGTCTCGCTGAGGGGCTCACGCAGAACACGCATCTTCTGACCTATATTTTCAACATGATCCTGGCCGACCACCGCGCGTCGCTTAAGATCCGCAGCTACAAACACCCGATGGACGCGATGAATCTTTCCAATGAAATTGATTTTGACAGTGTGCAGAACCTGATCCAAAGCGTCCACGCCGCCTATCCTCTGGCCCAGCGTTATTACACGCTCAAGAAAAAATTGTTGGGGTTGGAAACCATGTACGACTACGACCGCTACGCCACGGTCGAAGCGGAAGAGGTCAAAATCGATTTTGCCGAATGCCGCCGCATCGTGCTGGAAGGCTACAACGCCTTTTCTCCCGAAGCCGGCAAGATAGCGGAGCAATTCTTCACCAAAAAATGGATCGACGCTGAGGTCCGCGAGGGCAAACAGGGCGGCGGATTCTGCTGTCAGACCACGCCGGCGCTTCATCCGTACATTCTTGTGAATTATACCGGCAGTCTGCGCGATGTGATGACCGTTGCCCACGAGCTGGGTCACGGCATGCACCAATATTTAGCACGCCGTTCGGGAATTTTGGAATCCGACGCTCCGCTGACGATGGCCGAGTGCGCGTCCGTTTTCGGTGAGATGCTTATTTTTGAAAAGATCCTGGAAAAAGAGACTGATCCTAAAAAACGCCTGGCCCTTCTCTGCGGAAAGATCGACGACAACTTCGCCACTGTCTTCCGCCAGATCACGATGACTGATTTTGAACTTCTGGCGCACGAGACAGGATTAAAAGAAGGCGAGCTTTCAGCTGAACGCTTAAGTGACTTTTGGATCCAAGTGAACGCGGGTTTTTACGGACCCAGTGTCACGCTCACGGACAATTACCGCCATGGATGGAAATATATTCCCCACTTCGTGCATTCGCCATTTTACTGCTACGCCTACGCGTTCGCCCAACTTTTTGTCCTTTCTCTATTCCAAAAATACAAAGAAGATCCTAAAAGCTTTATCCCCAAATATTTTGAGATGCTTTCACTGGGCGGATCCAAGAAACCGGAAGAGATCGCCAAGCTAGCGGGGCTGGATATTAAAAACAAGGATTTCTGGAAATCCGGACTTAAAATTTTGGAAGGCTTGGTAGTACAGGCAGAAAAGCTCGCAGAGAATTAACACCTAACACGCGGC
>CAZBIH010000227.1:0-2164 GCA_964492015.1 uncultured Planctomycetia bacterium | reverse complement strand
GCGCCGCGCGTCACATCAACGGGTACGTTATTTTTTATGCGGACAGGATCACCGAATCCATGCGTAAAACCATGGACGAGACGACACGCCGGCGCAAAAAGCAATTGGAATACAACGCCAAGAACGGGATCACACCCACGAGCATCAAAAAAGAAATACGCGACGGAATTGAATCGATCAAAAAAGCGCGCGAGATCGTCCAAGAAGCCTCCGGCGTCACCGATGAGAACGCGGATATTTTCCAGGTGTTAAGCGATCTTGAGAGTGAAATGGAAGAGGCGGCCAAGAATCTGGATTTTGAGCGCGCTATCCGCCTGCGCGATGAGATTAAAAAGATCCATAATAAATTTGAAAAAGAAAAACCGGAGAAAGCGCCCCGGCCCAAGAGAGTCAAGAATCAATGAACAAAAACGACGAAGTCCTTCATTACTTGAAACAAGCCTCCGGAAAATCCGTCTCTGGGGAAGATATTTCCAAAAAACTCGGTGTCTCTCGCGCCGCGATCTGGAAAGAGATCCAGGCGCTTCGCTCGCTGGGCTACGAGATCGACGCCCAGCCACATCTGGGGTACCAGCTCACCAAGATCCCCGACAAACTCTTTGCCGATGAGATCTCAGACGGCTTGGAAACCAAATTTATAGGAAAACCTGTTTTTTCTTACGAGAGTCTGGATTCAACCAACGACACCGTATTTAAAATGGGTGAGAACGGCCTGCCAGAAGGCGCGGCAGTGTTCGCAGAGCATCAAAAAAAAGGCCGTGGCCGTCTCGGGCGCTCCTGGGTGTCGCCTAAAAATAAATCCATCCTTTTTTCCTATCTTTTGAGACCCACGCTTGCGCCCTCGCAGATCTCGCGTGTCACGCTGGTGACGGGCGTTTCCATTGTCCGCGCATGCCGCCAGATCACCGGCAAACCCATCGGTATTAAGTGGCCCAACGATATTTACTATCAAAATAAAAAGGTTGGTGGTATTTTGACAGAGATGAGCGCGGAGTCCGACCGCATCAATTTTGTCGTGGTGGGAATTGGACTCAACGTCAATTCAGACGCCGCTGATCTGCCGCCGGGCTCGCTGTCACTGCGGGATATCGCGGGGCACGATATTCAGCGGGTCCTTTTTTCAAAAATTTTATTAAAAGAGATCGAGGCAGATACTCTGCGGCTCAAAAAAGGCTCTTTCGAGGAGATCGCCCAGGAATGGGAGAGTTACTCGGTGACCACGGGGCAGAGGGTCGCGGCAACTCTTTTAGACCGGCGCATCGAAGGACAGGCCACCGGCATTGACGCGGATGGAGCGCTTTGGATACGCAATGACAACGGTCTTCAGGAGCGTATTTTATCAGGAGATATTCAGCATTTAAGGACAACCGCATGAAAAAAGAAATTTTAGCTGTCGACATCGGAAATACCAGCGCCCATTTCGCCCTGTACTCCACGGGCGGCGCTCTTAAAAAAGAGTTCCGTGTCAGCACCCCCGAGATCGGGACCAAAGCCGCCGGAATTATCCGTAAAAATATTTCAAAAAATAAACCCGATGTTATCGCCGCAAGCGTGGTGCCGAAGGCAAGCCAAGTTTTAAAAAAAGTGGTTTCCCAAAAACTCGGACTTCCTTTTTTTCTCATCGGAAAAGACCTGCCGGTGCCCATCAAGAACCGCTACAAAAATCCCAAACAAGTCGGCGTCGACCGTCTTTTGAATGCTTACGCCGCTTACTCGCTCTATCAGAGGGAGCTCATCATCCTAGATTTCGGGACTGCGATCACATTTGACCTGGTTTCCGCCAAGGGAGAGTACCTCGGCGGCATCATCGCTCCCGGTATTGAGATCAGCCTGGAAGCCCTTTTTCAAAAAACAGCCCTTCTGCCCAAGATCCGCCTGGCGCATCCAGCCTCGCTTATTGGCCACGACACCACTGAGAGCATCCGGGTGGGTTGCACCGTGGGCATCGGGGGGCTCTGTGACCGTATCGTCGAGGAACTCCGCCGAACGCATTTGCGCAAAGCCTTGGTGATTGCGACCGGGGGCTATGCTCATTTTATGAAACGTTACTGCCATTCCATCACCCGCATCGACGAACGCCTGGTTTTAAAAGGGGTTGTTTGGACCTACCAGGATTTTCTCAAAAAATAGTTGACAAAAAACACCCACCCTGTAGAATCTACTG
>CAZBIH010000226.1:0-2171 GCA_964492015.1 uncultured Planctomycetia bacterium | reverse complement strand
AATCCGATCTCGAAAATATTGATCTTCCCGTGCATGAAGTAGGGCTGCAGGGTGACCAAAATAGTAAATACGGATAAGATAAAAACATCCAAATATTTTGGTTTCTGAAATGATCCCATATTCACAACTGTCTTCCTAACGCGCCGCGGCATAAATTATCCCGGATTATTGTCACGAAAAAACGCCTTCTTCCCGCAATAACCACTTCCAGAGGGGAACAAATCTGATCATGACATCACCTGGTATTATCGCTATGCGTCAAATTATGGTTATAAACCGGAAACAGAGGATAAATATTTCTGCCAGGGGAGAATTTTTACCTTATTAATCTCAAAGGCATTCTCCACCGTACAAATAACATGACACGGCACTTTGGGGTTTTCTTCACGGAACGAACGTAACCCCGAAAGATGGCTTCCATCGATGTTGGGAGTAGATTTTATCTCAAAGGCGCCGACGATTTCTCCATGCTTTTCAATGATCAAATCAACCTCGGCGCCGTGGTTGGTCCGCCAGTAATAAATGCTGGCCTCGCTTTTTTGATACTCGATCAGACGATACGTCTCCAGCACAACCCACTGTTCAAAGAGCCTGCCAAAGGATTGTCTGTCCATTTCACCCGTTAAACGTTTATTAATCGCGTTCACGACTCCCAAATCAAAAAAATAAAACTTAGGATGCGCCACAAGCCGCCTGCGAAGGCTCCTCCGGTAAGGCTGAAGCCGGAATCCGATCAAAGTATCCTCGAGAATCTCATAGTAGGACTGAATCGTCCTTACCGGCAGGTGGCATTCCCTGGCGATGGCGGAAAAGCTGACGATCTCACCCGATTGGCTGGCCGCCATATCCAAAAAGCTGGAAAACCCGCCGATATTCCGGGCTATTCCCTCGGATTGTATTTCTTCGCGCAGATACGTATGGGCATAGGTGGAAAGAATATCCATTTTCTCGCTGGAAGACCTACCGATGACCGCCGGCAGGGAACCGAAATGCAACACCTCTTCCAATTTGAAGTGATCCTTCAATTCATAAAAAGTAAGCGGGAAAAGCTTCCGTTCAACCGCGCGGCCGGCCAAAAGATTGGCTCCGCCCCTCTTAAGCTTCCTCGCGCTGGACCCCGTCAAAATAAACCGGCAGGAATATTTCTGCATCAAATATTGGACTTCATTCAAAAGGGCCGGAACACGCTGCACTTCATCGATAAAAATCGTTTTAATCCCTTCGTTTTCTATTTTTTCCACGGCCTCCTGACGGAACCGGGACGGATTTTTAGAATAGGCGAAAAAAATGTCGCTCAACAATAGGTCAATGGTCCAAATGTCCTTTTGATAACGGGAATGGATTAACGTGGTTTTTCCTGTTTGTCTTGAGCCAAACAAAAAAAATGAAGACTTAGGCGGCAGGGATATTGTTCTATCTATCATGTTGCAATATAGTACGGTATTCTTGCATCATTGTCAATGAAATTTGTGGGATTTCGGCGGTGAGTTACCACTTAAACGCCACTCCTGTACGGGCGCATTGCGAACACATGGGGATCCCGCCGCGGCCTTTGGTCCTCATGACGGCCCGCGTCTTTCGGGCCATCGGCCCGTTCCATACTTCCCGCGCGTTGACGGTCCCCGGTCGAAATGTCGCGTACGGCACTGACTTGCTCCAGACAACGCCGTCGCAGCGCTGGAGGACATCCCCCATTCCAATTGACCTGCATCCCCTTCCACAGCCAGTCACAGGAAATCTTTAAAGGAAGCGGCTGAGGATGCGGCGGCGGCTCCTTATCCTCCAAACCTCCATTAGGGTTGCCCGGGCGTATATTCAACATCACCCCCAACTCTTTGCAGAACTCTTTAACAAGGTCCAATTGATGCCGGTTATAGTTATATAAAATGTAATCGAGCATAATAACCGCCTTATACCCTTCTTCCTCATTGACGCGCGCGAGCATGCGGATATTATCTTTTAATTTTTCAACATTCCCATATCGGATCTGCACGCTGTAGATATCCTGGGTATAGCCGCTCAACTGAATTTTAATAAAATCGATCCCTGCCGATAAAACAGCCCTGGCCTTTTCTTCCGTCCACAAAAGGCCGTTGGTCGCCATCATGGTGGCTATGCGGTTTATCGCTCTTGAAAAATTTTACAATGAACCACACCGCCAGCAACCCTAA
>CAZBIH010000225.1:0-2173 GCA_964492015.1 uncultured Planctomycetia bacterium | reverse complement strand
CGACCCTCCGCTGGTCGTTGATCTGGTCTTCCGTTCCCAAAAGGATCCAGTCAACATCCAGTTTTGAAACTTCCACCGGGCTTCCGGCCACATCGATCTTTACCGTTCCGGCCTTGTCTTCAAGGACCTTTCCCGTCAAATTATTCTCATTCTTCAGATGGACAATATCAGCCTGCGTGGCGGACGGCAGGATAAAAAAAAGAAGCCCTGAGGCTAGAAATTTATTGAACGGGGACACTGACTGTTTTTTTTGGAAACTGAGGTTTTTGGATCGTGACGGTGAGGATACCATCCTCGTATTTGGCCTGCGGACGAGGGTCTCCAGCGACGGCAGGAAGCTCATATTTTTCGTCCACCGCTTCATCCGGCTGGCCGGCTTCTATTGATTTTTTGAATGCCTGGATATGCAGGGTCTTGTCGTCCTCAATGCTGACCCGAATACTGCCTTTTTTAAGGCCCGGCTTTTCAAACACGTATCGGATCTCCTTCTCTGTCTGAGAAAATGGCCCGCTACCGGAAAAATTGACATCGTGGCTGACCTTGAATGTCCCGGAAGTATCATCCCAGACCGGCACGCCTTGTTCCTTGATGACTTTTTTGGCTTCGGCGGTGACTTGGCTGTACTGCTTGCCCATTTCACCCAGTTTTTGAAGCAAGATGGCATAATCTTTTTTGGCCTGATCCAACCCGGGATTATTTTGGTTATTGTCCTGGCCTTGAGTATTCCCCATCGCCTGAGAGGCTGTCGCGATACTGATAAAAATGAGAAAAAAGATCGATCTTTTCATTAGGCGGCGCTCCATGCCTTGGCTTCGAGTTTACGGCTGCCGGGTTTGGCCAGAGGGATCCTGCCTTGACGGCAAAGCGGGCAATCCTCGGGCCGGTACGTCTTGATATTCATCGGAAGAAGCGAAATAAAATCCTGGCGGAATATCGCCTGGCCTCCGCTGCGGTCCACGATCGACGCGACGGCCACAACCTTGGCGCCTTCATTCTCAAGAAGATCGATCACCTCATGCACGGATTTCCCCGTGGTGATGACATCTTCGACCGCGATGACTTTCTCGCCCTTTTTGACGCTGAATCCGCGGCGCAAAGAGAAAACTTGGTCCTGTCTTTCAGCGAAAATTGAACGCGTTTTAAGAGCGCGGCCCAATTCGTAAGAGACGATCATGCCGCCCAAAGCGGGTCCGACGACCACGGAGGCTTTATATTTGGAAAGTTTCTTTCCCAGTTCCTTGCAAAGTTTTTCGGCAACCCAGGGTTTCTGCAACACCAGCGCGCACTGCATGTAATTAGGACTGTGCAGTCCGCTGGATAGGAGAAAATGCCCCTCAAGAAGGGCTTTTTCTTTTTTGAAAATTTGGATGATCTCTTTTTCGGTCATTGTTTGGCCATTATATCACAAGATCAAAACCAACTCCCCTAACTTGGTCAGCCTCTTGAATTTCAATTATGACCATGGTATAATGACCATAGATATAAATAGGAGGTCTTATGGACATGCCTGCAGGGCTCTTTAAAGCAAAATGCCTACACCTGATGGATGAAGTTCAAAAGTACCACAAAGAGATCATCATCACCAAATTTGGTAAACCCGTGGCAAAGCTTGTGCCCGTTGAAGACGTAAAAAATAGATCCTTATTCGGCTATTTAAAAGGAAAGGCTGTTATCAAGGGCGATATTACCCTGCCAACCGGTGAAGAGTGGTTCGCTAATGCCTAAAGAACCCTCGCTGATCCTTTTGGATACCCACATTTGGATCTGGCTTATGAGCGGTGTTTCCAAAGCGGTATCGCCCACGCTTCGGGCCCTGGTCGAGAAACTTGCTCCTGAAAACAGGATCAGAGTATCCGCTATCTCTGTATGGGAGGTGGCCCTCTTGTCATCCAAGAACAGACTTGAATTTCCGGGAGGACTTGAAGAGTGGGTCTATCAGGGGATCAATGCGCCAGGCATTCGAACTGCAGATATCACGCCGGAAATAGCTTTGAAAAGTGCCCTACTGCCCCCTGACTTTCACGGAGACCCCGCGGATCGCATCCTTCTGGCTACAGCAATCGGTCTTGGAGCGACACTGATCACCCACGATAAAGAAATTCTCTCTTACTGCCAGAAACACCGTCTTCCAGCGGTTTCTTTATAATTTTTTATCCGGCAAATTCCGGACAAG
>CAZBIH010000224.1:0-2182 GCA_964492015.1 uncultured Planctomycetia bacterium | reverse complement strand
GCTTTGGCGGCATCGGGGCGTATCTTCAAAGCCTGCCGGTAAAATTCCTTGGCGCCCTCAGTATCTTTTTTCTCCAAAAGAGCGTCCCCCGCGTTGACATAATCCCTCACCCAATCCGTACCGACAAGATGCGCCGTTGAGATCCAGACGCCCGCCGCAAGTCCTGCCAATAATAAACCTGTTTTTTTAAGTGATAAATTTTTCAGGCTCTCAAAAAGATCCAACGTTCCCATCGCCGCCAGCGCGAAAAAAACAGGCAGTAGCGGTAAGCGATAGCGCGCATTGACAAAAAAAGTCACCAGGCCCGCAAGATACGCAGCGATCCACGCAAATGTTACCGCGCCATATTTTTGGTTCCAAAACAAAGAAATAAGCCCCATAAAAAACAGAGGCGCAAGTACGGTAAAATTCATCCAGGGGATCTTGAGAAAATCGTTGAGATTGGCGCCAAACTGATAATCATCCACATCGGAGATCTCACGGCTGTCAAAAAAGAGGACAAGTTTTCGGCCGCAGAGCTCGACAAACCTTCCGGGATTTTCCTGGATGAACTGCCAGGCTTTATCGGCCCAGTATTTTGAGATCTCGGAAGGTTTGAGCTCACGCCCCAGATCCGCCTCCGCTCTTAGGCGGGAATCCGCGATCTGCGCGTCGACATTGGAACCGGTCCCCTCAGGCGCCGCAAAAACCCCCTCGGCCTTGGGATTGTTCCCAATGTAAAAGTTAAACCCGGCGTGGGACGTCAAAAGAACGCGGTCTCCCCCGCGTATCCAATTATGAAGTGTCACCGGAGCCAGCGTTCCAAAATAGATCAGTAGGCACACCAAAAGGCTTAAGAATTTTTCTTTCTTGCGCACTGCGCCTGCGGCTAGAAATACAAAAAACCCTATCATGAAGATTAAAATACCCGCTTTGGTCAGCGTGGCCAGGCCGGCCGCAACCCCCAAGAACACAGCGTTTTTTACATTTTTATTTTCAAGAAATTGAAGGACAAGCAAAAATGAAAGCGCATAAAGCGGCACACTTAAAGCTTCCGGGATAAAAATACCTTCATGAAAAAAGAGAGGCCCGTAGATCGCCGCAAAAAAAGCCGCTACAAGTCCCGCCCGCGCGTCACGAAGCTTCGCGCCGATCTGATAAACCAGGAAAAGGGTCCCGACCCCCAATGCGATCTGAGCCAGTTTGACAAATAGAACGGATGCATCCGAAACTTTATAGCAGAGAGCTAAAAAATACGGGTAAAGCGGCAAACCGTAAAATACCCCTGTATCCCGCTGCCCCTGCGCCAACCTCATCGCCCAGTCATGATAGTATTTAGGATCTAAAAGCAGGGGCTCATAAAACGGGCCTGTCTGACTAAATTTCAAGTACAAGAGCTTGATCCCCAATGCAAGCACAAGAATTACCCATAAAAATGGAGATATTTTTTGTTTTTCTACCATCAATACCGGCATTTTAGCTTGCTTTGATCTTTTACTCACAGTGGATCCTTTAAACTCGCGCCGGGTGACGCGGAGCCTGGGCGCCCATTGACCCGCAGGCGATAGAGGCCGAGGACGCAATGGGCTGGCGCAGCGGCAGGCCCCGGCGCAACACCTAACATAGACTCATTGCAACTCATCAAAATACACCTTTAAGCTAAATGCCACAGGCCCATTTCCCAGATCCGGCGGGAAATCTCCGAATGGCGCCGAGCGCTTGAGCGAATCCAACGCCGTCTGCTGAAGACTGGCACCCGCATCAGAATCTTTTTCAAGAATGCCCGCTCGGACTAAATTTCCTTCGGGATTCAAAACAAAATAAAGAGTCACCACCCCCGGCATGTCCCCGGCATCCCGGTAAGTTCGGCGCAAGCTGATGTGTATCTTTTCTTTCAATTTACCAAAATAGTTTTCGAACACCTTCCCCTTCTGCGGATCGGTCATAAAATCCATCGCTGTCTTGGGGGCCGGGGGTTTAAAAATTGGCGGCTTCGCGGGGATCCCTGTAGAGGGCTTGGGGGCTTGTTTCACCGGCTGAGACCTTACCGCTTTCGCCGCGGGCCTTCTTTTGAGTGGCGCAAATGCCGGAGCTGATTCTTTTTTCTCGATCCGGGGTTTTTCATAGATCACTTGAGAGATCTCGATCGGCTCCGAGGATACGGAAGGCTCCTCCGGCCCCCGGGACAGGGCCGAATAACCCA
>CAZBIH010000223.1:0-2204 GCA_964492015.1 uncultured Planctomycetia bacterium | reverse complement strand
GGCGAAATGGAATCAATATCTTCGCGCAAATGGTTTTGAAAGATACGTCGGCCTGAAAACAGAAACAAGCCCTGAAGTGGCCGCTGTTTTGTCCGAAGATCCCACGCTTAGACCCGTGTGGGTCGCGGCTTTGCCTTCGCATGCGCTTGGACCTCTTAGAGTGGGGGATCGCGAGACGTTGGACAAAATCGGCGGACCTAGTCTTTTATCACAGTACAGCGTATTCAGCGCGGTACGACCCCGGGTGGCAAAAAAACTTTCAAGAAAGGGTTATCGGATTATGGTCGGCGTAACGGACCGGACCAGTCAAAAGCTTTTCAGCTTTCTATCTGGAAAGGTCGCGAACAATCGACAGGTATTCTTTCCCCTGACTGACGGGACCTGGCTCGGTATCAAAGGGGTAGGACAGCTAGGCCGCGAAGGAAGCCGGCCCTATCGGGATTGGAAAGCTCGGCGTGATGGTTTATATGGCCTTGCGACAGAAAATGAGGCAACTAAGGCGCATCAACAGGCCCCAGTCCTTAAAATGACGCCCGGGCGATTCGTTCGTTATCTCGCCTACAGGAAATTGAAATACTTAATCGACAACCATGGAGATCTTGTTTCAACTGCGGATCTCAAGTCTCGTAATGGCGAGATCGTTAAACCGGTGCTTATTTACAGCCGTCATCTGAGTCCCCACCGTCTCTCCAAGCTTCCTCAGATCCTTGAGACCCATCCAATACTGGAAATACCTCTTAAGCGCGTCTCACGGGCTTTGGCCGCCACGGGCGCTATTGAGTCGTCTAAAGTTCTTTCACCTCATGAGTGGATGGAGATGATAGTTCACGAAATGGCGTTGCAGGAAGCAGTCAAGACAAACCTCGGACTTCATAAGTCCACCGTAGGTTTCCAAGATTTTAATTTGGCCGGAGAAGAAGCGGATAATGAGGAATGGCTGGACAACGCGGATTATGTAACCTTTTTGGAGAGTCAGAAGTGGCCCAGTGATAACCCGCGCGTTGTAAAAGAACTCGGCGTAGGATTGAACGGCCTCAATGTTAAGATTGAATTTATGGACACCCTAATGTCATATAGAAGGAGGACTTTGGGATATGGCACAGCGGCGGAGCGCCCGTTTTTTTGGCAAGCAGCTCCATCCATTCGTCGACTCCTTACGCTATTTTTCGAAACTTATTTCACAAACCTGGACAAAAAGTTTGTCAAACTGTGGGCTTCCCAGATGGTTTTGATTGAAGCATTGCCCATCTCGAGGTTTTCGACGCTTTATCATGAGACCGAAGATTCAATGGATTGGAGCAAGCAAGAGCTGCGTGAAGTCCAAGCCGCTAAATTTATCGTCAGCCTTGCTAAGAAGGAACTTCGTAAAAGAAACCGTGGCACCAAGCTTCCGACTCCCCGAGGCGCGCGGTTGGCGGGGGTTTCTTCTGGCAGGTCTGTCAGGGCCATTGCCAAGGACTCGGTGGCTGCCGTGATCCATCAAAATGAAACGAAACGTGCTGAAATGGTGCAGGCCCTGCGGAATATCGGCTTCACCGATATTAAAATTTCGAGCGATCCGGCAGACTTGTACCAAAGGCTACGCAATGAGACCACCCACGGTCAGGTAGGAATTTCCATCGTCTTGGCCCAGCACAAGTTCTCAGATATTGAGCGGTATAAAAAATACCTTGGGCCGTACTTGACGCCCAGATATCAGACTATCTCCGACCAATCGTTTTCAACCTTAAACCAGCTTGAAAATCTCATAAGAGAAAAAATAAGTTCCAAAACACTTCAGCTGGCTGGCACTAAGATCAAAACCTGGGCCGCAAACAATGCGCCGATGCTTGCGGATATGATGATCTATATGTCGGATCGATCACACCCATTCATCGGGCCCAAAGAAGCTCGTGAAAAATTCGATACGGACACCGTATACCTCAACAATCTAAGAAAACTCCTCCAGAAGAGAGGCTGGATCATATCAAAAAAAGTTCCGGCCGATATTTTCAACGGTTTCGGCACTTATGACGGCAAGGTTATGAGTATGAGACTATCCCGCAAGGGCCGCCACCTGGTCAAAGCGAGTAAAGGGAACCGTCAGGCGCTCATTGATCAGATCGCCGTAGAGATTTCAGGGGAAGCCCCACAAAAAACCAAGCCTCCAAAAACGAAACCCACTAAACACGCCGCGCGGTTGAGCGGAACGGTTCCAAGTCCCG
>CAZBIH010000222.1:0-2207 GCA_964492015.1 uncultured Planctomycetia bacterium | reverse complement strand
GAGGGGCAAAACGAACGCCGGCTCGAAAAGCAATTACGCTCACTCGCGCACCTCATCCACCTTATACTTCTGCTCATTTTTTGGCACAAACCAATGAATAAAATTAAACCCGATCCCAATTGGAGCCTGCCGCACCTCACGAAACCGCCGATGAACCACCGGCAGAGCCTCCGGCACATACAGGAACGTGTACGGCTCATCCTCCGCCAGGATCTCGTGCACGCGATGATAGACCGCCGCACGCTTGGTCTCGTCAAATTCCCTTCTGCCCTCCTCGAGCAAACGGTCCACCTCTTCATTTTTATAACCGATGAAGTTGAACTCCCCCGGCCCCGTCTTAGACGAATGAAAAATATCATAAATATCCGGGTCCCGCGACAACTGCCACGCCAACATCACCGCCTCAAAATTTTTCTTATCAATAAATTCTTTGAGGAAGGTGCCCCACTCCACGGTCTGGATCTTCATCTCGACGCCGACATCCCTCAAGCGCTTCTGAATGATCTCACACGCCATTCTTCTCTGATCATTTCCCTGATTGGTCAAAACCGTGAACGAGAACTTCTTTCCTTTGCTCTCAAGGATCCCGTCGCCGTCCGCATCGGCAAATCCGGCTTCTTTCAAAAGTCCGCGAGCAGCCTCCGGGTCGAATGCAGTTTCTTTCACTCCGGGATTATAAGCCCAAGTCCCCGGCAAAAACGGCCCCGTAGAGACCTTCCCCAATCCCAGAAGCGACGCTTCGATAATTTCATTTTTATTGATCGCTAATCCCAACGCCTTGCGGACACGCGCATCCGAAAAGAACGGGTGCTCTAAATTATAGCCAAGGTAGCAATAGCTGAAGCTCGGGTAGCGGAACTTTTGAAATTTTTTCTGAAAAAAAGAGCTGTTGGTCTCCTTTTGATACTGAAGCGGAGCCAACATCGCCATGTCGATGTTGCCGGTTTGAAGCTCCAAAAATCCTGTGGTCTGGTCGGGGATCACTCGGTACACGTAGCGGCTGATATGAGGCCGGCCTTCAAAATAATCCGGGTTCGCCCGCAATTCAAGCGACTGGCCCGTATTCCATTTTTTCAGAATATAGGGCCCTGTCCCCACCGGATGGCGTGTAAAATCCGTCTTCATCAGGTTTTCTTTCTCCAAAAGGTGCTTAGGTACGACCCCCATTCCCCAGCTGGCAAGGCCCGGAGAAAACGGCTCTTTATAGATCACCTCCACGGTATGAGGATCCAGCACCGTGACGGATCTTACTTTTTCAAAATCCCCGCCGTAGGGCGTCGGCAGAGCCGGATCCGTGAGTTTCTCGTAAGTAAATTTTACATCTTCGGCGGTAAAAGGCGCGCCATCCTGCCAGCGCACGTTCTTTCGCAGATAAAAAAGGATACGCAGGCCGCCGTCCAGGACCTCCCAACGCTCCGCCAAGTCCCCGGTGAGCACCAGGTTTTCATCGTATTTGACAAGACCGTTAAAAATGAGCGCTGTGATCTGGTGAGAGGCGCTGTCAGATGCTAAAAAAGGGATGAGGTTAGAAGGCTCGCTGATCGAAGATGTCACAAAAGCATCCCCATCAACGGGCGCATCCGTGGCTTGAGCAGCCCCTAAAAAAAATATCCCCGCCAAAAAGATCAGCGGGGATACAAGAACGATTCGTTTCAGATCAGGCTTTGGCAGGGGCGGCTTCAGCCTCAACTTTAGCAGCTGCTACAGCCGCATTGTCCACAACGTCTGCTTTGGGTTGCGCCGGCAGAACAGGGCTGGATCTCTTGAGGGTATCCACAAGCATTCTTTTTTCCATCAGCGACTTTCCGCGCTGGGTAGATAAAATGCCCAACGAAAGCGAGGTCACGATAAAAAGAACCGCGCACACCTCGGTCGCCCGGGTCATGAACGTATTGGTCTGCGTCCCAAAAATACTCTGGGGCTGGGCGCCGCCCATCATCTCCGAAAACCCGCCGCCGCGGCCCGCCTGCAAAAGCACCACCGCGATGAGGACAATACACACGAACACATGGACGATCATCAGAAAAATATACATAGAACCTCTTTTGTTTGTTTTACTTTAACGCCGCGACTTGGGCGTTCTTCACGATATCCGAAAAACCATTGGCGTCGAGGCTGGCGCCACCGACAAGCGCGCCGTCAATATCCGCCTGCTTCATGAGCTCCGCAATATTGTCCGCCTTAACGCTTCCTCCGTACTGAATACG
>CAZBIH010000221.1:0-2211 GCA_964492015.1 uncultured Planctomycetia bacterium | reverse complement strand
ATCAGGGCGACCGATTGAAGGAAAATGTTGAGGAGCTTGCGGGGACACTTCCCGGCTCTCTAGTTCTTCCTTGCGATGCGATGCAAGAAGATCAGGTGGACAGCGTTTTTAAAAAATTGGACGAGGCGTGGGGCGGGCTTGATTTCATGGCGCATTGCATCGCGTACGCCAAAGCTGAGGATCTTGCGGCGGATTATTTGCAGACCAAAAAAGACGGATTTGACACGGCACTGGGGGTGAGCGCCTACTCCCTGACGTCTCTTTCTCAAAGGGCTGTGCCTCTCATGGAAAAGCGGGGAGGCGGCAGCATTTTGACGCTGACATATCTCGGCGGCCAGCGCGTGTCCCCGCGTTACAATGTTATGGGCGTCGCCAAAGCTGCGCTTGAACAGAGCGTCAAATATTTAGCCTACGACTTGGGCCCCAAGAATATCCGTGTCAATGCGATCTCCGCGGGCCCCATCAACACACTGGCCGCGCGAGGCATTTCCGGATTTCAGGAAATGCTTAAAATTAACCGCGAAAAAGCGCCCCTGCGGCGTAATACGGAGCCCGAAGAAGTAGGGGACACCGCGGCATTTCTTTTTAGCTCTTGGAGCCGCGGCATTACCGGCGAGATCATCTTCGTCGACTGCGGCTACAACATCCTCGCCGTTTAATTTTTCTTAGAGCTTCCCAAAAAAGAACGCGGCGATCGCCAGGTAGACGCTGGTGCTGGCAAGATCCGCGAAGAACGTGATGAGCGGGCCGGTGGCTGTGGCCGGGTCGATGTTTGCCTTCTCAAAAAGAAAAGGTTCTAGGGCTCCGAGTGTTGCTGCCACGATGATCGACGCGAACATCCCGGATCCGACGACCAGAGAGAAGTGCCACCCAAACTGACCCCCATAGATCAGATGGGCGACCAGGCCTGCGCCGATCCCATAAACAGAGCCCAGAAGCAATCCTACTGAAATTTCTTTTGTAATGACCTCTCGAGCTCCGAGGCTCTTAACTTCTCCGGTCGCCATTCCGCGGACAACGGCTATGGCTGTCTGGGAACCGACATTCCCCCCCATGGCGGCGATCAGCGGCATGAAGCTGGCAAGGCCGATGACTTTGGCGATCGTATCTTCATGGCTTTTGATCACCCAGCCGACGGCGAAATAACCAAGACAGGAGATGACCAGCCAGGGAAAACGGCTTTTGGTGATGCGCAGCATGGATTTTGAAAGAAGCCCCGCTTGCGTTCCCGCCATCTTGGCAAAATCTTCTTCAGTCTCCTGCTGGATGATCTTAAAAATGTCCTTGAACAGAAGGATACCGATGGGCCTTTGAGCCGCGTCAATGACGGGGGCTGACTCTAATTTGTATTTTCTAAAAAGATTGGCCGCTTCTTCCTGATCTGTTTCAGGCGAGAGGGGATGACTTTCTCGGGACATGAGAATGTTGACGCCCATCTCTCTGGGAGCCACGATCAGGTCCTTGAGGAACACGCGCCCCAGAAGGTGGCCGTTCTCATCGGCGACGTAAATCGTATCCAGATAAAGGTCATCAGCGTATCTGAGCCGCGTATTGATGCGGATGTGTTCGAGGGCCCGGTCGGCTGTCCATTTATAATTGACCGTAATGAAGCGCACACGCATCAGACTGCCGACGGATTCAGGAGGGAACTTCACATTGCGCTCAAGCTGGACATCTTCTTTTTTCATGAGATCAGTGAATTTATTCATGAGCCGCGGGTGGAGCTGGCGGACAAAGCGGGAGGCTGTCGCCGGATCCAGGGAAGATAAGAGCGCTTGTGTGCCCTCATCGTGAAGGTGGTTGATCAGGCATTTTTGCCCTTCCAATTCAAGCTCTTCAAAGATCTGCGATTGGAGGCGGCGAGGAAGTATTCGGAAAACGACTGCCTGTTCATGGGGAGACAGCGTTTCCCAGCCCTCGGCGATATCCACAGGATCGAGTTCTTTGAGCGATGCCGTGATCGCTTTAAAATCGTGCGTTTTAAGGAGTTCTTTGATATCAGGGGCGAGCAATGAGAAAGCTTGAAGGCGCAATGAAGATCTCCGTTAAATTTTTGACTTAAAAAAACAGTCCGTGATCGAATTTTTCTATTCTAGTGGGGAATGGATTTTCTGTCTATCTGTTTTCTGTCTTCTGCTCTCTGGAAAATAGAGGCGAAATACCTCTTCCATTTTAATCCCACCTATTGTATATTTCTTCGTATAGGCCACA
>CAZBIH010000220.1:0-2243 GCA_964492015.1 uncultured Planctomycetia bacterium | reverse complement strand
TCGATCGAGTCTTATTTTCCCGACCGTGCAAAGGTCGAGGCGCTGGAGAGGCAAAAAGGATTTTTTTCATTCCGGGAATCGGTAGACAACCGCAAGGAGTGCTGCGGTATCCGAAAAGTCGAGCCTTTGAATCGTGCTTTGAGCGGACTTAAGGCATGGATTACGGGTTTGCGGCGTGAGCAGGCAGTCACACGAACGGCGGTCCAGAAAATTGAAGTCGATGAAGCTCATGGAGGAATTTTCAAAATAAATCCTCTGGCGGATTGGTCCGAGAAACAAGTTTGGGACTACATCAAAGCCAACCAAGTGCCTTACAATCGCCTGCATGATAGAGGCTATCCGTCCATCGGCTGCGCGCCATGCACGCGAGCGGTCAAACCGGGAGAAGGTGTTCGGGCGGGACGATGGTGGTGGGAAGATCCTGAAAATAAAGAATGCGGCCTGCATCGCTAAGAAACTTATGATCAAAATTTCAAAAAAAATCCAGGATGAAATGATCGCGCACGCGAATGCCGGGTTTCCTAATGAGGCTTGTGGAATTCTTTCCGGCGATCTAAAAAAAGGGGTCACCTCTCATTTTTTTCCGATGAAGAATCTGGATGAGTCCAGCATCAGCTATTTTATGGACCCCAAAGAGCAGTTAATTATTTTTAAAAAAATGAGGGAAGCGGGGATCGAAATGACCGGTATCTTTCATTCTCATGTGGCCAGCGAGGCCTATCCTTCGCAAAAAGATGTGCGTTTAGCTTTTTATCCTGAAGTCAGCTATCTCATCATTTCTTTGTCTGACAGGAAGAAACCTGTCTTACGTTCTTTTAAGATACAAGATGAAAAAGCCACCGAAGAAGAAATTGTCACGGCATAAAACCGGAGGGAATTAATTTGTCTACCAAAACCGAGCTTGTCAAAATTATGTTGAATGGCAAACTGAGTGAGATCGTGTCCGGTTCCACTGTCTCAGATATTTTACTCAAATGGAAAGTGCGCCCGGAACTCGTGACGGTCGAGGTGAATGAGAACATCCTTCAAAAATTGGATTATGACGGTACTGAAATAAAGGATGGCGATAAGGTGGAGTTTGTTTTTTACATGGGCGGCGGCGCGGTTGCGGAGAGTATTTTGGACCTGATCGGCGAGACGCCGATGGTTCGGCTTTCCAAGATCGTTGAGAAAGACTCTGCGGCGGTTTACGCGAAGCTTGAAATGTACAACCCCGGCGCCAGCGTAAAAGACAGGATCGCGCTCAACATGGTCGAGCAGGCTGAGAAAAAAGGTTTGTTGAAAGCGGGATCGACCATCGTCGAGCCGACGAGCGGGAATACCGGTATTGGACTGGCGATCGTCGGGGCCGTCAAAAACTACAAGGTTATTTTGGTGATGCCCGACGGGATGAGCCAGGAGAGAATTCAGATCCTCGAGAGTTTTGGCGCCGAAGTGATGCTGACTCCGGCCAAAGAAGGAATGGCGGGGGCGGTGGATCGCGCGCGGGAGATCGTCTCATCGATGAAAGACGCATTTATGCCTCAGCAGTTCAAGAATCCGGACAATCCGGGGATGCACAAGAAGACGACAGCTAAGGAAATTTTACGGGATATGAATGGGCAGGTGGATGCGTTCGTGGCGGGTGTGGGGACCGGCGGGACGATCACCGGTGTTGGAAAAGTTTTGAAAGAGAATGACCCCAAGACCCGCATCATCGCGGTAGAACCCAAAACGTCGAGTGTGCTTTCCGGGGGAAAACCTGGTCCTCACATGATCCAGGGGATAGGCGCGGGGTTTATTCCGGATGTTTTGGACCGCAGTCTCATCGATGAGATCATCCCTGTGGGGGATCAGGAAGCGTACCGCATGGCCAAAAGGCTTTCACGGGAAGAGGGGATCTTCGCAGGGATCTCTTGCGGCGCAGCTTGCTTCGGAGCGATGAAGGTCGCCAAAGCTTTGGGCCCCGGGAAAAAAGTCGTGGTCATATTTCCGGATTCATGGGAAAGATATTTGAGCCTGGAGCCGTATTTTAACCTTTAACCCGGATATTGCATCAGCCCATGGCATTCGTTACAACATCTCGACGCATCTAGACTCGAAAAAAGCCTCGACGGACTTAACAGTACGTCTGCGTTTTTTTCGAGCCTATCTGCATCAAGCTGTTGCAACTCGGTGCTCATGGTCTGATACAATATCCGGGTTTAAGAGGCATGGCTGGACAGATTCTATTTGAAAGTGATAGACTAAAATTTCGAGTTTTC
>CAZBIH010000219.1:0-2253 GCA_964492015.1 uncultured Planctomycetia bacterium | reverse complement strand
CGCCATCCGCGCGCCGCTTGTCATCGGTGTATTGGGGATAACAGTCGTCTGAATCTCCGCCAAATAAACCCCTCCGCTAGGGTCGATAATTCTATGCTGGGTAATAATTTTTCCATTGGTTTGATAGACGCCTAAAGGCCCTCCGCCCGGCGCGAGATTTGTATCGGTCACGGCTGTGCCAAAATAAAAAATCTTGCGATCGGGGAAAAGCGTATCGGAGTCATAAACTTTCCTAAATCGTTGCCCTTTTTTCCTATAAGCCCTTGCTTCCGCCGCAGTCGGCCTAAAAAGACCGTCAAAATTTTCCGGCTTGTGGGTATTGATCTTGTCGACGGAGATCGCGCGAAATCTCGTATTTCCTCCGCGCAGCCAGGCGATCGCGGCGGCGATCACAGTTTCGGTGGTGCCCATACCCATCATGACGTCTGTGAATCCGTCGGGGTCCACAACGTCAAAACTTCCGAGAGATTCATAGGGCCCGTTAGAACTGCTGCGAATATTTCGGACCCCCGCTTCATGGAGCATTTGAATTAATTTTCTAAAATGCCCCGCATTCCCAAGCTGTCCTGAATCCCCCACGTGAATTTTTAGATCCTCAAATTTGAACTTTGCGCCTCTCCTTCTAGCGATACTTTTAAGAGCGGTAATGATATTTTTTTCCACCGGATAAGAAAGCTTTGACACGACTTTTTTATCTTTTTCTCCAACGGTCATGGAAAGTGACCAGCCCTCCGGAAATGCGGGTAAATTGTTTAAGCCCAGCACCGATAAGATCATCGTTCCGCCATCGCGTGTGTCTCCCATGATGAGAGGTGTTGTGCCATCGAGAACATCGCTGAACATATGGATTCGAAAACCACCGTCATCGTGGCCCAAAACTTGACCCTCATGAAAATAATGGGATTCATCCGCCTTCCCTTCAGTCCCTCGTGTTTCGATCGGAACCGGCGATTGCTGCAGCCAGCCGGCGATCAGGTCCCGGCTTGCCTTGTCAGCCAGTGTTTTTAATTTTTTTATTTCGCTACTATCTTTCGGGTCACCCTCACTGTCTTTTCCGCTGCCTGCGTAACCCCTCTTAAAAATAGTTCTCGCAGAAGCTTCATGCCCCAACAACACATAAGGCAAAGAAGTTGCAAGCCTTCCTTCCGTCCAGTCTCGTGGGTCAAATGGCCGAATGGATGAGTGTGTTTGTGTGACAGTGACTTTAGTATTTGGACTCATTTGCGATAAAACTGCCCCTAGATAATCCTCTACGAACTGGCTTTGCTCCGTGTGTTGTTTTTTACCATGGGCCAACCGCGCGGCGGACACAGGACGCCCCAATTCACGAAGTTTATCTTTTGGCCACGGGAAAGACTTTTGTTCCATACTTCCCAGTTCTTTTCCGAGCCTGACCAATTCGTCCGAAGACTCTTTTTCCGTCTCCCGGGATCTCCAATCATCGAGGAGCTTCTTTTCAGAATCAGAGATCCAGGGCTGCTCGGACCCCTCTACTTTTTGCATGATGTGTTCAAAACGTATGCGGTTTTGATTCAGCCAAGACTGGGTCTCTTCGATTTTTTTAGAGTAACCGCGATCCGCGGCCGATTGTATTTCCTTCAAAGTAACGGTTTTTTTATCGCGCAAAATATCATTTAAAATACGTTTTTCTGGATCGGGAAGATTGCGTATCAACTTGGCAAGTTTTGCCCATTTAGGGACGATGATCTTCAGCGCTTGTGCGTTGAACGGCTTCAGAGCCCTGGATATCTTGTCATGAAGATAGCTTTTTTGCGCCAATTGGAGCCCCTTGACCGACACCTGAGCACTCTCTTTCGAGGCGGGATCAACCTTCTTTCGTAAATTCGCGAAAAACCCATCCCGGTAGGCTGTCCACTCCGCATCCTCTCTCTCGATCCGTTTGCGTCCGTCATCTTCGGACTGATGGAACACTCTTAAGAACCTCGGGCTCCATTCCGGAGCGAAGTTATGTTCCCAATCCTGCCTTTGCAAATGGTAAGCCAATAGTTCAATAGGGGCCGGCTCGCCTGTCTCGGGATCCCCATAGACCGTCAACTCTCCGTCCCGCAGGCCCATCGCCTTTGCGGTCGCGTAGACCCTATCCCTCGCCAAAGGATTTTCCGTGTAGTTGCGTACAGAAAAGGGCTTGATGAGAATCCGGCTTGAAACAATTTCTTCCGCGTACTTCCCGGCTGTTTGGCCCAGCAAACTGGCGCTATCATCCCTTATCATTACGCTAGCCAAAACAGCTTT
>CAZBIH010000218.1:0-2268 GCA_964492015.1 uncultured Planctomycetia bacterium | reverse complement strand
ACAAATTCGGCGTACGGCACCGGGCTCGGATGAAGCCCGGCGGCTACCAGACCCGCGATATGTGCCATATCCACCATAAAAAGCGCACCCACCTTGTCGCAGATCTTGCGGAAGCGCGCGAAATCGATGATGCGCGGATAGGCGGAAGCGCCTGCCAGGATCATTTTAGGTTTATGCTCAACTGCCAGAGCTTCTACCTCGTCGTAATCGATTCTTTCGTCTTTTTTGCTCACGCCGTAAGGCACGATCTTAAAATTTTTCCCGGAGAAATTCATCGGGTGGCCGTGCGTCAGGTGTCCGCCGTGCGAGAGGTTCATCGCCAGCACCGTGTCGCCGGGAGTGAGCGCGGCGTAATAGACGGCGGCGTTAGCCTGCGAGCCCGAATGAGGCTGTACGTTCACATGCTCGGCGCCGAAAAGTTTTTTGGCGCGCTCGATCGCGAGCGTCTCGACGACGTCCACGTATTCACAACCACCGTACCAGCGCTTGTCGGGATACCCTTCGGCATATTTGTTGGTCAACGCGGACCCGACGGCTTCCATGACGGCAATACTTGTAAAATTTTCGCTGGCGATCAGCTCGATATTGTCATTTTGCCGGCGCGTTTCATTGGCGATCGCGCGGAAGATCTCAGGGTCTGACTGACGGAGTGAGTTCATTTCTTCTTTTTTGCCTTTCCCTTAACTTGTTTTTTTACGGGAGGTTTGGAACAGATCTTATTTTCGATCCTGATAATTTGTTCCACGCGTCTTTTGTGGCGGCCGCCTTCAAAACTCGCCTGGAGCCATTCTTTGATGATCGCTTCTGGGTCATCGAATAGGTGTTCCGAACCCAAGACTAAGATATTGGCGTCATTGTGCTGACGTGACAAAGACGCTACATTTTTATCAAAACAGATCGCGGCGCGTACACCGGGAAACTTATTGGCGACGATCGCCATGCCGTTGCCGCTCTTGCAAATGAGGATACCGGCGTCCGCTTTTTTAGCCGAGACGGCTTGGGCGACTTTATTGGCGAATTCCGGATAGTCGCAGGATTCCGCTGAAAACGTGCCGAAGTCGGCCGCTTCATGGCCCTGATTTTTCAAAAAAAGACGGATCTCATTCTTCAGTGTAAATCCGCCGTGGTCGGCTCCGAGTGCAATTTTCATAAATCCTCCATTTTAGTCATCCCCGAAATCTCGCACTGTCATCCCCGAAATCTTTGATCGGGGATCACGTCTAGGTTTGATTCCCGATTAAAGATTTCGGGAATGACATACTTAAAATATTTCAACGATATTCCGGATACATCCGTCGATCATTTGAAGCGTCTGCCGGTAGAACTCATCCGATTGCCGGATCGGATCCGGGACATCCAATCCTTTATTTTTTTCGTCCTCTGAAAAATCGGTCAACAGATGCACTTTCCCCGAAGACTGGGGCCAGAAATTCACGATCATTTCCCGGTGCATCTTTTCCATCACATAGATCTTGTCGGCTCTCTCCACCATGTCGCGCGTCAGGCGGCGGCTCTGGTGGCCGGAGATGTCCACGCCTTCGGCGGCCATGGCGCGTATCGTTTCGAGGGTCGAAGGATAACCGTCGTACGCCGCGACCCCCGCGGAACTCACCGTATATTCCTTTGGACGCCCGGCGATCGCCCGCTTAAAAAGCCCTTCCGCCATGACGGAGCGGCAGCTGTTGCCTGTGCAGACAAAAATAATATTTTTCATCAAAGGGTGATGGTTTTTTTTAAAATTTTCTCGATGTTGTTCTTTTTATAGTCCATCAATGCCTTTTCAAGAACTGCATCTTGTAACGCCATGATGCGGATCGCCAAAAAAGCCGCATTGCGGACGCCGCCCGGCCCCACAGCCACGGTCGCTACCGGAGTCCCCGCGGGCATTTGCACCGTCGAGAGAAGCGAATCCATCCCTTTAAAAGAAGTGGTCTCGATGGGGATCCCAATGACCGGTAATTCCGTGTGTGCCGCGACAACGCCCGCCAGATGAGCGGCACCGCCGGCCGCGCAGATCAACACTTGAATGCCTTCCCTCTTGGCAGATTCGGTGAATTGCACGGTTTCGTTGGGAGTGCGATGGGCGGACAGGACACGCACGACGAACGGAACTCCGAATTCCCTCAAGACCTCGCCGCAGGGTTTGAGCGTCTCGGCGTCCGAATCACTTCCCATTAGGATCGCAACTTTTGGTTTCATGAACCCCCCCCCTTGTCATCCCCGAAATCTTTAATCGGGGATCACGTCTAGGTTTGATTCCCGATAAAA
>CAZBIH010000217.1:0-2281 GCA_964492015.1 uncultured Planctomycetia bacterium | reverse complement strand
GGCGAGGGCGTCATCGAGCTCGTTGAAGATCGTGACGTTGCGCTGGGGTTTGACAAAGCGTACGTAATATAGTACTATATGATCAGGAGAATACCATGACTACTCTAACTGCCAGCAAAGCCAGAGCCAGCTTATACCGATTGATCGATAAAGCTTCCATGACGCATGACCCTATCCAGATCAGCGGCAAACGTTCCAGCGCTGTGCTCATCGGAAGCGAGGATTGGCGGGCCATTCAGGAGACGCTTTATCTGATGTCTATTCCCGGCATGCGCAAGTCCATCTTGAAAGGCGCAAAGACCACGCTTTCCCGCTGTTCCCAAAAAGATCCCTGGTAAGCGTCTAATGTGGGAGATCCATTACACGTCCCAAGCGCGTAAAGACGCCAAGCGTGTTGTGAAGTCCGGCCTAAAAGACAAGGCCAAAGAATTGATCGATGTCCTGCGCCAAAATCCTTTTCAAAATTCTCCGCCGTATGAGAAATTAATAGGGGATCTGCAGGGCTATTATTCACGCCGTATCAACATCCATCACCGGCTGGTCTATCAAGTGATCAAACCTAAGCGAGCGGTCAAGATCCTCAGGATGTGGACTCATTACGAATGAGTGTTTCTAGAATTTGTCTTGAATGCTGAAAATATCTGCTAGAATGACTTCTCAAAAGACTTTCATTTAAAAAAAAGGATACCTCATGCCCTACGACGCGACGCTGGACAAGCAAGTTTTCACCAAAGCCTGGGAAGGGGAGGGCACCAAGATTTCCGTGAGCATTTATTCCTACAACGGCGGCATCAACAAGCTTCAGATTTCCCGTGAAAATTTTACGGCCGACGGCGAACCTCGTTTTGCCAAGCTCGGACGCATGACCAAGGAAGAAGCGGCCGCGGTTTTGCCGAACATCCAAGAAGCTATCGAAAAAATGTAATGATCGAACAGATCATCGCCCGTGAGTTGGCTGTCACACGCGAGCAGGTCTGGTCGGCGATGAAGCTTTTGGACAGCGGGGCGACCGTTCCGTTCATCGCGCGCTACCGCAAGGAAGCCACCGGAGGCCTGACCGATACGCATCTGCGTCTTTTGGCGGACAGGCTCGACTATCTGCGGGAATTTGAAAAGCGCCGCATCGAGATCACCCAATCCCTCGAAGACCAGGGCAAGCTCACCGACAGCTTGAAAGCTTCCCTGGCAAAAGCCGAGACCAAGGCAGCCCTCGAAGACATCTACCTTCCTTTTCGCCTGAAGAAAAATTCCAAAGCCCAAGCGGCGCGGGACATGGGACTTGAGCCTTTAGCGGATAAACTCCTGAATGATCCGACGCTGGACCCCGTGGCAACAGCTCTGCAGTATTTGAATCCCGACAAAGCGGTCACCGATGTGCTCACGGCACTGACGGGTGCCCGTGAGATCTTGATGGACCGTTTTGCCGACGATACGGGACTTTTTACTCATTTAAGAGAAAAGTTCCGGAAAGACGGCTGGATCCTCTCTCGTGTCGTAGAAAAAAGTGACGCTCCGATGGAGGAAGCAGCCAAATTTACTGATTATTTTAATTTTCGCCAAAAGATCTCTGAGATCCCTTCGCACCGCATGCTCGCACTTTTGCGCGGGCGAAAAGAGAATATCCTCCAGATCTCGCTTCACACGGACGGGCTTTATGACCTCTCTCCCGAAAGAAAAGATGAGGATACGGAATCTGTTCAGGCGGTGATGAAACAATTTAATATTCAACTGAAGCGGCGTCCGGCCGATGCCTGGCTTTATGAGACCGCACGCCAGGCGTGGAAATACAAGATCCGCATTCGCTTGGAAATGGACGTGATCACGAAACTTCGTGAAAAAGCGGATGAAGAGGCAATTCAGGTATTCGCTGAGAATTTACGAAATCTTTTGTTGGCGTCCTCGGCCGGGCCGCGCGTGACACTGGGCCTGGATCCGGGTTTTCGCACCGGAGTGAAAGTGGCTGTGGTGGACGCGACGGGTAAAGTTTTGGAGACGGGAGCTATTTTTCCGCATGCTCCTCAAGGAGAGTGGCTTAAATCCACCAATACTCTTTTAGAGCTGGTCAAAAAATATAAAATAGACCTGATCGCCATCGGCAATGGCACCGCTTCACGTGAGACAGACAAATTAGCTTCTGAACTCATGAAGCAAAACCCGAATTTTAAACTCCACAAGATCATCGTATCCGAGGCTGGCGCATCGGTTTATTCTGCATCCGAGTTGGCCTCCAAAGAACTTCCGGGAATGGATGTCTCGTATCGCGGGGCTGTGTCGATCGCGC
>CAZBIH010000216.1:0-2299 GCA_964492015.1 uncultured Planctomycetia bacterium | reverse complement strand
CGGCGCCTGAACCGGTGATGCTCGTCAATGAATTCTCAGCCCCCAAAACAGGGGATCTTCTTTCACAAAGTATTTCGCTCGACTTAAGGGACATGGACATCATTGATGTGCTTAAATTTTTATCGCTTAAGGGTAAATTTAATATCGCGATCTCAAAAAGTATTGCCGGCAGTGTGACGCTGGTGATGAAAGAAGTCACGATCTCCGACGCGTTGGATATCATTCTGCGCGCCAATAATCTTGCCTACAACCGTGTCGGTAATATTTTTTACATCATGACCGCTGAGGAATATTTAAGCACTTACGGAAAGAAATTCAACGATGCCACCGAGGTGCGCATTATCAGCCTGAAGTACGCCAAACCCAGCTATGTGCTGGCCGCGCTCGACAACTTAAAGAGCAACGTTGGCAAGATCGTGATCGATGAGGACACGGGCTCGGTAGTCCTGATCGACACAAAAGAAAATCTGAAAAGAATGGCCGGGATCCTGGATCTGATGGACAAAAAGATCGAGACCCGGACTTATAAATTGCAGTACGCGGTCGCCAAGGATATCGCGGCCCAATTAAAACAGAGATTGGACTCCAAATCCGTCGGGTCCATTCAGGCGGATGACCGTTCCAATCAGCTGGTGATCTCGGCTTTTCCCGAAAGGCTAAAAGAGGTTGAGGAGATCATCAAAAGCCTGGACTCCTCAACAAAAGCGGTGTTGATCGAAGTGAGGATCTTGCAGATCATTTTGAATCCGCAGGATGATTTTGGGATCAACTGGAGCAATCCGCTGGCAAATTTGAACAACAAATACCGGTATCTCAAAAATCTCACCACCAAGCAAAATTTCCCCATCTCTTCAACCGTTTCTTCTGTCGCTACCCTTGGCAGTTTGACCTACGGAAAATTAGATCCTGACCTTTTGCAATTGGAGATCAGCGCGCTTAAAGCGGTGGTTTCAAGCCGTGTTATTGCGCGGCCCCGGCTTATGGTGACCAACAATCAAGAGGCTAATATTCATATCGGCGATACGATCCCGTATGTGACTTCCACAACGACCGGCACCGGAGATACGGCGACGGTCAGTGAGGCGATCAATTTTATCGATGTCGGGATCAAACTTAAAGTGACACCCACGATCAACGATGATGGTTTTGTCACGATGAAGATCCGGCCGGAGATCTCAAGCCGGACAAAAGATATTTCGACACCCAAAGGCGCTCAGATCCCCCAAGTCAATACGACATTTGTCGAGACCAACGCGATCGTGCAGGACGGCTGTACGGTCATCATCGGGGGCTTGAAACAGCTGACGAATAAAACATCCACTCAAGGCCTGCCGGGGCTGATGGATGTGCCGGTGTTGGGGCATGCGTTCAAGAATGAGTCCAAAAATCTTAATGACACGGAGATGGTGATATTTTTGACGCCTCACATCATCAGGGGCGAAAAAGACGTGCTGGATGAGAAAGAGGATATTCATCAAAATAAACCTTATGACGACGCGCAAGCTGTCGCCGATAAACCCAAAGAAATTGTCGAGGAAAAATGAATCCAAAAACACTGAAATCTGTTTTGATCTTGAGCTTTTTGGTCTTTTTAGCGGCGGTGATGGGAGCGGGCTATTTTTATACCGTATCTCAGGAAAATAAGATCCGCAAAAAAGAGGCTCAAGTGGAAAACCTGAAAAAAACTCAAGCCGCGCTGAAAGAGGATTTTGACAAAATTCAAAAAAGAGAGGAAGCGGCGGTCCTGAAGAACCGGGGCTTGCAGGATGAAATAAAGATTTTTAATGACCAGAAAAAAGTGGTGCTTGACCAGGTGCGCGAATCGGTGACGAGTTTTGAGGTTTTCCGTGTCAACTCCACGGAAGAGATCGAGAAGCTGAAGAGTTCGGTGGCGGCGCTTGAGACGGACAAGAAAGCCGCGGAAGAAAAATTGGCTTCACTGGAAGTCGAAGCAACCTCTGAAAAAGAGCAGTTGACCGGTGAGGTCACAGACCTCACCGCAAAGATCGTGGAATTAAAGGACGCCGGAGCGAAGCTGGCCGAGAATCTCCGTAACACGGACAAGTTTTCGATGGCGGCTGAAACCGCAAAACTTCATTACAATCTGGGAAATTTTTATTTTAAGAACAGCCAATACGCGTCTGCGGCCGCGGAATATAAAAAGTCACTTTATTATCGGCCGGAAGATGTCGATGCTAATTTCAACCTGGCGGTGGTCAGTGACAACTTCCTCGGCGACAGCCAGACGGCTATTTTTCGCTACAAACGGTATTTAGAATTGTGGCCGAAAGCGCCTGAC
>CAZBIH010000215.1:0-2310 GCA_964492015.1 uncultured Planctomycetia bacterium | reverse complement strand
GGGAGGCTAACGGGATTTGAACCCGTGATAAGAGATCCACAATCTCTCGTGTTACCACTACACTATAGCCTCCAAAACCTGTGGTATGCAAAATTAGTACTTAAAAAAATCTTTGAACTTTTTGATCTTTTCCTCGACGCTGGCTTTTTTGCCGGAGCTTAAGCTTCCATCGCTGACTTTTTGAAGCGCGTTCATCAGGATGTTGCCGACATTACCCAGTACCGTCTGGCGCAAGGAGCGCTCAATGCTCTGGCGAAACACATCCCGAAGCTTGACGGCCTTGTCGGAAGTGTCCCACTTTACCATGATTTGGAATTTGAGTCGACCGGAAGAATCTTTGAGGAACGACAGCACTTCATCGGCATTCAGGCCAAAAAGGCGGTCTCCCCCCTCGTAAGATTGGAACAAAAGCCCCGACAATTCGAAACCCAGGTTCAGGTCCAAGACCCGCTGTGAGAAATTCATCCCCGCGCGCACATCCGTGTAACCATCCTCGATCATCGCGCCGGTCACCTGTCCATAATAGGGACGAAAATAAGGCAGGTGCACGCCCGTCATCGAAAATGTGGCATTCGTGTCAAACGTTTCGAAATCAGTCCAGCCGGACAGAGTGACCTTGGCGCGACGCTGATCGCGTTCCTGCAAAAGCTCGGCGTTCATCTCGTAAGAAGTCTTCCTTCCAAAAGAAGGCACGCTGATATCCTTGATCCGCGCGTTGATCTTATCCAGCCCCATCACAAAACCATTTTCCTGCGCATCATAATCAGCGAACTGAAAATGGCTATTCTTGAGCTCGAAAACATCGATCTGAAGCGGCATGCCGGATAGAGACTTTTTCTCTTGGGATTTGTCGGAAACGGCCTCAGAGGACCCCATTTTTTCTGACAGCACGACCCCCGAAAAAGCATGATACAATTTGCCGCGCAATTTACGTACCACGATCACAGCTTCCTCGACCTGAAGCTCCGTAATGATCAGCACTTTCTTGGAAAATATCATGGGGGATAACTGCAGAGTGACATGATCCACATAAAAAGAAGTCTCGCCATCGAACGGCTGACCCTTTTCGTGGATCTCGAAACCGGTCAGCTCAAATGTGCGTGGAAAATGATAATCAATGCCCGCGATGACCACTTTTTTATTGAGCGATGTCTCGATGGCATCCCGCAAAAAATCAGGCGCCTTGCGCTGGATCACATTGACCGCCGCCACCGTCGCGGCGGCGAGGATCACCAGCAAAACTAGAATTGTGATAAAAACTTTTTTTAACATACGGAGATTATAACATCCCGCTCCAAGATCTTTACCACCGGGCTTTCACCCCCGCCTCAAGAGCCGTCTCTTCCAGCGTTTTTTGGAGGCGGACAAAAAATTGCCCGTCTTTGCCGAAAATATCCCGGGTCAGGATCACCTCGACGCCCAGAGAGCTTCCCTCTTCCGATCTTAAGTTCACCGCGACCCGGCCGGAAGCGCCCAAACTGTATTCTCCGCCAAAAGTGATCGTTCTCTTTCTCGGACCGCGGCTCATTTCAAACTGCAGGCCAAGATCGCGGGACACCTTCCATTTTCCAAACAAGATGACCGCCTGAAGCCGCCGCTTCCCCAAAACCTCCATGCCGATCTGATAACGGATCTCACCCTTCTTGGCATAAATGCTTTTCGTCTGATAGGACGCGCGGAACCTCAAATTGGAGTCCGAATCACCCCCGAGCGTATAAGCCAACCAGTTTTTTCTCGGAGATCTCCCAAGCGCCTTGAAACAACAATTCGTGCAAAAACTTGGTTTTCTTTTTCAGATCGGTTTTTTCGTATGTATAAACGATCTCTTGATCCTCGTTGACGCGCCAACCGGACTTAAGCGTCAGAATATCTTTTTTACCGGATCCTTTTGCGGCTTCAAATGTGATCCGGTTCCTGATATCCACGCGCCAGGCACCGGAGAGCCGGACAAGGCTTGTGACGATTTTCTGATCGGATTGGCGTTCAGTGATCGAGAGGACAAGCGCGTCAGGCTCGGCGGCAACAAGAGAGCCTCGGACGCGGATCTCCTCGTCTTTGTCTTCGGCGCGGTATTGGACTTCGTGATCCGGGGTGAGTTCCCAACGGCCCTTGACCACTTTGCCATCTTCTAGGAGGTCGTTTAGTTGGGTGAGTTTCATCAAGCCTAGAATAGCAAAAACGCCCCGCTCAGACAACTTACCAAATCACCCAGGCTCAGGCTGGCCCCGTAAATTTTTTTATCAGGGCCAGAAGTGCCAAGAGCAAGCCAAACACACAGACAACGCTTGCCCCCGTCGGAAAATCAAGAAA
>CAZBIH010000214.1:0-2345 GCA_964492015.1 uncultured Planctomycetia bacterium | reverse complement strand
CGCCAACCTCGCAGCATCAGCCGCAACTGTTTTTCTTGCGGCGGTCCCCAAAACATTGTTTAGCGTATTCACATCTTGTCTGGCAGCTGCTACATCACCGTCCGCTGTTCCTTCGGTAAAATATTCCAACCCCTTAGCCCTAAGATCCTTGTAAAAAGTGACCCCATTTTTAAATGCTTTTCCCGACAGATCAACCCTAAGATATTCAGCCTGATAATATAAATTGATCACCCGGGCAACCCAGGCAAGCGCCCGGTGCGAATAAGCCGTGTGATATCCGCCGGCATCTTTTTTTTGCACGGAATCATCAAGATATGAAGTAGATTTTTCATAGTAAACTTCAGCCTCGGCAAAGTGGTTCTGAGAGCTTTCCAGACTGCCCAGTCTGAAATAAGCGATCCCAACTCTGCCGGAAAGATTGGCTATCATTACCTTTAGAGCATCAACCATAGAAACCCTCTCATAGAGATCTGATCGAGGAACTCCTTTGATCTGGCTCAGTACCTGCTCAAGCCTGGTTATATGGTCCTGTAATGGGATCTTGTCACGTTCCGGAGCACTCAATCTCGCCGTTTGACTGTACGCTTGTAAAACCCCCTGGTAAGCATCTTCCGCCGCTCTCCGCCGTTCTGCTTTTTTTTCATTTTTCTTGTTTTGCTTATCGTATTTTGAAGAACTCTGTCCAAGGGACGATCTGTGGTTAAGATTTTTCGCCAGCCGGGCACCGACGGCTTCTTTCTTTTGAGAAGCTCTTTCAAGACGCTCCGGTCCATTATCCGTGAACCGGAACCATTGTGTCGGCGCCTGTTCGTCTTTTGGATCATCGGAATAAATAACCTCATAAGTGCCTCTGTTGGGCCCTGTTGTAAAAACATCAGTAACCGTCGTCACATAACCAGGAACTCCCTTTTTGTTTAGAAGAGTTTCAACCGATTTACCCACATCACTGAGCGCTGAACCGGCAGGGACCCAAATTTTATCGCCAACGTTTGGAAGGTCCGCGGAAGATGCCAACCGCGCGGCAGTAGGCCCATGAAACGTGGCCTCATAGATCACGTAATCATGCTTTTTTCCATTTTTTTTATGATCCCGGATATCTTTTCTTGCAACCACTTCGAATTCAAACCCAGATTTCTTAAAGGCCCTTTCGATGTCTTTTCTTGGATAATATTTATAGCCATGGATCCTATGCCAACTAAGTACGTTCTCATCTTGGGTGTCATAATCAGCGGCGATCACTCTGCCGCCTGGTTTTAGCCACTGGAGGCTATGGGCAACCAAAGTTTTCAAGTCAGCAATACCCCCGATCGATTCTGAAAGAAGAATGACGTCAAATTTTCTGGTTCCGAAGTCGTAATATTTATTGATATCATGTTGCAAAGTATCCACATGATTTTGGTTTCTTGAAATTTCTACATTGCTGGAAACAAGTTCGATTCCTTGAGTTCTGTGCCCAAGCTGGTTCAGTTGATTTTCAATGAATCCGACGCCGCTCCCAAGCGAAAGAATATCCAATGACCGCCCCGATTCTTTTCCTTGGAGGGCACTGATTAAAATTGGCTGAAGGTAAGGCTTCCCGGCCGCCTTACTGCTATACGATTCGTCTTTTATATTTTGTCCGTTTTTATCACTTCCTCCGTAGATTTTTTCCAATTGGTCAACATTTGCCAATCTTGCTGCCGCCTGGCCTCCCGCATGCTCAATATTCTCTCTGATAGTTGCTAAGGCCTCCGATGGAGGAAGAGCTCTTCCCCCTGCCGCAAAAGTGGTGGACATGCCCATAGCGCCTGGTGAAGATCTGACCGGAGTAACAATAGGCTGACTAAGGAGTATCTCCTCATACCTCTTGATATTCGTCTCATGAGTCACTCGAGGAATGATAGAAATGTAGGAGATGTTTTGTTGGCGAAGGAGGTATTTGAGATTCGGTGTGTGGTAGCCTCCCGTGATTAATGTGTAGGTGTTCGCGGCGGGGCCTGCCTCTGCGCCAGCCCATTGCGTCCTCGGCTTCTGTTGCCTGCGGGTCAATGGGCGCCCAGGCTCCGAGTCACCCACCGCGGTTGCTCCTTGCGGATGTTCCTTGTCCTCCACCGCTTTTAGGAGGTTGGATAGAAAGGCTTTATCTCTTTGGTAGGTGAGTTCGTAGAACTGAGTGCATAGGTTTTGTATGTCTGTGAAGTCTTCTTTGAGGAATATGGCTTTGTCATATCGGTCTTTTAGGTTCATGAGTTTTAAGTTCAGGAAGCCTGAGAGGACTTTAAGGTCGGTGAAACTTTGGTCTTTGGATTCCTGGTATTCTTCAGGAGTTAGGGACAGATAGAAAAGTTTTTTGTAATAGGCCAGTG
>CAZBIH010000213.1:0-2396 GCA_964492015.1 uncultured Planctomycetia bacterium | reverse complement strand
GACCACAACTCCCGCCAGCTGCGCCAGCGGACGGCACGTAAACCGACGATCTTTTACAACCAGAGAAGACGTTTGGCGAGAAGAAGGCCGCGACCACCCAAGCTCTTCAATGAGCAGTTTCGAGAATTCGAAATCACCAAGACATTGACGGGCTTTATTCAAATCCAGCGGCATAAACAAAAGTCCTATCGGGCGGGATGGGCCTGGAGCGCCACGCGGAGAATCGCGTCAAGCTTCTCCCCCACCTCGGGGTCAACAGCTTCTTTGGGCACATATTTGACCAGCTTCCAGTACTCGTTTTTTCTCAAGACCAGGGGAACGCCCAGTTTTTTTGAAAACCCGTGGAATAAAGGATCCAAAAATTCATCGGAAGATTTGATATCCGGCGACCAAGGATCAGGTTTCCCCAAGGTGACGAGTGCCTGGGAAACTTCCCTGATGCTCTCACTCATGACCGTCACGCGGCGGTCGCGTTCGGCCAATCCGAAGAGATCTTCGGGCTGGTCCGCCCGCGCGTAGGCCAGGAGAACATCTTCGCGGCAAAAATAATTTTCCATCTCGCGGCGATTCCACATCAACTCCACAAGCTCTCCGGCGGATTGAAGCTGTTTATCCAGACGGTCAAAGATGGCAATCCCGACAAGATCATTCTTCCCTTCACGCAGGCCGTAGAAATGTTCGCGGGCCCGCTGGGGCAGATTGGTTGTCACCGCGTGAAAAAATGGAGTGTCCAGATGTTGATAAGCTTCATGTCCGAGCGTCCCGGCAAAGGCCTTCAAGACGTCGAGATCGGTCGTGTCTTCCAAATAAAGGACCCAGCCCTTTTGTTCGGCCAGGAAGTATTGATCGAATCCGATTTCCGTCAACGCCTTCAAGACCTGACTGCCGCGATCATTGATGGTGTGGGGCCGTCCGACAAAGGCAACCACCTTGCCACGGCTGGCGGCCTCATTAAGGACGACTTCGGAATGACTGGCGGCGATAATCTGAGAGCCCTGCGCTCCGGCGACATCTGTCAACAGATTGAATATCTGGCGCTGGCGCAAAATCTCAAGATGGGCATCGGGTTCGTCAAGAAGCAAAACGCTCCCGGGATTACCGTACAGATAAACAAGAAGCAGGAGCGCCTGCTGCAGGCCTCGTCCGGAACAAGACACATCCAGTTCCTCACCGTCAGGATCCCGGTACGACAGAGAGATCTCGCTGCGCGCCGGGTCGAGTTTTGGGAATTGAAGCTTCACGCCAAACAAGGATTCCATCTTCATGAGCAATTCTTCCCACTTTTCCTTCTTACTAATATAAAGGTTATAACAGAGGTTGCGAAGAACCTGGGCGGTTTGTCCCTGACCGATAAGAACGCTGATCTCCCCTGCCTGCTTGACGAATTCACGATCCGCCAGACCCGACATGGGAGGAAGATAAACGATCCTCTGGCGCGCGGCTTCATCCGTAACAGGCATGCGCCGGCTCTCTTTGCCGTTTCCGATCCTCAGGGGACGGCAATAAAATGACTCCTCATTCGCATAATCAAATTCAAGTCCACATTTCCACTCCTTCCCTGAAACAATACCGGAAACTTCTATCTCAATACAAACGTTTTCAGTCGTCGGCTTGCCATCCCTGCGGCTGCCCTCACGCACATGCAAATCCTTCCATAGCAACTTGGCGCTGGGCACCGGCAAGGCTATGAGATCGGTACGGTTGATGGCGACTCCAGACCTTTTTTCCGGCTCTTCTTTTTCCGGACCGCGTTTTGCAAGCCAGGTGCGCAACCCGATATCCCAAAGGGTCAATGCCTGCAATGCCGTGGTCTTGCCCATGTTATTTGGACCGGCCAGCACAACAGGCTGCCCGAGTTCTACCGTCGCGTTTTCAAATCGTTTGAAATTTCTGAATTCAAATTTTGTCAGCATGATTATTCTCCTGTTTATATCCTCATTTTTCAGCCGCCAGTCCCATTGAACAAATGATGCGCGGCTCTTTGGCAAAATCGTCTTCGTGAATGAGACATAAGCGGCCTTCTTCTTTCAAGTTCACGACCAGAGACGCCAGGTCATGGTCCGTGATGCCTGAGCGGAGCTGACGGTTGAGCGTGTCGATCGCGGTCTGGCGCAGGGGATACCTGTAAATCTCCTCGATGGCACGGTCCAATTCCGGCGATTCAAACAGCGTTCCCTTGACGCTTTCCGCGTACGCTTTGAGCCGTTCATACGCGCGAAACCGAGCTCCTGAAGGCCTCCCCAGCTGGCCTCCCGTAGTCTTTTCTTCCTCAACGATCAGATCAACCGCCTTCTTGACGAGGTCATGATGATCACCGCGCCGTTCCAGCGCTGGAGTTTCCGGTTTACATTCCGCCGCTCGCAAGATCGTGAACTGGGATTCGGTCACGCTCTCCC
>CAZBIH010000212.1:0-2424 GCA_964492015.1 uncultured Planctomycetia bacterium | reverse complement strand
TCCTAAAATAGGGTCAAAAGGTTGATCCGGTACAGAAAATTACAATGAGGCATAGTATAACAAAACCCGCCATCGAACACACGCTGGAATTAAGGGGACATCATACTTAATTGCGACCAATTAAGTATGATGTCCCCTTAATTATGTTAAAGCTGGGCTATAAAACACGCAAATCGGGAGAGTTTAAGCGGCGGAACCTACAGCCAGGAGGGCATTTTCGTTGGAACGCAAAGTAGCGTCGATGGTCATCCAAAGGACTCTGAAAGCCAAGCCCAGATACTCCTCCAGGACCGCATCCGAAGAAACGGTTCTTAATTTTTTGAAAGTGACCGGATCCAGCACGGCCAGAGGATTTGCCCGCAAATTCTCCCACAATTGCTGAAGCTGAGGCGTTGGGCTTTCAAGACGCTGGACCAATATAGAAAACACGGCACGCGCCACAAAAAGACTCAAGAAATTTCTGCCGCTTCCGCGAGGCACACCTGAAACTCCCGCCTCATGGGCCATTTTAAGCATTTCTTTTGAAAATTCACCTAGATACACCACGCGATACCCCTGTGTGGTAACAAAATCGTTTTTCTCGCGCCCAAACTGGATCCGCGCTTCGCCGCCGGCCAATTGCTCGATCGTGCGAACCCATTCTGTCAGCATCTCGCCGTAATTCTTCTCAAATTCCTCCGAAACCACAAGCCTCAGATCCACCGGAACCGGATCGTATTCCGGACTCTGAGCGGCTTGCCCAAGATATCCCAGAGCGCCTCGATTGATCGACTCTGCCTGTTTCTCATAAATAGGTCCAAGGCTCGCCTCCACATCTTCTTTTAGCGCCTTCGCTGAAACCGGCTCGTCTCTTCCCATTTCAAACCATGCCCGGGCTTTCTTTAGAAGCTCTTCCGTCAATTCGATCGGTGGGCCGTTGGGCGCAAGAGTCACCGGATCATACAATTGAACAGAGACCTTTTTTCCATCTCTTAAAAATCCTATCGTCGCGATCTCTCCGGTCCCGGTGAACTCAAAATCAATTTTCTGATCCGTAGGCAGTTTATGATTCTCAAGATAAACAAGATACCCCGCCAATGGGTCCAATAAATTTTTTTCAGATAACAGCAGTTGCTCAGAATTTTTAACCGCCGCATTCGTCAACCGCGCACCAAATGTTTCGGCGAACCTGTTTACACCCCAGGGGTGTAAAATTGGTTGGTTGTCATTTCGACCGGAGGGAGAAATCTCGCTTTTTGCTACCAGCTGCGCCGCATCCGTTAGTTTTGCCATTAATTTTCTGCCGTCTGCCATCTGCCTACTGTTATCTGTCATTTCTCCCGCCAACCGCGCGGCATTCAATTTTCCCTTTTCCCTCTCCCCTCTATCCTCTTCCCCTTCCCTCTTCCCTCTATCCTCTTCCCCTTCCCTCTCCCCTCTATCCTCTTCCCTGCTTTTAGCCAACCGCGCGGCGGGCCTCTCGCCTTTTGCCGTCAAACCTATTGCTCGCTTGAGGTCCTCATAAAATTCGGTCGCGGACCGGTAGCCATTGCCTTTCCCGGCAAAAAGAGCTCTTTCGATATTGGTTTTTATGTCCTCGGAAAAATTGTCCTCAGGCCTCCATGAAATTTTTCCGGTTCCGCCCGGCATGATCGCGTCCAGATAACTTGAGTCCGTCAGAGAATCCCGCCCCGTCGACATTTCATAGAGCATGTCCCCCATGGCTTGGATGTCAACGAATCGCACCACCCGGTCTTCCCCTTGGGAAACCACGCCAAAATCCTCAAAATCGATCAGACGGATCGATCCGTCCCGGGCGCGCAGGACATTGGCGGGTTGAATATCCCCATGAAACACCCCGTTCCGGTGCAAAAAAGCGATCGTTTCGGCCAGCGAAAGCATCGCCTCTTTCCATTGCGCGTACGGCGCTTCGCCAAGCGGGACTCCCTCGACATAATCCATTTCGATGAATCGCTGCAGGGGGTGCGGAATCGAGTTAAAAAAAACATTCTTCAGGTGAGCCGGTGCCGTCGCAGCCACTCGTTGCATCAAACGCTGGACCACTCCGTAGCGGACGGCACGCTCACCCTTTCTACGGGGAACAAATATTTTTAGCGCGCGGACAGTCCCTTTTTCTCCCGGAGCATCACCATCAAGAACGCGGACTTTATAAACATAAGAGTGAAGGTCTCTGATCTCCAGCACTTCATATCGCCGAACAGACGCCTGATTTCGTGAATCAAGCACCTGCAGGATCACTGTTTTTCCGCTACGGATCCGCTCGCGAATATCCATGACCAATGAAGCATTGTTTTTGCCGGTGATCGTGTAAACCTCCTTATCTTCAGCCTTATTCGCCGACCCCTTCAACTCGCCCAGGGCAAGCCTGGCGCCGGAGGGTTCCTCGCCAACGAGGGACTTTGCTTTTTCGATCAGACGATCAGC
>CAZBIH010000211.1:0-2431 GCA_964492015.1 uncultured Planctomycetia bacterium | reverse complement strand
GATCATGCCGCGCAGAGGCGCCACTCCGGTGCCGGTCCCGACAAAAATTAGGTTGTCCTGCCAGGGTTCGCGCAGAACGAACACGCCGTAGGGGAGACTGGTGTGGATGACATCCCCCTCTTTTAACCCAAAGAACCAAGTGGAGACATAACCACCCTCCACGATCTTGATGCAGAGCTCGATTTGATTCTTGTTTTGAGCCAGGACGGGGGAAGAGGCGATCGAATAGGGCTTTTTATGAGGCTTGCCGTCTTTTTCCAGATGGACCATTAGGAATTGGCCCGCGATGAAGTGGGTGTCGACGTCCGGAGCGTAATCCAGGACAAAATGCTTGACGGTCTCCGAGAGCGAGACGATCTTGGATATTTTTGCGTCGTAAAATCGGGGTTTTTCAGCCATAAGATCTCCTAAAAGACCATGAATTTAGCCCCATTATACCCATTTCTAGGTTCGCGTAAAGGGTTTTGTGATTTGACTTTTTGAGTTTAATCATGTATAAACTTACTAAACCATTGTTAAACTTGTAAAAAGAAAGGAAGACCGTCATGTCCCTTGAGAATAATACCAGCGCCAAAAAATTTGAAGAGGCGCTACAGCTATTAAATGAAGCCGCTCGCGAAAAAAAGCAGGAGATCCAGCAGCTTTTTGGCGATAAATACAACCATCTGCGTCAAGCGGTGGAGGATGCGGCTGTTCAGCAGGGCGAGCGTTTGAACCGTGTGCGTCAGACGGCCGGCGAAGCGATCGAATTTGGCGGCGAGCGCACCAAGCAGGTGGCGGCAGAGCTCGACGAAAAAGTCAAAGAAAACCCTTGGGCTTACATCGGCGGCGCCGCTGTCGGAGCCCTTCTTTTAGGTTTTATTCTCGGTGCTTCAAGAAATAATCGATAGAATTACGGCGCCGGGAAAAACGGCGCTCGACAAGATCCAGGGCCTTCTGTACGACGCGACGTTCGGTTTGCTTCGCGAGTACCAGAAGAAAACCTTGGAGCTTGTTCGCATTACCGCGGCTTCTTGTTATCTTCAGGGCATCAAAGGCCTGCGCCAGGCGGCGATCGTATTTTTTCTGGTGACGCTGGCATCTGTCGTATTCGCGGTAGCGCTGGTCGTGGTGCCTGTGGCGGTGATCCTGGTCCTTCCGTGGCCGGCCATGCAAAAAGCGGCCGCGATCTCAGTGTTCGGTCTTTTGGATATCGGCGCGGCGCTGGTATTTTTGTTCCATCTTTTTTCGGAAAAGCGCTGGATGAAGATCACCCGCACGGAAAAATTTATCGACGAGATCAAAAATTTATAACCATGAATAATTTTGTGGAGCTGGCCGGCTGGCTGAAGCAAACTCCGGTGGATGAGTTCCGCAAGGATACCGCCGGTTACTTGGAATTTGTCCTGACACTGCAGAGCCTCCCGCGCATCTATCCTATCCTCGAGGAATATTTCGGCCCTCCGTTCAAACCGGCCGGCATGGTTCCCACGAAGGAAGCTGTTTCCCGCACCGCGGACTACGGAGGCATTCAAAAACAGCAGACACTTTATTATGTCGAGCGCGAGGGCTTGTCCAACTGTGCCATGATCTGGCCCTGGCAGGATAAAACACGCGTGACCGTCAAGGTGGCCCAGGGCGAAATTTCAAAATAAAAAGAAGTGCCTAATTTTTCTGAGCGCAGTGCTTGGGACCGGACGCAAAATCCACTGACGTTGGCATTGGAAGCCAAGCGCCGGCAAAAAACACCTATTCTGGATCTGACGCTTTCCAATCCCACGCTTTGCCATTTTAAATATCTGAGCGATCCCAGGTTTCAAAATTTAGATCACCCGCAAAACTCTGTCTATAAACCCGACCCCCGCGGCGCGCTATGCGCACGAGAAGCCGTTGCCCGCTATTACGCGGATAAAAAAATTCACGTAGCGGCAGAACGGATATTTTTGACGTCGAGCACCAGCGAAGCCTACACCTATTTGTTCCGTCTTTTGGGGAATGCGGGGGATACGATCCTGGCGCCCAAGCCTGGTTATCCGCTTTTTGACACTCTTTCGGGGCTGAATGACTTGAATTTGGAAAAATACACGCTGTGTTATGACTCCGCGTGGCGTTTGGACGAAAAATCTCTGGCCCATTTTTCTGGGGGTAATTCAAAAGCGCTGATCTGGGTGAACCCCAACAACCCGACGGGTAATTTCGCTTCGTCGGAAGAAATGAATTTTTTAAATGATTTTTCGGCCCAGAATTCATGCCCGCTTGTCATCGATGAAGTGTTTTTTGATTTTCAATGGAACATGTCATTTCGAACCCGCGATTTGGCGGGTGAGAAATCCCATAAAAGCGAGATTTCTCGCTTCGCTCGAAATGACAACAAACAAAGTTTTGCGGGAAACTCCCAAGCCCTTACATTCACCTTAAGCGGTATTTCAAAAATATTGGGGTTGCCGCAGAT
>CAZBIH010000210.1:0-2438 GCA_964492015.1 uncultured Planctomycetia bacterium | reverse complement strand
GGCCCAGCAAACTGGCGCTATCATCCCTTATCATTACGCTAGCCAAAACAGCTTTGATGAAACTTCTTCTGGGTATAGGGAACGAGAAAACATCGCCCAAACCATCAGGCTCCGCGTTCTTTTTTTCTTCCGCCAAACGCGCGCTTGCCAGAACTGTGCTTTCCTGCATCATAAAAAACAGCAGCAAACCTTTCAGCTGCAATTCATGGGCCGTCGTTTTAAAGTGCGGGTTGTCCGGAGACGCGCTCTGCGAGATCGAATAAGCGATGGGACGGTTTTGCTCAAGATAATCGATGGACTCTTTTTTTCGATACCTCAAAAACGAATAATTTTTTCCGTGATAAACACCGCTCTCATCATCTCGGACTACGACGTGAAAACCAACGCTTTGATCACTGTCCAAAAACCTGGTCGCTTCTTTTAAAAAGAAAAGCTGACTGCTCCATACCGCCACATCCGTGATCATGACCGACCTTCCTTTCGGAACGCGGTTTACGACTTCCGATAGAAAAGAACCGCCGATACTCAAAACATTCTCTTTGAAAACATTCCGGCCGGAGTCGGCCAAAACCCGTATTTGCGTGTTATAAAAATTGCGTCGGACTCCGTCAGACTCAGCCGCCAGCCGGACCAAGTCTTTTGCATATTGCCGCTGGATCGGCCCATGATCTATTTCTTCGCGGAATCTATCCCGAATAAAATTTTCGAACTCTCGCTCCGTCCGATCGCCTTGAAGCGCCTCTTGAATGATCCGGTGCATCACCTCGATCACGATCCCTTTTGAGAACAATTCTTCGTTGAGAACGCCGTCGCCGGATGCTTTTAAGACGTCAAATTCTTCCCGCGTCAAGAATCTTGCCCTATTGAGAAAATACCTTTGGCTGTTCTGATCTCCCGCCGGACCAAAATAGGCTTTGTGCGCCTGTTTCCAGAGTAAACCGTCATCCCCCAGATAGATCGTATGGGTATAGCCATCGGCCGGAGTGTGGGAATCCGCGATCATCTTGAAAAGATGCACGGCGTTTTCCCTTGCCTTGCCGAGCAAAGACTCTTCTTTTTCCTGAGAAAGATCTTGATCCACTAGTTTATGAAAAAGAAATCGGCTGATCTGCCGTATATCTTCCGCGCTAAAAATCCAACCGGAAAAATGTCTGTCAAAAATCTCAAGCAGTCGGTTCTGAAGGGAAATATCCCCTCCACGATCCGAATCGGCCCGAAGTAAATCGTAATCACCCCAAAAATCCTCGAGGGCACCGGCCAATCTCGCGCCGGCATAGCTTATTTTTTTGGATGCTTTCTCAAGAATACGCACCCCTCGATCCAGCGTCGAAAACCACCGCATCGGCGCTTCCTTGTTGTTGAGGTCATCGGAATAGATGACCTCAAAAGTATCTTTGTAAGGCCCATCTTTAAAAACATGGGCAACCGTCGTGATATAGCCCGGATTTCCGTTTTTATCTCTTATTGTTTTGGCTGAGTGTTCCTTTTCGCTGGGCGACAATTTGGTAGGCACCCAAATTTTATCGCCGACTCCCGGAACGCCGACAGCGGGAGGAAGAAACAGATCCAGGACAGGATCCCAAAACCATATAAAAATCGCCAACCGCGCGCCGGATCCGTGGGCTTGGATTTCAGCGGCATGAATCTTTAAATCACTCTTCACACGCCGTAAACGCAGAGCAGTAGATCCCGTCTCCTCCAAAGCCACCGTCGCGCCGGGCTGATCCTCGGATGAAATTTTAAATTCCAGCTGTTGATTCGCTTTCAAGAGCATGGCGATTTGACGCCTCAACTTTACGCTGTATTTACCGATGATTTCTTTGCGTACCGCAAGATAGGCGACAGCTTTCGCGTGCGCCCTTTCAAATTCTCTGTCTTCGGCTCGCCCTCTCCACGCCAGCGCGATCGCGGCCTTATCGAGGAAAATAATACTTTCAAGGATCTGTACTCTCATATTCAACGCCGCCGGATGGTCAACCAAATCGTCGAACATCCTCTCACGCTCTCTAGAGCTTTGAGGAAACATCGCCCCGAAATTCAAACCAAAGTCCGAAGCCTCAAGAATTCTAAGCGCCTCTTCATAACTCTCCCAGGGCGCTTGAGAAAGATAGGCCTTGGAGCTTCCCAAGCGTAACTCTCTCTCGATCCAGCCGCTCGCCCTATGCTTGGCGGAAAAACTCAGCGCGTCCAACACTCCTTTTAGATCTTGAGCTGCCTCAATTAGGCGCAAATCAAGCGCACGGGCCGGCTCTTTTCCACGGGTCAATTCTTTTAAAAGAAAAAATATAAATCTAATGGAGGCCAAAAAATTATGAAACCAAAAAGAGACAGTGGCAACCATTCTCATCCTGGGCGGGCCGTCTGCCTTTTTGTGTTCCAAGTCCGCCAACCTCGCAGCATCAGCCGCAACTGTTTTTCTTGCGGCGGTCCCCAAAACA
>CAZBIH010000209.1:0-2491 GCA_964492015.1 uncultured Planctomycetia bacterium | reverse complement strand
TCGAGGATCGCGACTTCTTCGATCTTGCCGAGATCCGCCAAAAGCCGGATCTGCGCCGTCTGATAGATCTGACCCGGTTCTTTCCAAACCCGGGTCACTTCTCCCACAGGGACTCCTTTGGGAAAAAAGACACCCAAACCCGCGGTCTCCACGCGATCTCCGAGTTTGACATCCGCATCTATCGAAATATATTTCATGCGGCATTCGCCGGAGAGCGTGCCGAACAAGATGCCTTGCTGACGTCCGCGCGCGAGCAGAACACCGATCTTACAGTTGGGATCCGTCAAAAGAAGCACTTTGGACGCGCTCGGGCGGACCTCGATAATTTTACCGGCCAGCGCTTCCCCCGAAAAGACCGGGAGATTTTCACGCAAATCCTCGTTGAAACCCTTGTCGATCCACAACACCCGGTTCCACGTCTGAGGCGAACGTGCGATCACACGCGCGTATAAAAGACGCTGGGCGCCATACAGGGTCCGGGGTTTCAGCTCGAGAAGTTTGGCCAGGCGCTCATTTTCCAGGCGGATCTCGCGCGCCTGGATCTTTTCCCCATTTTCCTGTGTCATCATCTGACGATAGGCCCGATTCTCCTCGGCATTTTTATGAAAATAAAAAAGATCCCGCGCAGTCCCGGCCGCAAGACTTGAGACGCTTAAAGGTTTTTCAAGAAATGAAAAGATCCCGCTACGGATATCGGAGGAGACAGACACAGGGATCAGAACGGACAGGCCGACACAAATTCCCGCGATCCAAAAAAAACGCGTGGGCTTGGCCGTGGAGCCCATGAGGGGCTTCCTAATTCTCTATCGTGCGGTTGGCTGAAACAGTCACGCGGCGGAGATATTTAATCTCGCTTAAGATCTTGCCTGTCCCCAACGCCACAGCCGTCAGAGGATTTTCAGCCAGATGCACCGGCAGCCCTGTTTCTTCCGAGATGAGTTTATCGAGGCCACGGATGAGTGAACTGCCTCCGGCCATGACAATGCCACGGTCAATGAGATCCGCGCAAAGCTCAGGGGGTGTGCGCTCGAGCGTCACACGCACCGCTTCAATGATGTACTGAATGGGTTCCGCCAGCGCCTCGCGCACTTCTTCGGAAGTGATCTTCACCATCTTGGGCAGGCCCGACACAAGATCGCGGCCGCGAATTTCCATCGAAAGCTCTTCGTCTAAAGGATAGGCGGAGCCAATTTTAATTTTAATTTCTTCAGCGGTTCTTTCACCGATCATCAGGTTGTAAGTTTTTTTGACATGCTCAATGATCGCCTGGTCCATCTCGTCGCCGCCAATACGGATCGAACGCGAAAACACGATGCCCGCCAGGGAGATCACAGCCATCTCCGCCGTACCACCGCCAATATCGATAATCATGCTACCGGCCGGGTCCTGGATCGGAAGTCCTACGCCGATCGCAGCTGCCATGGGCTCTTCGACCAGATACACTTCGCGCGCACCAGCATGAAGCGCCGAATCACGCACCGCTCTTTTTTCGACTTCGGTGATACCGGAAGGAATCGCGATAACCATGCGGGGACGTACAAAACGTTTGCGGTTGTGGACTTTGTTGATGAAGTGGCGGAGCATGCTTTCGGTGATCTCAAAATCGGCGATGACACCATCCTTCATGGGGCGTATCGCAACGATGGAGCCGGGAGTACGGCCCAGCATGCGCTTGGCTTCATCACCCACGGCGAGAACCTCGTTAGTACCTTTACGGATCGCGACGACCGAGGGCTCACAGAGAACGATCCCCCGCCCCTTGACGTTGACAAGCGTATTGGCCGTGCCTAAGTCAATTCCCATATCATTGGAAAAAAACCCAAGGACCCAATCACCGATGCTCTGAAAAAAATTAGTCGATTTTTTCAAAAAAACTCTTTTGCTTTAAAAAAAATTGTGCGGTTTCTCGCCGCCTGCCTGCCGGTGGGCAGGGACCTAGAGATGCTTGATCGGACTGCTAATTATAGCAATGCCTATTTGGAAGTGTCAACCCGCATTAATTGTCTTAGGTTGTCCAAAGGGTTTCTTGGATATCAACCGGTCTAAATGGCGCAACGCCGCCTTCTTACCTTTCACACGGGTTACATGTTCTTTTTTGGTCTTGGCGAAAAATTTCTCTATATCCAGTCGAGTCATTTTTTTATTCCTTAAAAACTTGATCCTAATTCACACATGGGGATGGCCTCAAATGAAATCTGATTTGTCAAATGTCAAGGACTGACACCTTTATATAATTTTAGGCACCCTCAACTAAATCAGGGAGCCGGCGCAGGCAAGTTTCAAATGGGAGGATCTCTATATTTCCCTCATGCAAGACTTTATCCCCGCCATACACAAGATAGGCGCGCGCCTCGGGATAATCTTGCAAAAAGGCTTTAAGGCCTCGAAGAGATTCAGGGCGGGCTTTCGCCTCCCGTTTTATTTCAAAAGCGAGGATCTTTTTTTCTCCATACAACACAAAATCCACTTCGACCTGCGCCGGTGTTTTCCA
>CAZBIH010000208.1:0-2500 GCA_964492015.1 uncultured Planctomycetia bacterium | reverse complement strand
CTCTGCGTGTCGACGGTGGGGCAAGCGCCAATGATTTTCTCATGCAGTTTCAGGCCAATATTTTAGGCATTCAGGTTGAAAGGCCGCGTGTACGGGAGACAACGGCACTGGGAGCGGCGGGCTTGGCGGGCATCGCGGTGGGATTTTGGAAGAATCCCGAAGAATTTAACCGTTTGCGCAAGATCGACAAAATTTTTTATCCTGACCGGAAGTTCAAAGGAAGGGAAGAGTTTTACAACCAATGGAAAGAAGCGGTGAAGCGCTCACGGGGCTGGGTCAGGTGAGGGTTGACCGGTTATAATTTTAGTTGTTGACATACACTCCAAATTCGTAGAATATGGAGTGTATGAAATACATAAAAAGACTTCAAGAAGCTGAGATCAAAAAAGCCCTGTCACGGGGCAAGAGTATTTTGCTCCTAGGAGCTCGCCAGACAGGTAAAACGACCCTCATTAGTCAGATGGGGGCCGACATGGAAATTTCTTTTTTGCGTCCGGACATTCGCCAGGCCTACGAAGCGGATCCGGGAACGCTGGTACGCGAGATCGCTGAATGGACAAAGAAAAAAGAAAAGCCCCCTCTCGTTGTATTAGATGAGATCCAAAAAGTCCCCGCCATGATGGACGCGGTCCAGGACCTCATCGACCGGCATCAAGCAACCTTTATTCTTACAGGTTCCTCCGCACGAAAGCTGCGGCGAGGGCCTCATGTCAATCTTTTGCCGGGAAGAGTGATCTCTCTGAGGTTGGACCCGTTTACGCTGAGGGAGTGTGCGCAAGGAGATCTGGATCAAAATTTGATCTACGGGGCACTTCCCGGGGTGACGGTCGTTGACCGTTTGGATGACCGTGAAACGGACCTTAAGTCCTATGTCACCACTTATCTTGAACAGGAGGTCCGTGCCGAAGCCATTGTCAGAAATCTTGGGACGTTTACAAAATTTTTACAATACGCGGCATCGGAGTCCGGGCAGCTTGTCAATTTCAGAAAACTTTCACAGGAGATCGGGACGGCGCACACGACGATCGCGGCCTATTATGAGATCCTGGAAGACTGCCTCATTGCCGAGCGTGTAGAGCCATTGACCAAAAGCAAAACTCGAAAAAAACTGATCCGGTCCGCAAAGTATATTTTTTTTGACTTGGGTGTGAGACGTTTGGCGGCTCACGAAGGAAACGCACCCTCCAGACAGGATCTGGGGCGTCTTTTTGAGCAGTGGGTGGGGCTTGAGCTGATCCGCTGTGCCCGGTTGGCGCCGGCGCGATCACAGGTGCTGTTTTGGAGGGACGCGGACGGGCCTGAAGTGGACTGGGTAATCGAGGCTCAGGGAAAATATATCCCCGTCGAGGTGAAGTGGACTCAAGCTCCAAAAATTTCAGACATCAAACATCTTGAGTTATTTTTATCTGAATATCGTGAGAGCGAGAGAGGCTATCTTGTGTGCCGTATTCCCCGAAGACAAAAAATGAGCAGCCGTGTGACCGCCATTCCGTGGCAAGAAGTGGATGAGCTTGTTTTGGACGCGGCTCATTGAAGATCAAGTTTTGCCTGGACTGGGCCTCGGGCAACGCCGCCAAGTCTTTTAAATCCCCCGACGCTCTGAGTTTATTTCAAGAATATACGGAACGCATCGGAAAATTCGGCGAGTGTTCGTTCTCCGGAATGGATGCCTCCAAGAGGGCGCAGGCCAAGCTCTGGCTTTGCCACACAGCTAAAAACGCCAAGATGCTTTCCTCGGAGGAATTGGCAAAGGCATTGCAAAACTTAATGAACTCCGGTGCGAGGGAACTGCATATTGCCATCGGCCCGGCGAATGGGTTCACGGCAAAAGATATCGAAGCTCTAAAACCGGACCTCCTGTGGTCCTTTGGCCCCATGACTTTGCCGCACGAATTAGCGGCTGTCGTTGCCGCCGAACAGGTTTACCGGGCTTATTCGATCATTCACCACTTGCCGTATCATGGAGGACATTGATCGATGACACGTTTGAATTCGCTCCATCCGGAGAAGCCGGTGATCCCAGGGAAATATAGGCACTATAAGGGAAAGAATTATGAGGTTGTCGGGATCGCAAGGCACAGCGAGACGTTGGAAGAGATGGTTGTTTATAAGGCGCTTTACGCTAACCGTCTGGGCGCCCTTTGGGTGAGGCCCAAAAAAATGTTCCTGGAAACAGTGACCGTGGACGGCAAAAAAGTATCACGTTTTGAGTATATAAAAAAGGCCTCTTGAATAAAAAAGACTATCCTCAGCTTCTTTTCGCCGACGAAACTGGAAAAGTGTATCCCTTTGAAGGGTTGGAGGCCGCGGGGATGAAAGCAGGCCGTTTTTTCAAGCTGGATCCGGAGGAATTTTTAAAACTTCCCGATTTTAGCGAGCTTTTTATGCTGCCGGGGCGTGTGCCGGTAGGTTTGGACCTCCAAACGGGCAAGCCCGTGCCGCTTCTGTCCGATCCCTATTTCAAAGAAAAGAAAAAATGTTTCGCGGTGGCGGCGTTCAT
>CAZBIH010000207.1:0-2520 GCA_964492015.1 uncultured Planctomycetia bacterium | reverse complement strand
TAAAAAAAGTACTTTCGTTTTTGGCCAAAAAATAAAAAGTCTTCAGCATAAAAAACCCGACCGCAAGATAGATCAGGACCCCAAAGCTCCGAGTAGGGGCCTCGTGTTCACCAAAAAGCTTAAAAAGCAGAGCGAGCGTGCATTCATAGAGCGGCGGGTGCATCAACCCTTCAGAACCCATCGCCATTTCGGGCCCCTTCATGCCCGCTACCATGATCATGTGCCCGCGGGTCGCCAGGAGCGCCTCGTCCAGGGTGAAAGGCTTGGAGATCGAGCCTTTAAAACTGATCAGTGTGATGGCAAGACAGGAAAGAAAAAATACCCAGAGAAAAAAACGGGGCCCATAGGAAGTGTCTGTGACGGCTGGCTTGGAAAGCATTGAAAAAATAATACCCTATTTTACTATCTTAAGCAAAAAGAATGAGGTTTTTAGCGTGCGCGTGAAGTCCGGCTGGTTTCGCCGACGCGATGGATGGCGATCGTATATAAAATTCCGGGGAGCGCTCTCCGGCCGTAAACGACGACGATCGCGTCCCCCCTCTTCAAGATCTTCTCATGTAAAATTTTCTGATCGGCTTTGTGGATCATTTCATCCATGCTAAGGTCTTTTTCAGCAAAAAGGGGTTTGATGCCTCTCAAAAGATTCAGTCGTGCCAACGTTTTAGGAGAACGGCTGACCGCCAAAACCGCGCAGGGAGGGTTCAGTTTGGAAACATACTGCGCGGTCTTTCCCGAGAGAGTGAAAACCATGATGCCTTTGGCATCCAGTTCGCGGGCGGCATAAAGCGCGGCCTGCGTGATCGCACGCAGATTCACCTGGCTCTTGCCGCCGGGTGCAAAACTCTCCTCGGGCGAAGTTTTCCAGCTGACCTCGGCCTCCTCGATCGTCTTTCTCATCGTCTGCACGGCTTCAACCGGATATTTTCCGATCGCGGTCTCGCCGGAAAGCATCACGGCATCCGTCCCGTCAAACACCGCGTTGGCAATGTCGGAGACTTCCGCGCGTGTCGGCTGAGGCTTTTCCATCATGGTCTCAAGCATCTGCGTTGCCGTGATGACGGGGATCTTGGAAGCCACCGCAAACTCGATGAGCATTTTTTGCACACGCGGGACTTTTTCGATGCCCATTTCGATGCCCAGATCTCCGCGGGCCACCATGAGGCCATCCGCTTTTTTCAAGATCGAGTCGATGCCTTTGACGGCCTGGGGTTTTTCGATCTTGGCGATCACGGGAATATCGATCCTCCGTACGCGCATCCAGCGCTTGATCGTGTCCACATCTTCCGCACTACGGACAAACGACAGCGCGATATAATCCGCGCCTAATTTCGCAGCTGCCTTCAGGTCTTCCAGATCTTTGGAGGTCAGAGCCGGCAGGGTCACAGGCGCGTTGGGTAAATTAATTCCTTTATTTTCTCCCAAGATCCCCCCCACGATCACACGACAGACCACCCGGGCCTGGGCCACACTCTCGACCTTCAGCTCGATCGCTCCGTTATCGATCAAAACTTTGTCGCCCTTTTTGACCATGCGGGAGAAGGGACGGCAGGAAGTGGTGATCGTATTTCCGCCGCCCGGGCCGTTTCCGATCTTGATATAAAGGATCTTTCCTTCCTCAAGGCGCATTGTAGAGTTTTTGACTCGGCCGGTCCTCACACGAGGGCCTTGAAGGTCTACTAGGATCGACGTGTGCTTATGCAAAGACCAGGAAATACTGCGGAGGATCTTGAACCATTTTGCGATCCCGGCCGGGTCGGTGTGGGACGCGTTGATGCGGAATACATCGACGCCCTCCAAGATCAATTTTTTCAAGATCCGGGGGTCTTTGCAGGCGGGGCCTACCGTCGCGACGATCTTTGTTTTTCTCATGATCCCAATACTTTCAGTTCATCTGGACAGTTGATATTTGCCAGAAATTCAGGCGGGCCGTCAAAAGAAATTGTTTTTTTGTCCGTCAAAGGCCCGATCAACGCATGCATGGACAGTTTTTCCTCAAAAATATTCTTAAAAATAAAAGAAAACAAACCCCTGGGATAAATTCCGGGAAACGGTTGAACGACGCCGTCCCGCATCCGGTAAAAAACGGGGCACGGCTTTTCATTATATTCTTTCAGTAGAGGAATAAGTAATTTCTCTTCAAGCGCCGGCATGTCGCAGGTTAAAACTAAAAGATCATCCTCGGGAAATTTCCGCATCGCGGTGTAGATCCCTCCCAGGGGGCCTTTCTCCGGAAGATGATCATAGAGGATCGCTGAGCCAAAAAAAGAATGATCAGCCCCGTCTCGTGTCACGATCACAGGCGTTAGATCCAGGCTCATCAATAATTTGAACGCCCGCGAGAGAAATGACTCGCCCCGATAGATCGCGAGTGCTTTGTCCGACCCAAACCTCCGGCTTCTGCCTCCGGCTAGCACCACACCTCGGATCATATAGATATCTCTTCTCCGCCACAAAGAAGGCGGACCCGTCCTTCGGCGGGCTCGTGGTGGCAAGCGACCCACTCCCCGGAACCGTCCTCCA
>CAZBIH010000206.1:0-2528 GCA_964492015.1 uncultured Planctomycetia bacterium | reverse complement strand
TTTCAATAATTGAATATACGAAATCTTCCGACGACAAAACCCTCCCTCATACTTGATGGAGCTTGCCCCAATTTGAACCAATTTCAATCAAACGTGGACACTTTTGGGACACTTTCCTTTGAGGCGGGATGGTCTTCTCTTGAGGCTGAAATAGTTGTTTAGGGGGTTGTTCCTGGCGCGGATCAGAAATCAAAAGGAAGGTTTTTCAGGGAACGGTTTTTCGATATTGACAAACAATGTTTTAGCTGTAAAAATATGGTAAACTTAAAATAAGGAGAAAAGGATGGACATTGATTGGAAAAAATATATTCATTCAGATATTGATGTTCTGGTGGGCAAACCTGTGGTTAAAGGAACAAGGTTATCGGTTGAATTCTTGTTGGGTTTGCTGGCTAAAGGCTGGAGTGAAAAACAGATTTTGAAAAATTATCCCCGTTTAACCGCCGACAGCCTCAAGGCTGTTTTCGCCTTTGCCACGGAATGCATGCGGGAAGAGGCGCTATTCTCACTTGCTAAAAGGTGATACGTGAATTTCCTGGCTAATGAAAATATCCCGCTAGAAAGTATACTTGTATTGAGGCGGGCCGGACATCGTGTGGTAAGCGTGTCTGAAGAACATGCAGGCATGAGAGATGCGGATGTTTTAAAGCGTGCCGTAAAAGAAAAAAGCATTATTCTTACTTTCGACCGTGATTATGGCGCGCTGATTTTTAAACATCCCAAATTAATTCCGGAAGGCCTTGTTTATTTTCGTTTTGATCCTCCCACTCCCGCAGAGCCCGCAATAATTTTAATCAATATTATGAGACAAAAAAACATCAACTTTCTGGGACATTTTACGGTTATCGAGGAAGACAAGATAAGGCAAAGAGTTCTGTGATTTGGTTTATACCATAAACCCATCGAATTTGATGGGTTTAGAAGACAGGTCGGGCTTAAGGCTTGTTAGGTGACCTGAAAGAGTATTTTAAATTTCGACCATTCTTAAATAAGTTGAAAGGATTTGATTTATAATTGTTGCGACGTCAAGATGTTAGCCAAAGCGTCTGCTAATTCTGAGATCAGGCACTGCAACGACGATCCCTCGTCGCTGTACACGTATAAAGCCGAGGTGGCGCGGGTCGTGGACGCGGACACGTTCCTTTTGACCATCGACACGGGCTTCGACAACTGGCTGGATTCGCGCGTGCGCCTGCGCGGCATCGACGCCCCCGAGATCTCAACCGCCGCCGGCCGGCGCGCGTACCGCTACGTCAAGAAAGCTCTGGGCCTCGCCAAGCTCTACAAAGACCCCTCCTCCGCGCCGGTGAAGCCGGGGGAGTCAGCCGACGCCTCATAACCTGAAGGTCAACGTTCAAGATAATTTCCAGACACACCGTAACCTGAAAGCGGCAATCGCCAAAGATCGATATGTTTTTTGCAAAGGCCCGGAGGGCGTGTTATACTGCCTCCCATAACGGGGAGTAGCGCAGCTGGCTAGCGCACTTGCTTTGGGAGCAAGGGGTCGAGAGTTCGAATCTCTCCTCCCCGATATTTGATATTCTAAGAGGAGAGATTCCACGCAGGGTTCTCCTGTCATTTCCTGAAAATATCATTGAAGACAGGACTCCGCCTTCAATGTTTTTAGAAAGGGCGGAGGAATCCCTGCTCCCCGATTTTTACAATATATCCTTTTTGCGATGCCGCAGGAACTCGATCGCCCCCGGCAGGATCGAGATGACGATGATGCCCAGAATGACCAGAGAGAAATTCTCTTTGACGAACTCCAGCGCGCCGAAATAATATCCCGCCAGCGTCAGTAAAAAGACCCACAATAATCCTCCCACGACATTATAAAGAAGGAATCTTCGATAGCGCATGGCCCCCACGCCGGCCAAGAATGGCGCGAAGGTGCGGATGATGGGGACAAAGCGCGCGATGATGATCGTTTTCCCGCCGTATTTTTCGAAGAATTTTTCTGTCCGTTCCAGATACTCTTGTTTGAGGAACGGTATTTTTTTGTGCTGGAAGACCCTGGGGGCCAGTATGTGGCCGATTCCATAATTGGCGCTGTCGCCCAGGATGGCGGCCGCGCTTAAAAGGATGAGTATCCCCTGAATATCCAGGATCCCGATCCCGGCCAGAGCGCCGACGGCGAAAAGCAGCGAGTCGCCGGGCAAAAACGGCGTGAAGACCAGGCCCGTCTCGCAAAAAATGATCAAAAACAATACAAGATAGGTCCATGATCCGCAGGTTTGGACCAGCGTGTTGAGATGGTCATCGAGGTGGATGAAAAAATCGATAAAGTTCAGGAGCAGGTCCATGTTGTCTCTTTCTTATAAGGTACATCGTCGTTCGTACTTCGTATTCGAAGTACGATGTACTATGTACTATGTACGATCTGCGGCACCTACACCGCTTTCTTCGTCAAGATCCGCCTAAAGCAATAAAAAGTCAATCCTATAATTAATCCCCAAGAGATTATCAGAAACAGCCATCCGTCGGGTCTCATCGCATTGCCTCCTTATCCGCCTTTGTGTGACTTGCGG
>CAZBIH010000205.1:0-2533 GCA_964492015.1 uncultured Planctomycetia bacterium | reverse complement strand
AACTGGAAGAAGCCGCGAAAACTTATATGTTGTCGGACATTCCCCAGGATTTTCTCTCAGAGCTTTTGATCACGATGAACATTCGTGGGCAAGAAAATAAAGAGGAGCTTGGAAGTGCCTTCAACGCTCCTTTATGGTTTAAACCCCAATGGATATCGGGAGGGGCCGGAGCGCATACTCGTGGGTATCAGCGGAACTTAAAAGAGTATACCGAAGCGGTTCAACGGCTCCCAAAAGCGGATCTGAAAGATTTTGGCCCATCGCAAGATCCGCGTGAAGTCCTGGATCGATATTTAAGATCGTTGGAACTTGGGTTGGGTGACCCGCAGTTGCCATTTTTGACCCAAGGCAGTCAAATTTTTAGAATAATCGTCCCGCGCAACCGCGCCCAGCAGTTGAGAGTTCTGGAGTATTACCGCAAGGCGATGCCGTTTCAGCTTTATATCCATGAGAATAGGGGATTGGCTGTTTTTCGTCCGGGGGTGCCAAACCTTCCCATCGTCTTGAGACGATCGCAAGACGGTTTGTGGTATATCGATGAACCCAAAAGTTGGAGTTATTTTCATCGGTTTGAAGATGGAAATGACTTTTACCCGAAATACGATGACATCCCGTTTTTACAAGATCTTGTTGCCGCGCAACAGCCAAATGTTTTGAAGCCTTTTTACCGAAAGCGCGTTTCAACTCCGCCGGAGATCTCTTATCCTTTTTCTTTGCCGGATCTGGTAGATGGACTTGAAAGAAAAATTCAAAAAAATCCCTCTCAGGCAAGAGCTTACGTGGAATTGGGTGAAGTCTATATTTTTGAGATCCACTGGGTCAAAAAAGCACTTGAGATGTTCGAAAAAGCTTCCGCTTTGGACCCTCAGCGAATAGAATACCGGTGGAGGCTTTATGATCTCTACCTCAATGATTCTCAAGTGGAAAAAGCGCTGGATGAGCTTAAATTCCTGGCCCAGGTGCTTCCCAAGGATGAAGAAGTGAAGCGGTGGTATGATTTTTATTCACGGATTTATCGTTTTAAATGGGGGGAGTTCAATTACTTAAAAACTCTAAGCCAACTCATCGGATCGATCCAAGAAATATGAAAATATCAAGTCGAACATTCCTATGGCTCCCTGTCCTTGGGTTTCAGGCAATCACGGGTGCCTGGTCGGCGCCAATGATTGCTCCAACTTTCGAAGAAGCGCTTTCCAAAAGCGAACACGTCGTGGTTACTGAATATCTGAAGTATGAAAAGAGAGGGCCTGTAGATTATTTTTATGGGCCTTTTGCTATTTACCGGGTCGTCAAAGTGCTGAAAGGAAAGTCCCTCATTGGAAAAATACGGGTTCGGTATGATTTCGACGATGGATCCGCCTGTATTGTGCCTGAGGGATTTAAATTCAACGATGCCATGATGCCCGCCAAGGGAAGCCAATGGATTTTATTTCTAACTAGTAAGGATTCTCGACAGAACTTTTGGGGCACCTACCGTGGAGATTACGGTCGATGGACGGCCAATGAAGATAATTTGAAAAAGGTCGTAAATTCAACCATTCATGAATAGGTGTCAGTACTTGACAGTTGACATGCCCACTAACCGACGATTACTTGACCCCCTTGAAAAGATAAAATTTTTTAGGAATTTTTGGGGACTGTCCCTACATTAACTCTATTATTTTCAATTAGTTATGAGACGATTTTTATAATTTTTGATCTTACCAGTTGACAAGACCTGCTATCGGCGGGTATACTTCGTTGAAATTAAGTGGTTGATGTTCACCTTTTAAACGGGTCCTGAGAGGCCTAAAAAGGAAATGTATGAGGCTTGTCCTAGATTCTCCCTCCATTGACCGTGCGGTGACGCGCATGGCTCACGAAATTCTCGAAAAAAATAAAGGCACTGAAAGTCTGTGTCTCATGGGTATTCAGACACGTGGTGTCATTCTCGCCCAGAGGCTCTGTGCTGAGCTCAAAAAAATTGCCAAAGTAGATGTTCCTACAGGGATCCTTGATATTAACCTTTACCGCGATGACCTGACGCGTGTGGCCGAACAGCCGGTGATCCATAAAACAGAAATTAATTTTGATCTTCAAGACAAAACCGTGGTGCTCGTGGATGATGTGATCTATACCGGACGTACCATTCGCGCCGCTCTCGATGCGCTGACCGATTTTGGGCGGCCGAAAAGGATAGAGGTCGCCATTCTCATTGACCGCGGCCACCGCGAGCTTCCTATCCGCGCCGACTTTGTGGGAAAAAATATTCCGACCAATGAAGATGAGATCGTTCACGTGCGTTTTATCGAGACAGATAATAAAGAAGAAGTCACGGTGGACCAGCGATGACAGAAGCCGCCTGGACACGCAAAGATCTTCTGGCGCTCGAGGACCTCTCGAAAGAGGAAATAGAACTCATTTTAAAGACCGCCGAGTCTTTCAAGGAAGTTTCCGCGCGTGAGGTGAAAAAAGTACCGGCGCTTCGCGGGAAATCTATCGCGAATCTTTTTTTCGAGTCTTCCACGCGTACGCGTACGAGTTTTGAAGTCGC
>CAZBIH010000204.1:0-2534 GCA_964492015.1 uncultured Planctomycetia bacterium | reverse complement strand
CCGCCGATAAGCTTCCCATCGGCGAAGATCTGGGGGACGGTTTCACGGCCGCCGGTCCTATGGACGAGTTTGCGGCGCAGGTCGGAGTCGTCAGAGACGTCGATCTCCTCAAACTCAACTTTTTTGGATTTTAATAGATTTTTTGCCGATTGGCAGTAAGGACAATAAGCAGTTGTGTAGACGGTAATTTTCGCCATTCCTCTACCCTCTTCCCTCTAGCCTCTTACCTGTTTAAAAGTCCTGCTGCTTCCTTCAACTTTCGGACTTCTTCGGGGCGGAGCTCTCTTTTTTCCCCGGGCTTCATCGTACCCAGAGAGAGTGTACCATAATCGGTACGTTCAAGGTCGATGACGCGGTGGCCGATGCTTTCGAAAAGGCGGCGGATCTGGCGTTTTTTTCCTTCATGGAGCACAACGCGAAGCCAGGTTTCTTTAGAACTGGTTCTTTCGATGTCGATCTTGCAGGGGGCGGTCTTGTCCTCTTCGAGGATGACGCCTTTCTCAAGGCGCCGGATATCTTCCTCAGCGACAATGCCGCGCACGCGCACATGGTATCTTTTTTTGACGCCAAATTTTGGGTGGGTCAGACGGAAAGCAAGCTCTCCGTCATTGGTCATGAGGATAAGCCCGGTCGTGTCGCGGTCCAGACGGCCCACGGGCACCAAGCGCTCCGGCACACCCGCAAAAAACTCCGCCACGGTGTGCTCGGCATGCGGATCCTGCATGGTGGTCATAACATTTTTGGGTTTATAAAAAACAAAATATCTTTTTTGCTGAAAAGCGTCGCGGGTGAATTCCTGCTCGCTGACCTTGATCTCGTCTTTTTTAGCGTCCACGCGGAAACCCTTTTCGCGGACCACTTCGCCGTTGACAGTGACTTTCCCCTCTTCGATCAGAGACACAACACCGCGGCGGCTGGCAATGCCGAAACGAGCTAAGACGACCTGCAGTCTTTCGGTGCCGGGCTTCGGCGGAGTTTTTTTAAATTCTTCTTTGGTATTCTCAGACATTATTCCGCCTGGCGTTTGACGCGCTTTCTCTGGGTGGGGTCTAGAAGACGTTTGCGCATACGGATATTTTTAGGGGTCACTTCGACCAGCTCATCGGGACCGACATATTCGATCGCCAGTTCCAGATTCAATTCACGGGGAGGCGACAGAACAAGCGCATCATCCGAACCGGAAGAACGCATGTTGCTCAATTTTTTAGTTTTGCAGGGGCTGATATCCATATCCTCATCACGCGCGTTTTCACCGATGATCATCCCCAGATAGACTTCCACACCGGCTGGGATGAAAAGCTCCCCGCGCTCCTGTGCGTTGCAAAGCCCGTAAGTATTGGACTCCCCGCCTTCACTGGCGACCAAAGATCCATGCGGCAACACGGTGAAACCGCCTTCCTGCATCGTGCGGTACTCGTCAAAAACATGGTGCATGATGGCCGTGCCGCGAGTCTTCGTCATCAAAGCACCCTTCAAACCAATGACGCCGCGGGTTGAAACTTGATATTCCAGATGCAATTCGCCTGTGGGCGTCTGCGACATATTTTTCAAAACAGCCTTGCGACGGCCCACTTCTTCAATAATAGAGCCTTGATAGCTCGCAGGCACATCGATCACCAAAAACTCGAACGGCTCCTGTTTCACGCCGTCTTTTTCGTGCATGATCACCTGGGGCTGAGAAACTTGAAGCTCAAAACCTTCGCGGCGCATCGTCTCGATCAGGATCGCCAGGTGCAGTTCGCCTCGGCCTGAAACTAAGAATGTGTCAGCGCTTTCTGTTTCTTCCACGCGAAGCGAAACATTGGTTTCCAATTCGCGAAACAGGCGGTCACGGATCATTCGCGAGGTGACGAACTTTCCCTCACGTCCGGCAAATGGGCTTGTATTGACACCAAACGTCATCTGTACTGTCGGCTCATCGATGACAAGTGGAGGCAAAGGGGCTGGTTTATTGGGATCCGTAATCGTCTCGCCGATACCGATGCTCTCAAATCCGGCAACTGCCACAATATCTCCCGCTTCAACGCGATCAACTTCCACACGGTCCAAACCAGAATAAACTAAAAGATTGGTCACTTTGGAAACGGTCTGTGTGCCGTCACGCCGGACGAGAAGCGCATTGTCGCCCTTTTGAATAGCACCGCCGGTCACTTTTCCGATCCCCATCTTACCTTTGTAAGAATCCTGGAACAGCGCCAAAACCAAAAGCTGGAATGGGTCTTCTACGCTCGCTGTCGGTGCCGGCACCTGATTGATGATCACTTCCATGAGCGCGTTAATATTATCAGAGGGTTTCTTCATATCGGTCGTCGCGGTGCCGTGGACCGCCGAAGCGTACACGATCGGAAAATCCAGCTGTTCGGGGCTGGCATTGAGCTCACAAAAAAGATCGAACGTGCGATTTTCCACATCCTCGATCTGAGAATCTAGACGATCCACTTTGTTGATGACCACAATGACGCGATGGCCCAACTCCAGCGCTTTTCTCAAAACAAAACGGGTCTGAGGCATTGGGCCATCCTTGGCATCGATCA
>CAZBIH010000203.1:0-2548 GCA_964492015.1 uncultured Planctomycetia bacterium | reverse complement strand
TGGAACGTGTGAGCAAATCCTTGCGGAGGATCACCACCGTCACGCCGGCAATGCCGAGATTCTTCTGAGCGCTTGCGAAAATCAGGCCGAAGCGGCTCACATTCACGGAACGGGAAAGAATATCGGAAGTCATGTCCGCAATGAGCGGCACAGAGCCTGCATCCGGATATCCGCTCCACTGCGTCCCGCAAATCGTGTTATTGGAAACAAGATGAACGTAAGAAGCGTCTTGGTTCAATTGGATTTCCGCAGGGTCCGGAAGCCGCGTAAATTTTACCGCCTCCGAACTTCCCGCAATCCTGTAAGGAACAAGCTTTTTTAATTCCAGGATCGCCTGCTTGGACCATTCTCCGGTATGAAGAATATCCACCGGCTTCCCTTCCAAGTACAAATTCATCGGGATCATGGCAAACTGAAGCCGCGCCCCGCCCTGTAAAAATAAAATCTCATAATTTTCCGGGATGCCCATCAGGCTCTTCAAAAGAACTTTGGCATGATCGAGAATGGCCTCAAATTCCTTGGACCGGTGGCCCATTTCCATGACCGACATGCCGGTATTTTTATAATTATAAAGTTCTTCTTCAATCTTCTCGAGAACAGGAAGCGGCAGGGCCGCGGGACCGGGATTAAAGTTAAAAACCCGCTCCGAAACTGTGTTTTTCATGGGCATCCTTTTCTGATCTTCAGGGCTGAAATTAGGGCGTAATTTTAACCTTTCAAAAGCCCGAATGCAACGAACTTTCTCCTGCGAGCTGGGAATGATACCATTGATCGGTACCCCCTATGCAGCAACGGGGCTGTGAGAATTTTATGTTTAACGTCCAAGGTTTGGAGTGAGATTTATAAGACCTTTGAAGGGTTCCGAAGATTATTTAAAGAGCCACCGCTTCGAAAGCACCCGGCTCAAAACCTTCGTTTAAAACCCAAAAGAATCTCTGAGAAGGATCGCTGCCAGCTCGCTTATGAGCCCACCCGTGCCATAAGCCTCAACGAAGCCGATTGGCGGCGCTGGGTCCGGGTCAAGGAATGGTTTAACGAATATCCTTCTGAGTCCGATGCGACCGAAAAAGCGAGAAAAGAACAAATTCTTTGCGTTTAAATTCGATGACAACCACGATCTCGGGTTCAAACGATAGGAACCATGACCGCCAAAATCAAAAAATAAACTGGGGCAATAAAAAAGGGCACATAATAGAACTCCTCAAACCCTGACAGATCCGAGGAGGTTCTAAAACCGCATGTGCCCCTACACATATTACCATGTCATGAAACACAGCAAAGACAAAAAACAATGGCGCTATCAGATGGTTCACCAAGCCCTTGCAAAAGGCATCAAGCCGACCGCACGGTGCTTCCACACCAGCCCGCGAGTGGTGCGCAAATGGGCCCTTAGGCTCAAAATACAAGGCTACGCCGGCCTCGAAGACCGCTCTCACAGGCCGCGCTCCTCCCCAAGAGAAACTCCCCAGCAAATCAAAGACCAGGTCATTTCACTCAAAGGTAAATACAAACGCCTCGGTGCTGAACAAATCCGAATCCTCGAAAACTTAACGCTTGCCCCTAAAACTATCCGTAAAATCTGGCGCGAGGCCAAGATTCCCTCACGGAAAAGACCCAAGAAACACATCACAAAAAATAATCTGCGAGCGGTGAAGATGCTCCTGCCGCTCTTCCAGCATGCCATGGAGGACACCAAAGACCTCATGGATATCCCCGAATACTACCTTCAAGCCAAACTCCTCAATTTACCCAAGGTCCAATACACCTATCGCGAGGTCTCCTGCGGCGTCCTCTTTCTGGGCTTTGCAAACGAACGATCCTTGACCCACGCCCAACTCTTTGCCACCTACATCAACCATTTCCTCAAAAAGTTTAAAGCCCTTCCTGAAAATTCCGTCCGCCAAACAGACAACGGCAGTGAATATATCGGATCATGGAATGCCAAAGAACCCTCTGCCTACACCCGGACCATTGAATTACTGCCGGGTCAACGTCACCACACCATCTACCCGGGAGCGCACCGTATGCAATCCGATGTCGAAACCATTCACAATCTTATGGAGATGGAATTCTATGAGATTGAACCCTTTGAAAACCGATCTGATTTCATGGCCAAGGCCACATCGTATCAGATGTTTTTCAACCTCTTTCGCCCTAACTCCTACAAAGAACACAAAACTCCCTGGCAGCTTGCTCAAGAAAAAAAACCGGATCTGGACCAGCACTTGCTCATGATCCCGCCCGTGGACCTCGACAGACTCTTCCGCTGGAAAACTTCGATCACTCAAGAGGGGGGTAACGATCTATTGACCGTTCCCTCTTCTCGCAAGTATGGTCGGTTATCAAGGCGATGCAATCGCAAGATGATCGACTCGATGAGATTATCAGAACACTTCGCGTCATGGAGGGTCAGATTGACGGAGGGCAAAAAGAATTTTCAGGAGAAAGAAAATCTCTCGAAGAGAAACTAAATGAATGTGTCCTGATTCAAGGGCTCCCTAATAAAATATCCTCGGAACAATTTATAAAGAAGATCGATATTAAGCTG
>CAZBIH010000202.1:0-2579 GCA_964492015.1 uncultured Planctomycetia bacterium | reverse complement strand
AGGCATGGCTGGACAGATTCTATTTGAAAGTGATAGACTAAAATTTCGAGTTTTCAACAAAATAGATATAACACTAGGAAAATAAATGAGTTACATCAAAGGTCTTAAATGCCGCGAGTGCCACCGGGCTTATAAAGCCGAGGCGATCTACGTCTGCGAGTTTTGTTTCGGGTCGCTGGAAGTCGACTACGATTACGAAAAGATCAAGTCGGTGATCTCACGCGAGAAAATTCAAAAAGGGCCCAAGAGTCTCTGGCGTTACCGTGAGCTTTTGCCGATCGAAGGCGAGCCGACGGTGGGTTATCACGCTGGTTTCACACCGCTCATCCGCTCCGAGAATCTGGCCCGCGAATGGGGCATGAAAGAACTTTATATTAAGGATGACTCGGTTTGTCATCCTACGCTTTCATTCAAGGATCGTGTGGTCGCGGTGGCTCTGACGCGCGCCAAGGAATTGGGATTCAAGACGGTCGCTTGCGCGTCCACCGGAAATCTCGCCGGTTCTGTCAGCGCCAACGCCGCTTGGGCGGGCCTGAACCGTTTTGTATTTATCCCGGCAGATCTGGAATTGGGAAAAGTCATCGGCGCTTTGGCTTACGCACCCAATCTTGTGGCGGTGGACGGAAATTATGATGAGGTCAATCGTCTCTGCGCGGAGATCGCGGCCAAATATCATTGGGCATTTGTAAACGTCAACATCCGCCCTTATTACGCCGAAGGCTCCAAAACTTACGGCTATGAAATTATGGAACAGCTGGGTTGGAAAACTCCCAAACACGTGGTGGTCCCGGTCGCTTCGGGGTCTCTTTTGACAAAAATATGGAAATCTTTCAACGAATTTAAAAAACTCGGGCTCATTCATTCGGTGGACGCCAAAATGTACGCGGCGCAGGCGCTGGGTTGCTCGCCGGTTGTCACGGCCCTTAAAGAAAAAAGTGAAATTATCAGGCCTGTCAAACCCAAGACCATCGCGAAGTCCCTGGCCATAGGAAATCCCGCCGATGGAATTTACGCGATCGATACGATCAAAGAAAGCGGCGGATCGGGCGAGAGTGTGACGGATGAGGAGATCGTTGAGGGGATCAAGCTTCTGGCGCGAACGGAAGGTATTTTTACCGAGACAGCCGGCGGTGTCACGGTCGCGTCCGCGAAAAAATTGATCGAGAACGGCGTCATCAAAAAAAATGAGTCCTGCGTTATTTGCATCACCGGCAATGGGCTAAAAACTCAAGAAGCCATCACCGATCATATTGGCAAGCCGCATCGCATCAAGCCGTCTTTGAGCTCTTTCGAAGAAAACATCAGACATTTAAATCACATTAAACCGGACGTTTGGCAGACAAAGTCTTAAGGAGGCACCATGGCCGTCAAAGTTAGAATACCCACCCCCTTACAAAAATTGACCAACAACCAGGGCGATGTCCAGTGCGAAGCACAGGATATCAATGGCATGCTCGCCGCGCTTGAGAAACAGCATCCTGGCATCAAAGAACGTCTTTGTGACGCGGAAGGAAAGCTGCGCCGTTTTGTGAACGTTTACGTCAATGAGGAAGATATCCGTTTCCTTCAAGGACAGGAAACAATCCTCAAAGAAGGCGATGATATTTCCATTATTCCGGCGATCGCGGGCGGAGCTTCATCCGGCCCCGCCAAAGGCGGGTCCGCCTTTGGCGGAAAAAAAATTAGCGGAAAAAAAATGACCCAACGTGTGATGCTGGTTTTCCCGCAGAACCAAATTCAAGAGCCGGCTGTATTTTTGATGGCTAAAAAATATGACATTATCCCCAACATCCGCCGCGCGCGTGTGACCGAGACCATCGGCGAGATGCTTCTCGAGCTTGAAGGCGCCGAGAAAGACCTTGAGAAGGGTATTAAGTTCCTCAAGTCCCGCGGGATCCGCGTGGACCTTGTCACAGGGGAGAGTGCTCTCTAATTTTTTTCAAGTCAGGCGGGTGAAGTGAAGATCTCTCATTTGCTGTACGCGGCGCTTTTCTTTTTTGTCCTGCCGTTCTTGGCGTATCAGGTAGCTTCTTTTTACACGGACCAATATTTTCGGGCGAAGTGCATCCCTTTTCCGTCAGAGACTTTCGCGCTGCTAGCCGGCTTGGGAAGCTGTTTTTGGATTCTGGGAACCTCATTTTTTATTCACTCCACCACTTTTAAGTGGTGGAGTCACGGATCTTTATTTAAAAAAAAGGGGAATAAGCCATGAAACAGTCAGTTATCGTGTCAGGCTTTCTTGTATTATTTTTTTCAGCTGTCTATTCAGCCCCGGTAAAAGCCGAGGGTACTGTACAGCTTTCCGCGTCTATCCAACAGCTGGATGACAAACTTTCCCGTAAACTCGATTCGATCGAGCGAAAACAGGATGAAATTTTAAGGCGGCTGGAAGAAGTGAAAACGGAGCTGAATATCGTCAAGATCCGGGCCTCGCTCAGCGCGAAATGAAATTTTCGACACGCACCCTTTACGGTTTAAAAGCGGTCCTGGCTTTGGCCGGGTGTTTTGGAGAAGGGTCTCTGGCGGTCTCGCAGATCGCGCGGCAAGAATCTATTTCCACGCCTTACTTAGAGCAGATC
>CAZBIH010000201.1:0-2605 GCA_964492015.1 uncultured Planctomycetia bacterium | reverse complement strand
AATAATGGGGATCGTAGTCAAGACGCCCAATTGTCTGATCTGCTTCCAATCGGAATTCATTCTAACAAGCACCCCGCATTTTTGTCAATGAAGCTTCGCCCGGAAAACCTATGAATTAAACCGCAAGCTCTTCAACAAATGCTCAAACTCTTCAATATACTTTGGGTATTCTCTTTGATCCGCCGTATACATCACTTGATACAAGATCTCATCTTTCTCAAAAAATAAGGACCTTTGTTGAACGGGGATCGCCTTGGAAACGAACCCCTTGAAAAAAGATTTCGGTGCAATATAAGCCGCCGATACATCCAGAGCCTCAACATTGGAAACTCTGGTTGCCGTGTCGCTCAAGATCTTTGGATCGGGATAAAGATAATCCGTGTAATTTTTTTTAGTCTGCAAAGCAGACTCAAAACGACCGCCATTTTTTTTGACCGGATAAGCTCGAAGAACAAAAGCCGACGTGTACGTATCATCGGTATTGCGAGGGCCTTTAATTGTCAGCTGTGTATAAGTTTCTATCTTTCGCTTATCTTCGGCCAGACTCCAAATCCGCGGATAGTTAAATGACAGCTTTAAATATTTTCCGGCACTGTTAACACTCGCATAGCTTTTATTAAACTTTTGTCTATTTTGGTCAAAAGCAAACCACGCCGTGACAAGGATGACAACCGCAACAATACTCAAGCTGACTTTTAGGCTCATTCAGTGACCCTCTATCCGTTAATATCGCAGATCAATTTCAGTCCTCAGAGCTGCTTCGCTTTGTGAGGCCAAGCTGTGCAAGTAATCGAAATCTTGTGTCAATGCTGATGTACTGCTCGAAAAACCGGACCTAATGGAGTCCCAATAAACGGACGCATTCCAAAAGGCTAAAAATTCAATATCCACAACGTTAAGCTGCCCAACCCTATACTGTTGGATCTTTCCATCAAGGTATTCTTGGAAATGTGTTCCCTCATGCGCAAGGATCACCGAAAGCAACTGAGGATCTTCATCCATGTAGTCAGGATTAAAAATAATGTACGGTACAGGGTTAGGAGTATTGGGTGCAAATGTATAAGTGTCGTTGGGAGCAAAATAAAAACAGGCGTAAGATCCCACGCAGTCCCCTCCTCCGGCAAAAATAGACGCGGCACCTACGGATATGGAAATACCTTTGGCCCTGAGATCATCTGCAATTGAACTTGTGACAACAGAGTCATCCATAAAATTAAATGCAGCATTCAAGATCGCTCTCTCCGCCGCGGTTCCGCTGGTATTCACAAGATTCACATCCGGCCAGCTCGTATAAGTATCTGCGCCTCTGTTAATAAAAGTTGGAAACGCGGGCGCCGCGGGAAGTCCTATATATCCCGATCCTCCGCCGGTAAAAGTAATGGTCCCTCCGGACTCACCCCCCGAAGAAGACCCACCATCCGTCGATCCTCCCCCGAACCCTCCACCGCCGGACGTACCACCGGAGCCGCTAGAACCGCCGCCGCCTCCACCCCCCGAAGATCCCCCGCCATAACCCCCTCCGGAGGAACCGCCTCCCGCTCCCGCGACAGGTGTAGTGAACGTTTCCGAATTTGTGATCTCACCCGACGGCCCCATCGTGATCGTCATGGGCCCCATCGTTTCCATGAGAGCGCCAAGCCTTGTCGCGATGATCTTGAAAGTAGAGTCCGTGGCCTCAACCACTTTGTAAGTGAAGAAATTTTCCTGCACGCCGATGTATAGGCGGTCCTGGATCTCGGCGGCGTTATCCGCGTTCAGAAAAGTACCGCCCTCCTGATGAGCTAAGATCTCAGCTCTGCGAATAGCTCCCATGTGGACCAGGGCCTCAGCCTCCCTGGCTTTTTCGACCTGGCCGACATACACGGGAAATGCGAGCGCCGCCGCGACACCCACAATGGTAAGGCAGATAACGATCTCAAGGAGAGTAAATCCGGCCCTTTGCCGGCATGAGAAAAAGGAGGAGTTATTTTTTAAACGTTTCATTTTGTTTCAGGGCCTCTGTCACGATATTAAAATTAACAGCGGCTTTAGGATGATGGGGGTTTAACTGGAGTGCTTTTTGATAGGCTTGCCCGGCTTCCTCAAAACGCCCGAGCTTCGCATAGCAGGATCCAAGATTGTTGAAAATATCCGCCTCCATTCCGGTTTTCCCGGAAGAAAAAACAAGCGCTTTTAGATAGGCGCTGATAGATCGAGTATACTTGCCCATCCGGTAATAAACAACTCCGAGGAGTAAATAGGTATCGCTATCTTGGGGAGCCTTTACGGCGAGTTTTCTCAACCAATGCTCCGCCTTCCTGTAGGCGCCTTTCTCGATCAACGCCTGGGATAAGTTCAGAAGGACCGTCCGATTGGAGGGGTCGATCTTTAAAGCGCTTTCATAAGCCTGCACGGCGCCCAAGGTGTCTTCCAGGCTCACGTAAGTGGTCCCTAGATTATTGTATAGATTCGCATCATTGGGTTCCAGCCGTATCGCTTTTTTATATTCTACGAGCGCCTTGAGAAATTCTTTTTTTTCAAAATATTCCCCGGCTTTTTCAAAAAAACCGGCGACCCTCCGCTGGTCGTTGATCTGGTCTTCCGTTCCCAAAAGGATCCAGTCAAC
>CAZBIH010000200.1:0-2609 GCA_964492015.1 uncultured Planctomycetia bacterium | reverse complement strand
TAAGGAAGACCCATAAAGATAGGATGAGGAAATTATGAAGTTTTGATGAAGAAAAACCGCACCCATGTGTCAGCCTTTGCTGAATGCCGTACATTTCTTAGGTATTGACAAATTTAAAGTTATACTTTAAATTTGTCAATATGAGATACATTCATCGGGACTTGGAAAACCAACTTTTAAAGGCTTCGAAAGCCTTCGCCTCGATCATTCTCACGGGCCCCCGAAGAACAGGAAAGACAACACTTCTTCGAAAATGTTTTCCAAAAGCATCTTACGTGCTTTTAGAAGACCCTGATATTATTCAAAAAGCACAAGACGACCCAAGAACGTTCATGGACAACCTCTCATGTCCGGTGATCCTTGACGAGATCCAATATGTCCCAAAACTTCTCAACTATATCCGCACACGCATCGATCAAAATCCTAAAAAATACGGCCAATGGTTCATCACAGGCTCACAGGAATTTTCGCTGATGAAAGGCGTCACAGAGTCCATGGCGGGACGCGCGGCTATTTTTGAGCTCATGGCTTTATCAGAACAGGAATATGAAAAAGTGTCGTTTTTCAGCGGAGGTTTTCCGGAAAGCTTATCAAAACCCGCGCAATCAGAGCTTTGGTTTAAATCCTATATTCAAACTTATTTGGAAAGGGATGTGCGGACCATCAGCACGGTCAAAGATCTCCCTACTTTCCGCAAGCTAATGTCCTTTTTGGCCTCCAGGGCGGGACAGCAGCTCAATCGCTCGGATCTGGCCGCACCCTTAAGCGTTTCTGTGCCTACGATCTCTCAGTGGATCAATATTCTCGAGATCTCAAAACAAATTTTAATCGTGGCGCCTTACTACGAAAATTTTGGCAAAAGACTTGTCAAATCCCCCAAAATTTACTTCGCTGACTGCGGGCTCCTGTGCCATTTGCTGGGGATCACGGACAAGGAGTCCCTGGTAAGATCCGTCTTTTACGGGCCCGTCTACGAAAATTTTGTCGCCACAGAAATAGTCAAGCATCAGATAAATCAGGGGAAAAGAAAAGAAATTTACTACTACCGGAATCAGCAGGGTTTAGAAGTGGATTTTATAGTGCCTAAAAATGCCGGTGAGCTTGATCTGCTGGAAGTAAAAGCCACCAAAACACCGCTTCCTTCGATGGCCTCTTCACTCATTCAAGCCAAAAATTTATTTTCAAAAGTTAAAACCAATGCCTTTTTGATCCATCAGCCGTCTGGCGCCCAACATCATGGCCCCAAAATCACCAAGGATGTCCTTGCTTTGCCGATCCATGATTATTTAGCGGGTCAGTAGTTAAGTAGGGTGTCCCCTTAATTCCACTGTTTCTATATCAGGTCAAAACCAGTCAGCTCAAAATCGATAGGCGTATTTTCCGGAGTGATATCAAAAAACATCCGGATCCTGTCAACAGAAGACAGCGCCGGCGTGTTCGCCAGAGGGATCAGGATCTCTTTTTCCGTGGTGTCATTACCAGATACGTTGTAATAAGACGTCGATTGCGCCGCATGGTTCTGGCCGGCCGAGCCGTTATTCGTGACCGAAAACATGAGTTTCAGGTTGGGAGTTTTGGATTTGTAACGCACGCGCAAGGTCTTGCCCGCGACGTTTCGCTGATCCTGGTTAAAGCTGAACGAGTAGTCCCAAAACCAGGAATTTTTGATCACCACGTGATGCGTGGTGCTATCGATATACCAGTAGCGATAGTCTGAATCCTGCACGATCCCGGTGCTTTCAGTCAGCAGATCCGCGTTCGGAGCGCTGCCATAATTAAAAAGCGTGTTCAGACGATCCAGGCGCCCACGATCGGTAAAATAACGGATCGTATTCTGCGGCCCCTGACCGATGATCCCCAGAAGGAACGTCAGCTGATTGGCTGACACTTTTTCCTGGATGAGGCTCGCGGTAGCGTTGTTGTAGCCCTCTAAATATCCGCTGGCGGTGACAAGGCCCGGCTGGCGAACGAAAATATTTCTAAGAAAATCTCCGACTTTCTCAGGGCTCACCATGTACGCGGCGCCCAACGCGTACAACGTGGCAAATGTCTCCGTATGGGAGGCGGTGTTTTCGGCCAGCCCCGAGATGCCGGCGGTACCGTCATACACGCCCGGTGCCTTATAACCGGCTGAAAGAAGCCCCAAAAGATCTTTCTTTTGGGAATAATCCAGCGCCGCATCCACAAAATCCCGCAGGGTCTTCGAAAGGCCTTCACTGAGATTTTCGGGCATCACGAGCGTCGGCCAGAGCATCTGAAACGCGCCGCCGTCGAAAGTTTTCACGACCGGCAACGTCCTGCCATCGGTTGTCGTATACGAAGTCGTTGTGGCTTTTAATTTTTCATAGGCGGTCGGATCGATGTCGTAGCGCAACGACACAAATTCCACGCCGGCCCTGGCTTCACTGCCGAACGTTCCCACCGAATAACCAAACAGCGCGCCCGTTGAGATCAGAGCGCCTCCCTTGAACTGCTGTGTCCCTGGATCATACAGGTGGCGATAGCCTACTTCCTGACGGTCCAAGAAAAGGTCCAAATTTTGCCGGATCTGGACCACACGGCTGTCCGTCAGATCCGAAAGGGCTCCGATCGCAGCACCCAGCGAAGCG
>CAZBIH010000199.1:0-2669 GCA_964492015.1 uncultured Planctomycetia bacterium | reverse complement strand
AGCAGTCTAAAATTTGCGAGAAATACGATGTTGAGCTCCTATTTCATGATCACAAGCTCTATGTGCGTTGCGCAAAGTGCCGGAAGTGATGCGCAGAATAAATTGATCTTGATGAAATAAAGGAAAACGATTTGAAGCGTCTTTGATCAGCCAGGGACGGCGCTTTTTGCAGTCAAATACCCAGCTAGAAATTTTTAATGATTTTGGAGACCAGAAATGGAAACGATCAAAAGGATAAAACCGCTCGTTTATTTTTTAGCGGTGATGACAATCACTCTTCACAGCGCCACTCTATTGGCCGCGGAGAAAAACGCGGGCGCCACGTCGACCCTGCCTGAGGTTGTGGTAACGGCCCAGACACAACTGAGCCAGACTCTTCCGGATGTGGATGGGACCAGGATCTATTCGGGTAAAAAGGCCACTTCCGTGGCTCTGTACGATCAGCCTCAAGTTCAGAACAACAATTATCGTCAGGCTTTTTCACAGCTTCCGGGGCTTTTGGTTTCTGAGCAAAATAATCACGGGCACGTGAATATCAACTATCGCGGTGTCGGCGACCCCCATGAATCGCAGGATATTTTGACGCTCGAAGACGGCCTGCCGATCGGGATGGAACGGTACGGGTACTCGACGACTTATTATAATCCTCCGCTCGAAGCTGTTGAAAATGTAGAACTAATCCGCGGGGGAAGCGCTCTTTTATACGGCCCTCAGCCGGGGCCTGTATTGAACTACGTGACTTATATGCCCTCAAAAAATAAAAAGTTCGGCGCGGAGACTCAGCATATTTTTGGAACAGATAATTTTTACAGCACTTACAACAAGATCGATGGGACTGTCGACAGATGGGGCTACTTGGGTTACTTTCAACACAGTCAAGGCGACGGCCCGAGACAGAACGAAGATTTTAGTATTAACGGCGGAAATTTAAAACTCGTGCTGGATGCCGATAAAGAGTCCCGCTGGATCTATACTTTGGGCGTTCATGAGAAAGACAGCGGCGAGCCCGGGCGTTTGACTTTGACGCAATATAACGCCGATCGTTATCAAACGATCCGTCCGTCCGACAGGCTTGAAACCAAGCGATACGCGTCCAGCCTCACATTCGAGCGCGACTTGTCCGAAAATACCTTATTCGATGCCACCGTTTACGGGGGATATTCCGACCGTTTCAGTCTTCGCAGGACTACCAACACGTCCAACCTGAACAATCTGGACCGCAGAGAAGTTTATTCCGGCGGAATAGAGGGGCGTCTTCGTCATGACTATCAGGCTTTCGGAAATCCGAGCACTATTACAGGGGGTGCGATGATCTACGGATCGGATGCGCCCCGTTCGCAGGTTCGAAGCGCGTCTTACCCTTCCTTTGAGGGGACGCCGGTATTTGATTTTGACTACACCACATTTTCAGGCGCTGTTTTTCTGGAGAATCTTTTCCAGTTTGGCGATCTCTCTGTGGTCCCGGCTTTCCGGCTTGAACAGATCCAGATGAGTGTGAAAGAGAATTTCAATACAGGAAAAACATCAGCTTTGCATGATCTCAAAGAGTCTTATACCGTTCCTTTGTTCGGTGTAGGTTTTGAATACGCGCTTGGCAAGCTGAACGAGCTTTATGCCAATATCTCTCAAGGATTTAAGCCTCCTCAGTTTGACACTTTAGCTCCTACCGGCAATAACACGCTACCGGCTGTCAGCGTGGACGAAGGCCGCACGTGGACCTATGAACTGGGGCTCCGCGGCGAACCTCTTCCCTGGCTGAGGTACGATGCGAGCGCGTTTTTGACCGATTATGAGAACTACTTCGGTACGGTCACGGTCGGGGCACAGACTCAAAATCAAAATGTCGGCGATGTTCAATATGATGGCTTTGATTTAAGCGCCGAAGCAGACCTGGTCGGCCTTATCGACTCAGCTCGCGGCGACGGGCCCAAGCTGGCGGGCCAGATCGGTTCTTTCAGTTTGTATGGAAATGCTTCCTTTCTTTCCGCGGAATTCACCGAGGGGCCTTTGACAGGCAAGGAGCCGGCCTATGCCCCTAACTATGTCGTCAAGGCTGGTGTGATTTGGCGTTTCCTGGAAGGAAAAGCAAAAATCGCACTTTTAAGCACGTTTGTCGAGGATCATTACTGGGCGGACAATAATCTGGCCGGAGGCACGGGCCTTACCGCTATCCCGGCTTACGGGGTATGGGACTTGAACGCCGAGTGTTTGGTCTATAAGGATAACGTAAAGGTATTCTTCAATATCGCGAATTTGACGGATGAGCAATATTTTTCGAGAGTCCGGTCGGACGGGATCGATCCCGCTGCCGGGCGCAACTACTACGGAGGGATGAAACTTGTCTGGTGACTCTTTGTTTTCTGTTTTTCTTGTCGTTTTTCGGGAAGCGTTGGAGGCGGGGCTTATTCTGGGGATCATTCTCACGGTGCTGGCCCGGCTGAACGCAGCCCGGTATTATTCCCACGTCGCGGCCAGTGTAGCGCTGGCGCTGGCGGCCAGTTTGGGCGCCGGCAGCTGGTTAGCAGGCATGGCCGAATCTGATAAGGAAATAACAGGAAAGATCATTGAAGGCGTTATTTCGATCGCGGCCTGCGGTGTGCTGACGTACATGTTCTTTTGGATGGAAAAACAGGGGCGTTACCTCAAGTCTTCGATAGAAACCAAAGTGG
>CAZBIH010000198.1:0-2708 GCA_964492015.1 uncultured Planctomycetia bacterium | reverse complement strand
CCCACCACCATGCCGGGGCTTGTCCCCCAAGTCACCTGAGGCGCAATATCTTCGGCCTGGATCACCAATTCCCGGTCATACTGGGCACCCTCATCGTTTTTAAGAGACTGCCAGAAAGTTTTTGATCTTTCAAAAGCCTCGCCCTTCGGCGCGAAAGGCCGGGACTTTTCAGAAATGTAGCGAAAAGTTGTCTCATCCGGAGCGATCATGCCCGCGCGGGCACCCGCCTCAATGCTCATGTTGCACATCGTCATGCGCGCTTCCATTGAAAGGCTGCGCACGGCCTCTCCGCAATATTCCAGCACATAACCAGTGCCTCCCGCGGTCCCGATCTTTCCGATCAGGTAGAGGACCATGTCCTTGGCGGTGACAAAAGGTTTTAATTTCCCGCGAAACTCCACTTTAAATGTTTTGGCTTTTTTCTGCGGGAGCGTTTGCGTGGCCAGCACGTGTTCCACTTCGGAAGTGCCGATGCCCAGCGCAAAAGCGCCAAACGCGCCATGCGTCGACGTGTGAGAATCTCCACAGACGATGGTCGTTCCCGGCAATGTGATCCCAAGCTCCGGCCCGATGATGTGCACGATCCCCTGCTCAGCGCTATCCAGGTCATACAACTTGATACCAAACTCTTTGCAATTTTTGGTCAGCACTTCGATCTGAATTTTGGAGATAGGATCTTTAATGTTCATTCGGTCATCGGTCGGGATGTTGTGATCCATCGTCGCGAACGTCAATTCCGGATGGCGCACCTTGCGGCTGGTCAGATGCAAGCCCTCAAATGCCTGCGGACTGGTCACCTCATGGATCAGGTGGCGATCAATGTAAATGAGGCTCGTGCCGTCTTCAAGCGTCTTGACAACATGGCGGTCCCAGATCTTTTCAAAAAGAGTTTTTGGCATGGGATTATTTTAGGCGGATTCGTCCTGGATGTGGTGTTTGATATTCTTTCCTTCTTCAATAAAGATCACATCTTCGCTGATGTTGGTGGCATGATCGGCGATACGCTCGAGGTTGCGGCTGACCAGGATCAGATCCACGGCACGCGTAATACTCTTGGGGTCTTCCATCATGTACGTCAGAAGCTCACGGAAGATCTGGTCGTTGATACGGTCCACTTCATCATCATCCCCGCAGACATCCTTGGCAAGCTGGGGATCATGCTGGACGAACGCATCCAAACTATTCTTGATCATTTTCTGCGCCAAATGGGCCATATGAGGAATATCGATGAGGGGTTTAAGCGCCGGCTCTTTTAAAAGAAGGATCGAAATTTCAGAGATATTGACGGCTTGGTCGGCAACACGCTCAAGGTCATTGTTGATCTTAAGGATCGCGGTCAAAAGACGCAGATCGCGCGCGGCCGGCTGGCGCAGCGCCAAAAGTTTCAATACCGCGTCTTCGATCTCAACTTCTATGTGGTTGACTTTATGTTCTAGGGTAAAAACGTCCTGCGCGCAGGATTCTTTTCTTTCGACAAGGCTTTTGATCGCCAAGCCTATCATCTCCTGCGCCGTATCCCCCATTTGAAGAAGACGCTGTTTTAAATGCGTCAATTCTTCGTCAAAATGTCTTTCCATCGCACCTCTCCGCTCTATGTTTAGAGTTTATCACCTTTTACCCCCAAAGTCCTCGGCGGTTCTTTCGGGCCTCTTCTTCGTATCCGCGAAATTCTTTTTTGTATTTAAAAGGAAAACGCGTGTAGGCAAATCCATACCCTTGCTTGACCAACTCAGCATTAAGAAACAAGTTGTCCGGCTTGCGGTAAACATACGCGAGCGTGCGGCCGAACTTATCTTGTCTCTGCCAGTCATACTCCAAGCGCACCTCTTTATTCAATACCATCTTTTGCGCGAACACCCTCGCCTTTTGGGCAAATTCATCGACGACAGCGGGAGACTGGCCGTATTTTTGGGCGTGCGCCAAATTACGATGATCGTCGTCATGGATCTCAGGCGTATCCACGCCGATCAGCCTCACCTTTTCACCGCTCTGGAGGATCAACGTGTCTCCATCCGAGACATGATCGACTCGCGAAGATCCGCCGGTGTTTTCGGCAACAACACAGGCCGGCAATAAAAAAGAGGCGGCCAAAACCGCGGCGCATAGAAAATTTTTCAACCCTTCTGGCTTCACCCCACCACCTGTCTGTCTGATTCTATGGAAATCAACCGTGTCCTTAGTAGGTGGTGGGGTCATGAGGATGGTATTATACTCGTATCCGGAGTAACTTTCATGTCAAAATCCAGCAACGCCCAGGGAATCTTTCTAATGCTCGGGGCCAGCCTCTCGTTCGCCGTGATGGCGGCCGCCCTGAAAGCACTGCCCGGCCACTTGCCGGCTTCCGAGATCACATTCATCCGGAGTTTTTTCAGCACGCTGGCGATCGTCGTTTGTTTTTTTCGGTATCAAAATTTTGAGGGGCCTGGAAAGCGGCCCTGGGTGCTCGCCGCCCGCGGCATCATCGGATTTGTCGCGCTGTTCCTTTATTTTTGGGCGCTTCCCCAACTCCATCTGGGGACTGCTGTGATGCTCAACTACACAGCCCCTCTTTTCGCGGTCATCGCTTCTTATTTTATTTTCAAAGACAAAACGAATATTCGCGTAAAATTTTTGATCGCCCTTTCGTTTCTGGGTGTGTATCTCTTGGCGGCTCCCCAGATCGCGGGAAAACCCGCGGCATTTTTAGCGGCACTGGCTTCCGGGTTTTT
>CAZBIH010000197.1:0-2718 GCA_964492015.1 uncultured Planctomycetia bacterium | reverse complement strand
CGCCTGCCAGACGGGCAGGCGCGGCGTCTGGAGGAGTCAAAACTTGGAGAATCTGCCCCTTCAATGTGCCGATGGGAAATTTGAGATTCACGGCCAGGATCGCGAAACCATTTTTATCTTCGGAAAGGATCTCTACCGGCGAAGCCGTTGGCGCGTATGAATCGCCGCCGGAGTAGGTTTCAATCACATGATATTTCTTCTTCGGATCGCTTTCATAAAAGAAAGCGATGGCTCCGATCGGCTGGCGCGGCCACTTGAGACGATCCGGGTGTCTTGGCAAAGTATCCGGGGGAAGCGTTACGTCGCCGTGTTGCTTCTTAAGATCTAAAAAAACCTCCGTAAAATTCATCTGACGAAAAAATTTGATCACTTTATCGGCCATGTCTTTTTCCGACTGCGAAGCGGTTTCTGAAAAATCCACTCCGCTGAAGTAAAAAATAAAATCGCGTTGCAATAACCTCTCAATATTCTGCTCGGTATTATCGACAAGTGGCGGCCTTGAAACCCTGCGAGGGCTGTCTTCGGTGATCTCCTCTCGGGTTTTGTCGGCGGGTCGACCGATCCGGACATCCTTGTACAAAGACAGCAGATAAGAAACAGCCAAAGCCACTCCCCAATAAATCGGACTCTGACCCCATAGAAACACCCCGACAGTCATCCCAATGCCCAAAATCAAAGTGGACAGCGCAAAAATCTTGTGAGGCACTCGATCGATGACGTTGTTGAATTTCGTAAAGATGTTTGCCGCCAACCGCGCGGCCGACGATTCATCGACGGCTGACGCGGGCGCCGAAGCATCAGTGGCGATCCGCGCGGCGACGATCTCAAGATCAGGAGTTGACATCTTTTGTATATACATGTATAATTCGGGCATGAGGTGGAAGTTATGCGGATAGAAGACTTTGAATGGGACGATGAAAATGTTGAGCACATTGCCCGGCACAATGTCGATCCCGAAGAAGTTGAAGAAGCTTGTTATCTCAAGCCGTATATTCTGAGCGGCCGTCAAGGACGCTATCTTGTGTATGGCCAAAGCGAAGAGGGGCGATACCTGCTGATCGTAGGCGTTTACCGAGGCCAAGGTGTATTTCGGGTCATTACCGCCAGAGATATGGGTGATTCTGAAAGAAGGCTTTACAAAAATAAAGGAAAATAAACTATGAAAAAGTTCAAAATACCCAAATTCAGCTCTTATAAGGACGAGGCCAAGTTCTGGGATACTCATGACACGACCCAATTTCTGGGTGAATTCAAGCCCGCTCAAGTCAAGTTTCCGAAGCCAAGGATGAAACTTATTTCCATGAGGCTTCCCGAACCTGAGATCAACGGCCTGAAGAAGATCGCTCACAGAAAGGGTATAGGTTATCTTACGCTTGTGCGACTCTGGGTGACGGAGCGGTATTTTAAGGAACTGAAACACGCGGCCTAAGGATATCTCAAAGACATCAGCATTACTGCGTAGTTTTCTTTTTTCTTTCCCTCCAACTTCCAACATCGAACTTCTAACTAGCGGCGTAGCCGCTCCCGCCAACCGCGCGGCCGACGATTCATCGACGGCTGACGCGGGTGCCGAAGCATCAGTGGCGATCCGCGCGCCTTGGTTTCCGGGTTGATTTGTGCTTGAATTTGACGCTTGCTGGGCCTGTTTTAACTCCTCGTGGAGGTCAAAATATTTAGAAATAAGCTTTGACTTCAGATCCGCAATTTCATCTCTTTGTTTTTTTATTTTATGTAAGAAGAAAGTATAAATAGCGCCAACCATCAACAAATAGCTAATCACAACCTTCAATAATGCCAAGATTATGTTTGCGGCGGGGCCGTTGGCGATGGGAAGTAGCAGAGACATAAGTGCCATAAACCCTAAAGGGGTTACCACCCCGATGATCAGTTCAAGACGCAGGTATTTTTTGTCAAAAGCTTCCATTTGTTTTTCAATCACATCAAACCACTCCTCTACCCGCTTCAGATCTGATTGAATGTCAGTGATGGGCCGGGAAGCCACCGCCAACCGCCCGCCTGCCGGCAGGGCAGGCACGGCGGCAGACGTATTGAAAAACCCATTTGTTTTTCCATCCACAGACAGCCGCGGAACGTCGTGGAGCGGATGATAAAAATGTCCAGGAAAATATGTTTCATCGAAAGCCATGTCCAGTTTATTCATTAAATAGCTCAGCTGCCGCTGTTCCCTGTCATTCATCCCGTTTAAATAACCATTAGCCAGCCGATCGTTAATGATGTCGTTGGCCATTCGTCGTTTATCTTGGAATATTTGGCCACTCCAACCTATGATCGATTTCTTGGAGGGCAAAAGTTCTCCGGTGACAGTGTCAAGCTCAAAACCAAGCTCTGTCTTATCGAAATATCCGTTTTCTGGCTCCTGCCGAAACCACCATTTGGAATTGAGGAACGTCAAAAGCTCAAAAAAAGCGTCGTCCGATTGTTTCTTTTGCCTTTTTTCGCCTCTTGGGAGCTGATCCACCTTCATGGGCACATTAAAGTGCCAAAGTTGCATTTGCGCGTAAGCGAGCAGGTCCGAAAAATGCCGTGGATCAAACTGCATGGGCAATCGCCTGGTCTTGGCCATGTAAACGGCCGCATCGCCGCTTTGGGCAACAATAACTTCGGGAATATAAGGCATGTGGAAAACGTTAAAATGATCTTCCCGAGAGGGCCAATGGCCTTCGGCATCGACCCGGGGATGGGTGTGCATCGAAAACA
>CAZBIH010000196.1:0-2792 GCA_964492015.1 uncultured Planctomycetia bacterium | reverse complement strand
CGGAAAATTGTTCGAGGAACTCCTTGCCGTTGGGCTTAAAGATCTCCCACGGCGGATTGGTGATGATGGCATCAAACCCGCCGTGCTGATTGATGATCTCATCGAACTCAAAGCCCCAGTGGAAGGGCTTCAGCGCCTCGACATCCGCCAACGAGACCGCCCTCTTAACGGGTTTTCCCTCGGCGTTTTTCTTCTGATCCCAGGTTGTCTCTTCATATTTTATCTTCAAAGTCTCGAATTCGCCGACTAAGATGTCGTTGAGTGTGGCACAGGCTTCTTTTTTATGCTGCTCGATATGATCCCGCAGGTCGCTCAAGTCTTCCGCGTAAGAGGTGGCGTGGCGATAAGAGCGCACCAGACGGTTCTTTTCATCCAAAATCTGGCGATAGCTTTTCCGGAAGAGGTCCTCTGTACGGTTCTCAAAATCTTTATCATCAACACGCATCAGGCCGATCAATGAATTCCCGGACAGAATATTAAAATCGATATTGGGCAGCGGCTCAAGGTCATCGACCGTATTGGCGGCCGCGACCAGGGCAAGGAACAGCCGAAGCTTGGCGATTTCAACCGCCTCCTCCATGATATCCACACCAAAAAGATTTTCGGTGATGATCATCTTCTTGATGTAATAATTCACGCTTGGGTGTCCACGCTCGACCTGGCTGAGCCAGGACGACAGTCCCGTATCGTTTAAAAACCGGATCTTGCCAATCACGGCGGCATAAATGTTGATCAGGGTCCGCATCGCCGCCACCAGAAACGCGGCCGACCCGCAGGCGGGATCGAGCAATCTCAGATTCGGCAAAACCTCGTAAATCAATTTCCGGCAGAGCGCAGCATCAAGATTGATCAGGAGATCCCCGATGGAAGCAAACTGACGCGGCGGCACAACGCCGGGGATGCCCTTAGTATTAACCCCATCGAGGACAAGCGCGTGGATCGTCCGTTCGCACAGGTATTCCGTAATCTCCGGACGCGTGTAATACGCGCCAAAGGCCTTCTGGTTGATATATTTCTCAAAGATATAGCCCAGGACATCCGGGTTGATCTCATTGTCCTCTCCACCGGGGGTATCGTCGAGGTTCCAGGAGTAACGTTCGAACAGGGCGAAGAGGTTTTGAAAAGCCTTGTCCGGGATGCGGATCTTCGCCCAGCGCTGTTCAATGGAGTGAAGCAAAAATAATCCGCCATTCAAATACCTGATCTTGCCAAGCAGTTTGTTGGCTTCCGGCGAACGCCTGTCCTCGGGTTTGGCAAAGCCTTCAAAGAACAGGACCTTCAGGAATTTCTCATAATACAGATCCTTCCCGTTTTTCTGAATGAAGGCCAATTTATTCTGGAGATAGTTGCTGTCGCCTTGATCCAGGAATAATTTGCGCTGGAGAAAATAGATAAACATGAGGCGGTTCAGCAGGACGGAGGCGTACCAGCGGCGGTCATGCTCATCATCGATGCCTTCGATCAATTCGAGGAAGACGATATGCTGCCGCTGGAACTCGGTATAGAAACGCTTCGTGACCCGCTCGACGTCAAGCGCTTCTTTTAACCGGCCGGTGACCTGGACCAGCGGCACGTTGCCGTCAAGGTCGAAATCGCTTAAGTCAAAATGGATCCCGCTCAACTTGCTTAAGAACAGGTCGCCCGGCTGTCCGCGCATAAAGATATGATCCCGAGGCAGGACCTTGCCGTCCTGGCGTTTCGCCCAATACCAGAGGCTCTGCGAACGCTGCCGGTCGACAAATATCAACACATTCTCGTGGGTGTGGGCGGACACTTCTTTATAAACAGCGGCGCGGGCTTTCGCGTCAGGGATCACGCCGTCCTCCGAGGGAATCTCAAATACAACGACCCCGGACAATTCCGCGATCGGTACGCGCGAGAACTTTTCCTCCTTCACTTCAAACGGAACTGCCTGACGCCGCGCAGGGCGTGACCAGCCTAATTCTTCTATAAAAAGTTCCGCGAACTTAAAATTACCAAGATGCCCTCTGGCCTTGTTCAAATCGAATGCCATCTCAAGTCTCCTGCCTTAAACCCAAAGAACAAATAATACGGGGTTCTTTAACATAATCATCCTCATGGATCAAACACAAACGACCCTCTTCTTTTAAACTAATCACAAGCGCAGCCAGATCGCTATTAGAAATACTAGCCCGCAATTGACGATTCAAAGTATCCACTGCTGTTTGCCGCAGCGGATACCGATAAATATCTTCGATCACTCTAATCAACTCAGGAGATTCAAACAGCGTTCCCTTGACGCTTTCCGCATACGCTTTGAGCCGTTCATACGTACGAAAACGAGCTCCTGAAGGCCGCCCCAGTTGACCTCCGGTAGTCTTTTCTTCATCAACGATCAGATCAACCGCCTTCTTTACAAGGTCATGATGATCACCGCGCCGTTCCAGCGCTGGAGTTTCTGGTTTACATTCCGCCGCTCGCAAGATCGTGAACTGGGATTCGGTCACGCTCTCCCCTCGTTCATTCATCCAGGCCAACGCGTCATTTCCTTCAGGGGTCTTCATATAGACCATCACCCCGGCTGGCGCCTTGTCTGTTGGAGTATGCGGCTTGGTCGCGTAAGTGACCATCGGCAATAATTCGATGGTCTTCTCCAAACTCGGATCCTTGTCGATCGCATTCTTCCATATTTGATAAGCGTAGGAAGCAAGGTCGACATCACTATCCGCTTCACCGTCGAGAATACCCGCCTTTTCGTTGTAAAGATCAAGAATTGCCCTCTCGTTGTTGTCATCCTCAAAAAACGCTTCATCCGTTCCAACAACCTCCGC
>CAZBIH010000195.1:0-2793 GCA_964492015.1 uncultured Planctomycetia bacterium | reverse complement strand
TATTCCCAAACCTCTTCTTCAGAAACGACATTTCCGTCTTTATCATACTTGCGGATGATCTTTTTGCGAGGCTGGCTGGAAGCATTGCTCGAAGAGGAATAGCTGGTCTGCTGATAGGGCTGCTGTTGATAAACCGGCTGTTGCTGAACATAAACAGGCTGTTGTGCAGGCTGAGAGGGGCCCATCAGAGAATCCAAAAGAGCGCCGCCGATCACATTGGTCCCCGCTCCGATCAAGGCGCCCTTGCCGGCATTTCCGCCGGACGCACTGGCTGAGATAGCGCCAACACCCGCACCCAAAAGACCGCTTTTGATGATCTTTTTGTTCGGGTCTTCCTGAGGAGGCGGGGAGTAATAGACCGGCTGTTGAGTATAAACCGGCTCGACCCGCTGATAAGTGCCTTGAGTTTGCACAGGGTAAGAAGGTTGAGCATAAACCGGCTGTTGCGAATAAACCGGCGCCTGTTGTTGCACATAAACAGGCTGTTGTCGAGGCGCAGACTGCGATGGCCCGGTCAGGGAATCCAAAAGCGCGCCGCCGATAACATTGGTTCCTGCGCCGATCAGAGCACCCTTCCCGGCGTCCCCGCCCGAAGCACTCGAGGCGATCGCGCCTGTAGCCGCTCCCAAAAGACCTGTTTTGATGATCTTTTTATTGGGGTCCTCTTCTCCTGAATAGCTCTGGCCATTGGCCCTCGATGTCGCCGCCGATAACAGGCTAACAGCCGCGAGCAGCAGAACAAAAAAATTCTTAAAAATTTTCATTTCCTTCTCCTTGGGTTGGCGAAAAAAGTAACTCAAATTCAAAAAATTTATCTTATAATTATAACACAAAATTGTTAAAAGTTGTCAAATGGGCCCGGTTAGGAACGCTTGTATAGGATCGCCTCGATGAGCGGCTCTTCCTGAAGCCTCTGGCGTGAAACTTCCTTGAAGGCAGACGGAATTCCCGGATAAAAAGCGTCCCCCTCAAAATCTTGGCCAATATGCGTCAAATAAATACCGCCGACCCGATCCATCGTCTCGCCATAGATCGAAGCTCCGCCGATGATGAAAGTTTCGCCGTTTTTGGCACGCTCGAACGCTGCTTTGATGCTCGTGACGAATTCCACACCCTCCACCGGAGAGTGCGCCTGCCGGCTGATCACGATATTTTTACGGTTGGGCAATACCTTGCCGATACTGTCAAACGTTTTACGGCCCATGATCACTGTGTGGCCTGTAGTGAGTTTTTTGAAAAACTGAAGGTCGGAGGAAAAATGCCACGGAAGCTTCCCGTCCTTGCCGATCACTCCGTTCTGGGAAACCGCGACAACGTGATAGATCATTCTAAGTTTAAACAGCGACAGGCGCTTTGATGGCCGGGTGGGGATCGTAATTCAAGAGCTCGAAGTCTTCGATCTTGAAATCAAAAATATTTTTGACGTTTGGATTTAATTTCATTTGAGGCAAGGGTCGAGGCTCACGGGAAAGCTGCAGCTTCACCTGTTCGGTATGATTGGAATAAATATGGACATCTCCGAACGTATGGACAAAATCACCGGGCTTCAAGTCCGCCACTTGTGCCAGCATGAGCGTCAGAAGCGCGTAGCTGGCGATATTGAAAGGCACGCCCAGAAATACGTCGGCGCTGCGCTGATACAGCTGGCAGGAAAGTTTTCCGTCCGCAACGTAGAATTGAAAAAGCGTGTGGCAGGGCATGAGCGCCATCTTGTCCAGTTCCCCCACATTCCAAGCGCTCACGATCATGCGCCGGCTGTTGGGATCTTTTTTCAAAAGCTCAACCACTTGTGAAACTTGATCGATCACACGGCCGTCCTTGGTTTCCCAGCGCCGCCACTGCTTGCCATAAACCGGCCCCAGATCGCCATTGGCATCGGCCCATTCGTCCCAAATGGAAACCTGATTGTCTTTCAGATACTTGATATTGGTCTCGCCCTTCAAAAACCAAAGGAGCTCATGAATGATCGCTCGTACGGGAACTTTTTTGGTTGTGACCAAAGGAAATCCTTTGGCCAGATCAAAACGCATCTGATAACCGAAAATACTTTGGGTTCCAGTACCGGTACGGTCGGCTTTTTGGGCGCCGCGTTCAGAGATGTATCGAAGGAGCTTGAGATAATTTTTCATGAAAATGCCGGGAAACGTCTCATGGTGTCATCCCCGAAATCTTTAATCGGGGATCACGGGGATCACGTCTAAGGTTTGATTCCCGCTTTTGCGGGAATGACAGTAATTACGCAGCGCACTCGCCCTTGCCCATAATGAGCTGGAAAGGTTTGCCGGGATCCCCGAGGTCTTCGTACGCCTTGGGATCCTGATCAAAACTCGGGATCACGACAAAGGGCGCCACGATCTCTTTAAGTCTCGCGGTTCCCGCGCGCTCGGCCCATTGCAGAAATGTCTCTTGGCCGCCTTTTTCTTTCTTGAACACATCCAAGATCGCTTTGGTCGCATCGGGCGTGCGCCGCGCTGGGATCTGCGCGATGCGCTTGCCGAATACCGCCACCCCGTCCGCCGCTGTGTAACCGCCGATCATGAGCTGATAATGAGGCACCGCGTGTCCATCCGCGTTTTTGGAAGCGCCGTGGAAGCCGATGTTGGCAATGTGATGCTGGCCGCAGGAATTGGTGCAACCGGAGATCTTGATCGTCACGTGGTTGAATACCGGATCATTGCCGTACGCGCCATCAAAGATCTTGCTCATCTCAAACGCCAATCCCTTGGAATGTGTGATCGCGATCTGGCAAGTGTCCGCACCCGGGCAGCGTGTAATGTCGGTGACAGTCTCGGC
>CAZBIH010000194.1:0-2810 GCA_964492015.1 uncultured Planctomycetia bacterium | reverse complement strand
TTTTTGCCCTCTATCAGAGATCGGAAGGACCGTCACCAGATCCGAATACTGATTCGCGGTGTTATTTGAAATGACCAGCGCCGGGCGGGTTTTCTTGATCTCAGATCCAATCGTGGGATCCAGGCGGACAAGCCAAATATCTCCGCGCTTTGGAAGATCAATCATCCAACCCATCCATAAGAGCAGCTCCCCATTCCCGGGTCAACTCGCGGCTCTCGGATGCTTCGGCGAGGTATCCCTGCTTCATTAGATCATGAAGCGACTTTTGTTTCTTAAACTCCAGGTAAGCCCTCACTGCCTTCTGGATAAGAGTACTGCGCTGAGTGTGCTCGCGCTTGGCTTCGCGATCCAGAGCTTCTTTCAGATCTTCGGGGAATGTGATATTTAAATGCAGCATGGTCTCTCCCTATAAGTGGATACTTAATGTATACATTATAGTAGATACTTTGTCAAGAAACCCGTGTCTTATTAAACCCTCTGCCTGCGAGCGCAATCGATCGTCAGGTCAGCCTCGCTCATGGCTTTGGAAGCCATTTCCGGAGAGACCTCGGTCTCTCGGACTAATCCCGTGACGCGGGCATAACCCATGAGTGCCTCAACTGTCTGATGGGGCCCCTCCTTCAAGAGAAGGCTGTCAAGCGTCCGCCGGTTCAAATTTCTGCCAAAATCCAACATCAAGCGATTTTCATAACCACGATCCAAATGAACCAGTACTTTCATGCCAACCTCCGAGTGTTTTTAATTTAGCTAACGGAAGTGTGGCATGAAATTTTTATAGATTCAAGGGAACGTCTCATAAATCTTTAACTTCTATTACTATATTTTAAAAACTTTAAAAGTATCGAAGTTTAACTTCAGTTAAATTTGATAAGCCGGACTTACTCTTTTCGTTTTGGAAAAGAGGATAAGATCTGGTTGACTAATTTATCGATCGGCTTGGGGTTGTCCGCCTTGGTAAAATTCTCGGTTGTCTGGCCCAAATTGTACCAAAGGATATCTCCAAGATCCGCGTCGATGACCGCGACCTCGGTGACCAACGTCTGAGGCGCCGTGAATCCTCCCCCCGCGGACACGCCCAACAACGCCGTGGTGACAATGGACGCAGTAGTCGTCAGGACTTCCGCAGCCGTCACTCCCCCACTGGGCTTGCTGGCGACTTGCCGGGTGAGCACCAGGACGTTGACTTGATATCGATCGGCAAAATAGTTGGGGGCTGAGCCGATATCGTAGGTGAACTGGCTTTTCTTGCCTTTGGCGATGTCCTCCGTCGCTTTTTTATACAACGTCTGGATCTCAAAAAGCGCGTTCCTGAGCGCCGGGTCGGAATCGATATCCTTTTGACTGATCTGGGCGTTTGAGACTTCATACCCTTTGGATTGCAAAGTGGTGATGAGAGAGGAAGCGGTGTGATTTTTGACGATCTCCTGCAGTTCCGGCAAAGGCTTGTTGCCCGCGTTAAAAGTAACTTCGTACGCCTGAACATCCGGCGGGAGTACGGCCATGCGCTGGATCTTGGCTTGGCGTTCCATGAATTCAGGACTTGTTTTCACTGTGGCGCATCCTGAAACTGTCAAAACCATCATGAAAGCCAGGATGGTTGCGATCATCGACCGAAGCTTAATTGGCATCAACAAGACTCCTTATTTTTTTGAAACGCTGACGGGTGATAAAAGTTTTTTCTCGAGGCGTTCGATCTTGGCTTTGACAAAACGAAGATCGGCCGCCGCGGGTTTCAATTCAAGATACCGACGGTAATGCGCTGAGGCTACAGCCCATTCTTCCCCGCTTTCCGCGAGCGCCGCTTTTCCCCGGTACGGGTCCGCGAACATCGCGTCCGCGGCGATCGCTTGGTCGTAATACGAGAGAGCTTGCGTTGCCCAGACAGGCGCGTGTTTTACGGGATCTTCGATCTTGAGTTTTTTCCATTCTTTGCGGGAGAGTTCTTCCTTAAGATATTTTGGATTGGCCGCAAGCATCGCATAGGCGTCACCCAGAAGACTCAAGATCTCGGCGTTTTTAGGAAAACGGGTATCGAGCCTCCCGAGGTCATCCAGCGCGTGCTGTACGCGGCCGAGCTTGACGTTGATCCGCGCATTCTCAAGGCGGATCTGGCGTGTCAGCTCGTCATAGCCGTCATCGGCCTTGGGACCGGCACTGCCCGGCTGGTAACCGATCTCTTTCATAAGCTCAGCCACACGCTCGGCCCTCTTCTGGCCCGAGTCGTGAGTCGCGAAAAGATGGCTGTGCAGGCCGTGTTCATATTTCTCTGATTCATTTTCCATGGTCATGAACAAGCCGTGAGCGCTGTCGAAACTGTAACGTCGGGTCTTAAAAATATTGAGCGCAAAACGGTCGCACTCGTCCTCATTCTCGCGGCCGTAGCCGGCCACAGACAGGGTGTAAGAAATATTGACCGCCAGGCTCCCCGCCGTATAAATATTGGCGATCACTTTCCCGGAGTCCGAATCGCTTTGCCCGATAGCCACCGCCACTGCAGGAGCGGCGATCATCTGCAGGACCTTGAGGGCGCCTACTTCCCGCTTGATCTTGTTGAACTGATGGACGATGTCCTGATCCAGGATGTGGTGCGCCTCATGGGCCAGCGCCAAACGTAGTTGATCAAAATCATCCAGCACCGCCAAAAGTCCGGAGTTGATATAAATGGACCCGGAAGGCGTGGTCATCGCATTCAACTGCGGATCCCTGAGAACGTAGATCCTGAACTTAAACCCCTTGGCCTTCGGGCCCAGATCCTCGATCGATAGAAGGCTCTGTAATTTTTCAAGCAGGCGCGGGTCCTCATACACCAT
>CAZBIH010000193.1:0-2822 GCA_964492015.1 uncultured Planctomycetia bacterium | reverse complement strand
CTGCGCGAGAATGTGCGTTTCGCGCCGGCGGCAGGGCGTTTTAAAATTTATATCATCGACGAAGTTCACCAGATCACGCATGACGCGTTCAATGCGCTTCTCAAAACTCTCGAGGAGCCGCCGCCTTATGTGAAATTCATTTTCGCGACGACGTCCGCGCAGAAAGTGCCGGCGACCATTCTGTCGCGCTGTCAGCGTTTTGACTTTCGCCGCATTCCAGTGGAAAAGATCGTCTCGACCCTCAAAGACATTTCCAAAAATGAAAAGATCAAGATCGATGAAGAGGCCCTTTACATCATCGCCAAAGCCGCCGACGGCAGTTTGCGCGACAGCCAGTCCATCCTTGATCAGATCGCCTCGGCTTCTCGTGAAAAGATCACGCAGAAAGATGTTGTTTTCTCTCTGGGAGCCCTTGAGGATGAAAAACTCTGCGAGCTTGTCGATGCCCTCGCGGCCCGAAAGGCAAAAGAAGCGCTGATGATCTTGGACGGCATTTTAAATGAAGGCAAAGACCCGGCCCTGCTTTTGGAAAAATTGCTCGAACACGTCCGCAATCTTCTCTTCATGCACGTATCAGATTCACTTGCGGACCTGGTGGACGCCGGAGAGTCTTACAGGAAACTTTTGGAAAAGCAGAAAACGATCCTCACTCAGGATGAACTTTTTTATTTCTTCAGCGTGATCACGCATACGCTCCAGATCCTGCGGCGTTTTGAGGCCAAGCGCATTCCCATTGAGATGGCGCTCATCCGTCTGGCGCATCGCGTGCCGATGGAGAGTATTTCTGAGGCGATCGCGCAATTGCGCGCTGAAAAAAAAACTCCCGCGCTTGAAATAAGGCCCGTTTTAAAGAACAGTCCGCCAAAACTTGAAACTCCAAAACCATTTTCTCCTTCTGTAGAAGAAAAGGATATTCCCGAGATCGAAGAGCTTCCGGTTGAAGACATCGAAGTTGGGCCGGTATTTCAGGCGGCTTCCGGGGCGACGCTGGAATCGGTTTGGCAACAGCTTTTAAGTTTTTTAAAAACAGAAAAGATCTCAGTGGCCTCTTATTTGGCCGAGGGAGAGCCTTTGGGCCTGCGCGATAATTTGGCGATCGTCGCGTTTCCGCAGAAATTCAATTTTCATAAAGAGACTCTGGAGCTTCCCGACAACAAAAAATTGATCGAAAAATACCTGACCCAGCTTTTGGGGCGCGAGACGCTCATCGAATTTCAGATGGTTTCCGCCAAAGGCGGATCCGCCTTTGGCGGAAAGGAGATCTCCGGTAAAAAGGCCGCCGCAGGTGAGTTTGCCGCGCCGGAAGCCTCGCCGACACCCGAGATGGACAACATGATCAAATCTGCCATGAATCTATTCGGCGGCCGAGTGGTTGAGCGCTGATGCCATATCCTGAGTCGATGATGCGGCTGATCGAGGAATTCGCCCACATGCCGGGAGTAGGACGCAGGACCGCGGAGCGCTTTGCCATGTACATCCTGTCAGCGACGCCGGAATCGGTCGAGGCCTTGTCCGAGCTGGTACTTAAAGTTCATAAAAATATTCATGCCTGCCAGGAATGTTTTAACTTAAGTGAAGAGCTTATTTGCCATATCTGCGCCGACCCGACGCGCAATCACTCGCTCTTGTGTGTGGTGCAGGACCCCAAAGACGTCATCGCGATCGAGAAATCAGATGATTTTCGGGGGGTCTATCATGTCCTGATGGGCGCTCTGTCGCCTCTGGAGGGGATCGGTCCCAAGGATCTCAAGATCAAAGAGCTTTTGGACCGGGTTAAAAAGGGAAGTATTAAGGAGATTGTAATCGCGACGAGTTCTGATACTGAGGGGGATGCGACTTCTATTTACCTATTAAAGCAGCTTAAGATGGTCTCCGCCAGAGGCGGATCTGCTTTCGGCGGAAAAGTGACCCGGATCGCTCACGGCGTGCCCGTCGGGAGCGCTTTGGAATTTGTAGATAAAGCCACTCTGGCGAGAGCATTTCGGCATAGACAAGAAATTTAAAATTTGATAACCTAAACTATCAATTTTTTCGCAATCTATTCTAGTAGAAAGGGTTGCATCTAAAAAGGAGAATGTTATGGGGATCGTAGCATCCATTAAAAAAGGTTTTTCGACGGCGGCTTCCAGTTTGCCGGTGGTTTTGGTGTTGTTCGTATTCGGACTTATTTTTAATTTGATCAATTTGAAGCTGGCTCCCCAGACTCAGGACCCCAATGCGCCGCCGTCTCTTCCGATGGCGCTATCGGGGATCGTATTCATTCTCGCGACTGTCTATATGCAGGCAGGCTCGATGGGCTACGTTCGCGATAAGATCAAGCAGGGAAGCGCCGCTCTTTCTAATTTTACCGGCGCTGCCGCAAAATATTATTTGAAGATCCTGCTTCTATCTCTGGTGATCGCTCTGGTGATCGGCGGTTATGTGCTTCTGTCCGCCTTGGTGGTGACGGTCCTGACCAACTCTGCAGAATATGTGGCGATGGGCCTGGCGATCGTGATCGCGGCGATCGGTATCTATACACTCATCCTTCTGTTTTTCGCGCCGTACATCGCGATCTGTGATGAGAAAAAGATCAAAGAGTGCTTAAGTTCCAGCGTCAAGGTTGTCCGGGCCAATATTCTGAAAGTCGTTGGGATCTCTGTGATCTTGGTCGCGATCGGTTTTGTGGTGGGCCTCCTTCTTGGCGTCGCCGTGGGATTGCTTTCCCGCGTGATCCCGGCGGGCATATCGCAATACCTCTTCGCCGTCTTGAGCAGTTTCCTGAACGCGTTCTTAGGGCTATTCGTCACCGCGAGTTTTATGAGTTTTTATTTGGGGCTTTC
>CAZBIH010000192.1:0-2851 GCA_964492015.1 uncultured Planctomycetia bacterium | reverse complement strand
TCAAGCGATACGCGCTCTTCAAAAAGCCGGCTTTTTGCTCCGCAGGCAAAGCGGCAGCCACGCGATCCTGGTCCATTCCGCCGATCTCTCGAAGCGTTGCGTTGTTCCCGTTCACGGTTCCAAATCGATCAAGCCCGGGACTCTTAGAGCCATCCTGAAGGGATGCCAGCTTTCGGTCGAAGAATTTAGGGCCCTGCTCTGACGTAGTCAGCCGCGCAGCAGACCTAAAAGTTAATCGCGATTCAGCCGAGAAACCAACCGCATCGAGCCATTCTTGATAAGTGCTGTTTTTTTGGCCAAAAGGTCCTGCATCCCTGCCTCCAATATTCAATGTGTCATCCAATGAATAACCTAAAATATTCGAATTTTTTAAATCAGCTGTTTTAAACTGAAAGACAAAGCGCTCATTCTCAAAGATCAGGGAATCAAACATCTCGTCAAAATTTCCACGGAGGCGAAACTCGCCCATGTACGGCGCAAAACTCGCCCCATTTATTTTTGGCGCGGCGGTTAATCCGACGCTCAAAGTATCTTGCGGTGAAGTCCAATAGACAAAATTTATTTTTGTCGTCAGCTCTTTTCCATCTATGTTCGAAGTTTGGATCCAGCGCATGTTTGGAGCTCCCGGACCTTCATCCAAAGGATCCACGGAAAACCACTCGACTGCGTCATGTTCAAATGTCAGCCCGATCCGACGCGGGTTTATTTCATAGGCCTTAAGGCCCTTCACATTTTGATGATAGGCATCAAGCCACTTTTTGAACTGACCAGCCATGTCAGCGAAAATCTCGCCAACTTGGCCGGACTGAAAGTCAGGAGCAAAAGAATAAATAAACCGATGATCGTCCGAGGCTTGGGCATCATACTCCACATCCGCCAACCGCGCGCCCTTTAGGCCGCCCCCTTCATTCGGATAGCGTTCATGAATGTGCCGTGACAAAGCTTCATAGAAAAGAAGGGCGGCCTTCCGTTCATTGTTTCTGCCCAACTTTTGAGCGATTTCATCACGCATGTCGGTGAGAGAGGCAAAAGCAAAGGATAGGCTGAGCTTCATGTACATCAAATACCGGTAAAGCGGAAGTCGCCGGCTGTTATTTTGATAAGATTCCAGGCTCGGCAGTTCTTGATCGATTATCTCCTCAATATGAGGATCTATCGGATCAACCTTGTCTCGAAGAACTTCCGGCAGGCTTTGTTTTAGCGCGACGGCTGTTTTGGCCCTGAGTCCGCCCATCTGTATTTCGCCGATCAAAGCATCGTATCTTTGATCATCATTTAAGTTGGGTAAGCCAAGTTGGTTGTCTACCGATTTAATAAGCTGACTATAAACTTCCATCCTCATATCACTGTATAAAATGAACGCGACGTCCTCGGGGATATTCAGAGAAGATCCAAACTGACTCTTGAATGACGGCCATCCAACGGATATTTCTTTGAGAAGCTCATGCCTGGCCTTATCAAGCTCTTGAAGAAAAGTTTGGGCATCCTCGCCGGCATCTGAGGCGCGCGCCGATAACTCATCAGACGCGGCTTTAATTTTTTGCATAGCCTTGTCTGAGGCAGTGATGAGTCTAAGACTTATGGAATCTTTCAATTTCAAAACCTGCGCCTCATGATGCGAACCTTGAGGCTGTGAAGGGATTTGAGCCAACCGCGCGCCGATCGCATGATCAGGCTTCGCGCGTCTCTTGGGTTCCTGCCGGGCAAAGTGCAAAGCCTCCTCAAGGATCGTCCTGGTTTTTTCGTCATCGCTAAATAGTTTGCCATCGGCACGGAAGACGAAACTTAGAATTTCTTTGGCTTCTCCTTTGGCGTCTAAAAAACGGCCTACGTATCCCAAAGCGCTTGAGATCGACTCCATCGAATAAAGGTCCGATACTTCATCCGCAATTTGAAGACGGTTCTGAATGCGCTCGATCGCGGTTTTGAGCTCGTCGTAATCAGCATTCGGGGGAAGTCCGAATTTTTCATTCAAATGAACAAGATCTGTTGGTTGAAATATTAAGTCATCCCACGCGGCCAGGATCCCTTCGATAAAACGAAGGCGGACCCAGGCACTGTATCTTTCATGGGTATCCTGAATGACAAACGGCAAAGAAGCGACGTCGATACTGGCGTTGTAATCTTCGTGAAGAGCGCGGAGCATTCTTAAGATCGCTTCGACGGCGACGCGGTCTATCTCTTCATCCTGGTATCGGCCCATCAATGTTGTCAGAAATTGTCCCACGAGCGAGGAGCTATTTTGTCGGATATTCTCATCTGAGCCCATAGAGCGCAGAAGATACCTTCTCGCGCGAGCCTGATAGGCTTTGTCATTATCACCTTCAACCCATACGCGTCTTGCGAACTGTAAACTGTAAAATTCAGGAGCTACCTCGATCTTAAAATCAGACCCGTCGCCGTTCTTGAACCAACGGTCTCCTTGATAAGCCACAAAGTTTACCTCGGAAACATCTTCGTAAGGAATTTGCAGCGCTATTTCATACGCGCCTTCACTTTCCGAATAAACAAAAGGAAGCTCCGACACATTTTTCCAGCCATTGAAACCAAACCTTAAAAAAGCGGGCTGTCCATTCGCCGGTTCGATCTTAAGCTGGATCAGCGCTTTCTGTCCTGCTCTCTGCTCATGAGTAAAATACACAGAATACGGCTGAGCCAACCGCGCGGCGGATAAAGAAAGGTTAGAGGGTAGAGGAAAGAGGGTAGAGGAAAAACTAAAGGACTTTCTTATTCTATGGAACGGATTAGTCCCGTCAACATAGCGGAGAGTTCGTTGCAAAGATCCAAGAGCCGGTCGGCTTGATCCTTGGTGATATATTTGAGATTCTCGGAGAGACGAATAAGGGTTATC
>CAZBIH010000191.1:0-2860 GCA_964492015.1 uncultured Planctomycetia bacterium | reverse complement strand
ACCTGCTTCCGCGGAGGCTGGGGCTTGCGCTACAGCAATCCGGACGCATTTCAAGAAGCTCGCCGCTGCACCCATTTATGGATCTCTCATTTTCACGGGGACCATCTGCATCTACCCACTCTGCGCCGTATCGCCTCGGAATCGCCGCATCTTCAAGTCCTCGCGAATGTTTCCGCCAATTTTGATATGCGCCCGGCTCTCGAGAAGGCAGGCTTTAAAAAAATTATTTCTCTCTTCGAAAGACGAACGCTCTCGATAGCGCCCGGCATCCGTGTCACGCGTTATCCGGCAACAGGCATCGACAACATGCTCGTCCTTCAAACCGATGAATTCACGATGCTGAATTTGAATGACTGCAATCTTCCCCGCCAGGCGCTAATCGATCTCGTTAAAAAAATGGGAAAGGTCGATGCCCTTCTGGTCAATTTTAACCATGCCTACAAACTGTTGGATCCCGTTACACCCGATGCGATGCGGGATATTCTAAAAAAAAGATTCCTCACTATTTTGGACGCGGTCAGCCCGCTGGCTGTGATCCCTTTCGCGTCCATGCATTATTACCGTGCCGCTGCTTCGCGGGATCAAAATGATTCGATGCTTACGCCCCAAGACCTGGCGTCTCTGGACAAACGCGTTCTGCCTCTGGGTTTTGGCGATGAAGCTATTTTCACCTCCGGCCAACAAACCGTCGCGCGAAAAAAGACTCCACCGCTTTCTCCGAATACTTTTGATGAAAAAATACACACGGAACCCGCGGAGTGGGAAGAACTCCTGGCCGCGGCCGAGCGATTTCGGCTTTCGCTGAATAAAAAATTTTTTGGGCTCACTTTTTGGCTGGCTCCGTTAAAAATAGAAGTGCTAGATCACCGGAAAATTTTGAAATTGAACCCGGCGAAGAAAGTTTGTGTATCCTCTGAAAATTTTCCCCATATCACGGCGCATTCTCAATCGCTCATGGAATGGTTCGCCAAACCCTACGGAACAGACGCGTTTTTTGTCGGAGCTGACTTTGAAATTAGAGATAAAAATACTTCTTCACTGAAAAAATGGCTCCTGGCCGGCGACTTGATCGATAATGGGCTGTCCCCCCGGCATCTGGCGGCGATGATCTTGACCTTGAAGGGATTCCCTTTCCTCTGGAACCGGCGTGAAGAGATCATGGCTCTCCTCCAAAACAGGAAATTCGCGGTCGGCTACCGGACATAAAAAAATGTTCATTATTAAGTCCTTGCATGCTATACTGACTGCCGTTATTCATTTATTTCACACTTAAAGCTATAGGAGTAAAAATGCGTAAAAACACAGTAGTGGCCGGGATCGTTCTTGTTTTGGCAGTAATCGTTTGCGCGAACGCTTACGCGGGCGAAGGTTGTGGCGTGTCAAACGCATGGGGCGGATTCTTGAACTCAGTCGGTGGTTTTCTTTACAACGCCCTGCCCTGGAATTGGGGCAATTGGGCCGGTAAATAATTAACAATCGATCGTCAGGCAAGACGAGGCGCGGTTAAAAGCCGCGCCTCTTTTTTTAGGAATACCCCATGAAAACATTTTTTGAAATTAAAAACGGTGTGCTGGTTGAGACCGCCCCCGCTCAAGCCCCCGTCATCGTTTATACACTGCCGGACGACAGCGAAAAAAATCAGCTGCTGGAAACGCTGGGCCATGACCGGCACGACCTGGAATCAGCCCTGGATCCGGACGAAGTATCACGTATCGAATTCGGCACGGAGGATACTTATATCATCTGGAAGCGGCCGAACAACGCCACCTACCAGCAGCAGCTAAAATTTGAAGTTTCTTCTGTCGGTCTTTTTATCCAAAAAAACCATCTGACAGTCATTCTCGGGGACGCCTCCCCGGCATTCAGCGGCAGGGAGTTTCAAAAGATCGAGTCGATCAATGATCTCGTCCTCAAACTTTTTCTGCATACGGCCCGCCACTATCTAGATCATCTGAAAGTGATCAAACAATTAGCCGCCGAGATCCAAACCAAACTCAACTTGTCGATGGAAAATAATTACCTGATCCAGACATTCGTCCTGTCCGAAAGCCTGGCCTATTACTTGAATGCGATCGAGGCAAACGCCGGCGTCCTTTCAAAACTGCACAATTGCGCTTCAAAGATGGAGTTATCGGCCAGAGAGCTAGAAACACTGGATGACATCCTCATCGAAAATCAGCAGTGCGAAAGGCAGACACAGCTTCACAGCTCGATGATGAGCGGCCTTTTGGGAGCCCGCGGCGCCATCATCAACAACAACATGAACGTCCTCTTGAAAAATCTGACGCTCATCAACGTCGTCTTCCTCCCCCTCAACCTCATCGCCGGCATCGGCGGCATGTCTGAATACACCCGCATGACCGAAAATATCCCCTGGTGGGTCTCCTATCCGATCTTCATGGCAGGAATGGCTTTTTTTGGATGGCTTCTGTGGGTCCTGCTGGTACGCATCAACCAACCGGCGAAAGCGGTGGGTTTTCAGAGGAAGTAAAAAATGGTGCCCCATCTCAAAACCTATCGAACTTCTCAATAACTCTACCGCATAATCTTTTAGTCAGGACGCTTCTTGGCTAACCGTACCCCCGGACATCAGACTGCATATGTTCAGCGCACACAGACTATTTTTTAATACAAATTCTAATTGCTCGGACTTTTAAATGTCCAGATCCCTAAAATTTTCTAGCGCCCAGGCAAATCTAAAACTCAGAACCAAAACTTTTTTTCAGCCAAACTTCGGAAAGGCCAATTCACAACTTATTTAAATGTAAAAACTTATGAATATAAATAGGACAAACTTGCAGCCCGCTCTCCCCATTTCTTTTGTCGACGGGAGGGGTCTCGCTAGACCCTAGATGTGAAG
>CAZBIH010000190.1:0-2893 GCA_964492015.1 uncultured Planctomycetia bacterium | reverse complement strand
GTAAAGAATCTGCCGCCAAGTCTGCGGATGCCGTGGTGAATGAGGCGTATGACGGCTCCGGGGATGTCTATGATTTTTACAGAAAAGTTTATGGACGCAATTCAGTGGATAGCCAAGGCCTGACACTGAAGTCCACGGTTCATTATGGCAAGAAGTACGACAACGCATTTTGGAACGGCTCCCAGATGGTTTACGGGGATGGTGATGGCAATCTTTTTGGCAAAAACAGCCTTGAGCAAAAAGCGGTCCAAAAGGCTTGGAAAACCGTCGGGGTCTAGTACCATGAAATTCCACTTGTTTATGATAGATTTTCATGGTATTGTTTATAAGTGATCAGCAGAAGAGTTATTCTTAATCGTATTCAAAAAGCGCTCCAGCGAAGCAGGGTTGTCGCAGTGATGGGGCCGCGCCAGTCGGGCAAGACCACGCTTGCAAGGCAACTTGTCCGTTCTGATTCAATGAATTATTTTGACCTTGAAGATTCCGAGAGTGACCACCGTCTTACGGAACCCATGATAGCGCTTAAAAGCTTGCGGGGGCTTGTTGTCATCGATGAGGTTCAGAAACGTCCCGAACTTTTTCCTGCGCTGCGTGTCCTTGCGGATAGAAAGCCTTTGCCTGCGCGTTTTCTTATCCTGAGAAGCGCTTCTCCGGAATTATTGCGGCATTCCTCCGAATCATTGGCAGGCCGGCTTGAAACGATTGATATCAGCGGGTTTGGTTTAGGCGAAGTTGGTTTCCAATTCGAGGAAAAGCTCTGGCTTCGGGGAGGATTGCCGCTTTCATTTTTGGCGAGATCTGACAGAGATAGTTTTTTATGGAGAAAGAATTTTATTAAAACAGTTTTGGAGCGGGATATTCCCCAGCTTGGTTTTGGAGTCACGGCATCAACGATGCTGAGATTTTGGTCAATGCTTGCCAATTATCACGGACAGATCTGGAACGCGGCGGAACCTGCCCGCTCACTGGGTATCGGAGAGACGACGGTTCGCAGATACTTGGAGCTTCTGCAGGGGATTTTTATGGTCAGGGTGCTTTTGCCCTGGCATGAGAATCTTGGTAAACGACAGATCAAATCCCCTAAAATTTATTTCCGCGACACGGGTCTTTTGCATCAGTTAATGGGGATCACCAATTTCCGGGATCTTTTATGCCATTCACATATGGGGGCTTCGTGGGAAGGGTTCATCGTTGAGCAAATTTTATCGGCAAAAAATCCGGATGAGGCCTACTTTTGGAGGACTCATAACGGCGCCGAGCTTGACTTGTTTCTTCTTCATCAAGGAAAGAGGGTGGGAATTGAGATCAAACGAGCGGATGTTCCAAAGCTCACACCTTCAATGCAGACAGCTGTTCACGATTTAAAACTTGATAAACTTTATGTCATTTATCCCGGTGAAAAATCATATGAAATTCGGCCAAAAATTAACGCGGTGGGTTTCAAACAGTTTATGCGGACAATTTTCCAATAGGCAACACGATGTTGCTAACGATCCGAGAGCTCGGAGAAAAATAGAATGAATATTTTGGGATTAAACGCTTACCACGGCGACTCCGCGGCCTGTCTTGTGCGTGACGGCAAGTTGATCGCGGCGGCCGAGGAAGAGCGTTTTCGGCGCGTCAAGCACTGGGCGGGTTTTCCAAGTGAAGCGATCCAATATTGCCTGGAGGCCGGTGGGATCGATATTTCTCAGGTGGACCACATTACGGTCAACCGCGATCCAAAAGCCAATTTTCTTAAAAAAGCGCTGTTTGCATTTTCCAAAAAACCAAGCCTTGACGCTGTGCAAGAGCGTCTTAAGAACGCCGGCAAGATCCGTGATATTCGTAAAATTCTTGCAGGGGCTCTTGGGGCCGATCCAATCGCCATCAAAGCAAAAATTCATAACATTGAACATCATCATGCTCATCTAGCCAGCGCATTTTTTGTATCCCCTTTTAGGTCGGCGGCCTGCGTATCGATCGACGGGTTCGGAGATTTTGTCAGCACGATGTGGGGGACGGGAAAAGAGAATGCGATCGAAACGAAGGATGAGATCAATTTTCCGCATTCGTTGGGCCTCTTTTATCTGGCGCTGACCCAGTATCTGGGTTTTATGAATTATGGGGACGAATATAAGGTCATGGGTCTGGCACCTTATGGACAGCCCAAACAGCTGGATCTTATGCGCCGTATCGTGAAGCTTTTGCCAAGAGGACGTTTTGAACTGGACCTCAACTTTTTTCTTCATCACGCGGAGGGTGTGTCCATGTCCTGGGAGGACGGGGAGCCTAAGATCGGGAAAGTATTCACTGAAAAGCTCGAAGGACTCCTGGGCCCGGCACGCCAGAAGGACGAACCGATCGCACAAGTCCACAAGGATATTGCCGCGTCGCTTCAGGCGATGTACGAGGAGGTTTTTTTTCATATTTTAAATTATATCTATTCCCGGACGAAGAATTCCAACCTGTCTCTGGCGGGTGGTTGCGCGATGAATAGTGTCGCCAACGGGAAAGTGTATGAAAAGACGGCGTTTAGAAAAATGTACATCCAGTCGGCAGCAGGGGACGCGGGCGGGGCGATCGGGTCGGCTTTCTATGTTTGGAATTCTATTTTAAAAAAGCCTCGGGCTTTTGTGATGGATCATGCTTATTGGGGTCCTGAGTTCAGCGAGGAGGAGCTCCGGAAGATCTTAGTTGAAAAGGCGGATGATCTTACTCGAGAGAGTTGCCGCATTGAAAAAATTGAAGATGAAAATAAGCTTTGCCTTGAAACGGCCAAACGTATGGCGGATGGAAAAGTGGTGGGCTGGTTTCAGGGACGCATGGAGTGGGGTCCTCGGGCTCTGGGAAACCGCAGTATCGTCTGTGACCCGCGGCGGGCCGACATGAAGGAGATCATGAACCTCAAGAT
>CAZBIH010000189.1:0-2921 GCA_964492015.1 uncultured Planctomycetia bacterium | reverse complement strand
CTTTTAAAAAAAGACCCGCGCTGGGAAGCGACCCAGCTTCGTTTCATGCACCGCCTGGACGCCGAAACCAGCGGTGTGATCCTGATCGCCAAGACTCCCGAGGCCGCGCGCTTCATCGGCAAAGAATTTTTGGCTTCCCGAGTGAAGAAAAAATACAGGGCGTTGGTTTTTGGCTGCCCCGAAGCGGCGGAGGGGCTTTTGGAGTACCGCCTGGGTCGCGACACAAGCTCCGGTTTTCAAACAGTTCGTATCCACGATCCCGAGAACGGGGAAGAGGCACAGACCCGTTACCGCGTGCTTTCCACACATCAAGAGACCGGCGCTGCCCGCGCAGTGTATACTTATCTGGAAGTCGAGCCGCTCACCGGCAGGACGCATCAGATCCGTGCGCACCTGGCATTTTTGGGGCATCCGGTGGTCGGCGATAAAATTTATATCGACCTGTCTATTTTTCAGAAATACGTCGTGAACGGGTTGGATGAGGAAATGCTCGCCCGGCTGAAATTGAGGCGGTTGGCACTGCACGCTCAGAGCCTGAGTTTTAACCACCCGCTAACGGATCAGAGAGTGGAATACGTGTCAGCGCCGCCTGACTTTTTGGGAGAGATCAAATTTTGAGAATGACCGAGAAAGACCTGATCCGTTTTAAAAAAGATATCACCGATCTCATGGGAAATGATTTTCCACCAAGATCGGATGATGAAATATTCCGGGAAATGCTTTTCAATATCGCCCAGCTTCGCAACGAAGATCTGGATACGCTGGAACTGCGGCTTTTAAATACGGCTTTTAAAGAATTGCGCCACGCGATGAAAATTTTTAAACCCTACCGCGCCATCCACAAAGTCGCGGTGTTCGGCTCCGCCCGCACTCCGCCCAGCCACCCGAATTATAAAATGGCCGAGGCGTTCGGCCAAATGGCGGTGAAGAAAGGCTGGATGGTCACCACGGGCGGCGCCAGCGGGATCATGGAAGCGGCCATGGTGGGCGCCGGTGCCGAGCACAGCTTCGGCCTCAATATCATGCTTCCGTTCGAGCAGGAACCCAATTGGGTCATCAAGGGTGATCTCAAACTCGTCAATTTTAAATATTTTTTTACGCGCAAACTGATGTTCTTAAAGGAATCGGAGGCGACGGTTTTGTTTCCCGGAGGGTTCGGGACCTTTGACGAGGGATTTGAATCGATGACGCTGGTGCAGACGGGTAAGGCCAAGCCGCGGCCCATTGTCATGGTGGACGCGCCCGGCAGTGATTATTGGAAATCCGTCCTAAGACTTTTAAAAAAAGATCTTTTGGACGAGGCCCTGATCTCGCCGCATGACCTGACGCTGGTGCGCCACTTTCAGGACAACGCGAGCGCGGTGAATGAACTGGTTCTTTTTTATAAAAATTACGACTCTTCACGATTTTTAAGGGATAAATACCTGATCCGCTTAAAAAGGCCTGTGTCGGATGCAGAATTGAAGCAGGTCTCCGCTCTCTTCAAAGATCTTTGCGTTAAAGGGGGGATCGAACGCCTGAAAGATATCACCGAAGACGACAACCGGGACCCGGCGCTTGAGAGGCTTGTGTTCTATTTTAACCGTACCGCGTACAGCCGCCTTCGTCAGCTGATCGACCACTTGAATGCGCTGCCCTCTTTAGCTTGACGAGTTGCGGGGCTTTTAGTATCCTAAAAGCATCGATTTTATGTGTGACAGTTACTCCAACCGTAGACCAAAAATGAACAAAAAGGCTTTCTTTATGACACGAATTTTGCGACCGGTTTTTTGGGCATCAATTTTTATCATAGTTTTATTTGTCACGCCTGTGTTGGCTGAGAATTCGAACAGCCTGAATCAATTTCCAGCCGCTGAGACATCGGGGACTGCTATTGATTTCCCAAAAGTCCAAAACTCCCAGGACGAGCAATTGGCCCGCCAATTTGCCTGGTGGCCCTCGGACGCCAAGCCTGCGCCTTACAAGGACCCCGAAAGGGCCGGTTATTGGTGGTGGCCTACGACTCCCACCGGACAGACGGATACTCTTACGACTGCCTGGGGCAATCAGGGTTGGATCTACGTGCGTAAGGTCATTTTTGATTACAAATCCGAAGCCGGTCCGATGAAATCGTCGTTGGTCATTAAAAAGATCATCAAGAATGTAAAAGTTTATTTTGATTATGACAAAGCGTTTGTACGCGAAGACGCTCAAGATGTGCTGAACCAGGCTCTGGGCACGCTGGACCGCAATCCCCAGGCTGATATTTTGATCACCGGTAATGCGGATACCCGCGGTTCTGAGCAATACAATCTTAAGCTGGGTGAGCGCCGGGCGGACGCGGTGAAGGACTATTTGATCTCCGCCGGCCTGCCCAATGATCGTATCAAGATCCTAAGCCGTGGCAAGCTGGACGCGCTGGCTTCCAAGGGGGATCTTGTGGGAATGCAAAAGGACCGTAACGCGCAGTTTATGATCGCGGAAGTCGAGGAAGTCATGATCCCCGCAGATAAAGCGGCCGCTTTCGGAGAAACAGCCGATTCGGGTAAAGTGCTCGAGGAAAATAAACAATATGAAGGCGCCGTCAAGGTCGAGGAAAAAGAATACGTGATCCAAAAAGGCGACACGCTCTGGGCGATCGCCAAAAAAGAATATGGCGATGGCAGACAGTGGACACGCATTTATGAATTTAATAAAGACGTGATCGCCAATCCGGACCGCCCCAGGAGAGGGACGCGGATCAAGATCCCTATTGAATGATACGGTTTATAACTATTTTTTCCGCCAAAGGCGGATCCGCCTTTGGCGGAAAGTAAAGTGTATATTTTAATAAACATAGGAGGCTGTGTGGATAATAAAATGATGACAGGTTCCGCGCAATTATCGGAATCCAGTTTTATCACGAAAGTATTTATGTGGATGTCTTTTGGCCTGGTTTTGTC
>CAZBIH010000188.1:0-2935 GCA_964492015.1 uncultured Planctomycetia bacterium | reverse complement strand
ATCATCCCCTGCTACCGTGCCGTCCCGGTTTTCATCATTCTCAACAACCTGCGTACGGCGGGCATTTCCCGCGAGGAATATTTCCGGCTTTTGGACCAAGTTTAAATTTTTTGTTTTTCCTTCTAACTTCAAACTTTGACCTTTCAACTCAGACCCCGCCAACCGCGCGCCGGACAGCATGCCTTCGTAAATCACGTAGTCATATTTGGGCATAACAGGGTCCCGGCGTATGTCTAACCGCCGGGTCAGCCTAAAATCAAATCCTTGCGCCGTAAACACTTTCTTGAGCCGTTCCCACGTATAAAGCTTGTAACCTTGTCTTGTGATATCGGCCATCTGATCCTGGCCCTGCGTATCAAAATCAGTAAGCAGGACTCTCCCATCGGGTTTCAGCCACTGGCGAAGATTTGCGGCCAGCGCCGTCAAATTGACCGCGTATCCGATCGATTCCGACATCAGAATCACGTCAAATTGCCTTCCACCAAAATCATAGAATTTGTTGAAATCGTGCCTGAGAGACGGCACATCGTTCAGATAGACCGACGTCCAAACATTGGATTCCACCGCATCAACTGCCTGTACACGATGGCCCTTTTGTTGGAGAAGATTCTCAAAATAGGAAACTCCGCTTCCGAGCGAGAGCACATCCAGGTGTCCGTTCCGATCGTAAGGATCAAAGGCCGTCATCAGAGACTGCCGCAGACGCGCCATAGCGGTCAATGCGCTGACGAACCGCACGCCCGTCTTATCATAACCTCTGGCGTTATAACCTCCGTAAATACGCTCCACCAGTAAACCTGCAAGCCGGGCGGCAGGCACCCATCTCACAAGCCAAAACTTAAGAAGAGAGTTCCCGTTCACCGGAAAATGCTTTATGCCGGAACCGGGTTCCTTATAAAAAATCACCGCTTTATCGGGCGAATCAACGGTCCTTTCGGACTCGATTAAAATTGTTTTTTGGCCTGATAGAGACGCGAGATTTCGGCTCATTCGGGCGTCATTTCCGGCGGGATCCAGCGGCGGTGGAAAAATACCGGCAAACCTTCCGTCGATCCATTCACGGATATTAGTGCCATAAATAGTGTCGGCCGGCCCTAGATTTTTCTGGACCCAGCCCCCTATTTGTCCAAAAAGTTTGGGATCAAGAGCGTCTGCTTGAAAAAAGATGATCCTTTCTTTGGTAAACATTTTTCGAATATGCTCATAGTCCGCCTGGTTTTTGAGCCAACTTCTCCGATAAAGACCATGGACCTGAAGCGACCGCCTAAAAACCTCCTGGACCTCGGACGGAGTCATCCCTTCTAATTTTGGAATAAAATATCCGGGGCTCTGGACCTCCTTGGAAGCGATCCTTGCCATGAATTGGATCCAAAATTCAGACGGCGTTGGCGCATCTAGGACGTTTTCACGAACAAGCTTCCAAAATTCTACCTGACGGGGATTGCTATCCAGGAGTATCCCGTAATCGGATCGGCGCGCCGCCATGATATCCAAATTCAAAAACCCTGAAAATCCCAAGTGAAGTCTCGGACTTCCACCCAGCGGACGATTCACAAGTACCTTGAGAAGTTCCGGAACGCCTTTTTCATTGGAAAAAATAAATGGCTGGGGATTACGGTAAGGCCCAAGTTCAAATGGTCTCTCAAGATCTTTAAGTTCCTGGAATGATGAGACCTGCGACAACCGCGCCCCCGCCAAAACCTGATCTCCCCCTTCAGGCATAAAATAAGGCTGGCGCACGGATATTCCCCCGCGCTGGGTGACAAGCTCAAATTGCGGTCTGGATCCATCAAGACCCATTTTCCAGAGACTTGAAAAAGGCTCCTCAAAACTTCCCCGGGCGATCAGCCGGTGCGCAATCGTCATGTCATCCAGGACAGCATGATTGCCCTTAGGTGATACACGCGCCAGAGCAAGCTTCTTGTCCGGGCTGAATATACGAAAATAATTTGTAGGCCTCTCAACACCGTCATCTCGAAGTTTAACCAAGCGGTTGACATCATCCGTGGGGTAGTGGCCCGAAAAAAGGATAGGATCGGGCTTCCCCGGCTCTCTGTAACGCAGGATAAGGGCGGGGGTCAGCTTATTCCCCTGATAGGTAAACATTCTCTTGAAAGCGCCCAGCCAAAGGAACCGAAGAAGTTCGCCTTCGCTAAGATACCGGTCGAGGGCTTTTCCTGCTTCGACTCTGGGGGATACGTGCGCGACAAGAATATCAGACCTGTCAGACCCCGAATTTTTTACATGAATAAGGTAGGGGATCTCATGAATAGCCTGGCGCATGATGGCCTCGAAAGGCCTATTTGTGGTCCCGGAAGAAGAAAAATTCCGGTTCAATACTTCCAACATCGCTAATTTTTTATGTCCGTCAAATTCTTCTTTCAAATAATGGGCCTCATGATTCCCTAGGGCAGATTGGACATTAGCCGGCGCTATCGTTGCCATATACACCCACAAAAGAAATGTTCTCATGGACGCAATATAGTTTTCGTCATTGAGGGCCTTATCACCGTTCATGCGGCCCTTGGGGTGGATCAGATCCCCCACGGACAAAAACAGCGTCTCCCCTTTCAAGATGCCCTCCAAATGGGCGGACAAGTCGTCGTAAAGATTCTCCGACTCGTCGTGCACATCCCCGATGACGATAAAATTCTTGGCACGCGTAACGGCAACATCGATGGTTCGGACAGAACCCTTTTGACTGACTCCCGGGATCTCGTTGTTGCGTATTTTTTCAGCCGTCTGGTGAAACCCGTCCAAGATCCGGATGATCGTCTCCGCTGAGAGTTCTCTGTGCGCCAACCCATCCAGTTCCTCCCGGACTTTGGCAATTCGTTCCGGGGTCCACTCCTCTGACGCCAACCGCGCCGCCGAAAGCGGTCCGCCGGCGCTCTGATGGCGGGCGGAAGATCTTTTTTTAGCTGCCTTCGCCGTG
>CAZBIH010000187.1:0-2946 GCA_964492015.1 uncultured Planctomycetia bacterium | reverse complement strand
AGAAATTCCGGTACCCCGTAGAAAAGAGTGCGCTCGCTCAAATGCGCCAGTACCCACCAGTCGGTATTGGAACGCATAGTTTTAAGAGGGGGGATGCCATCCAAAAGATGTTTTCGGACAATAAAATGAGAAAAAGAAGCCACGAGATTTCGTTTTAGAAAAATAGAAAATAGGTCCGCTGGGCGCCCCATCGGGATCCCCGCCGCGTTGGCTGCCTCATAAATTTTCCAATAAAGAACTCCGCGCCACCAACCAAACGGACGGTAGCGCGAATAAACGACACCGACTTCCGGTTGTTCTTCAAGAACACGCATTTTTTTCTCTAAGTTCTGAGGATGCCAGATATCATCCGACTCCAAAAATGCGACGATACTCCCCCGCGCGTGCCTTAATCCTTCCCGGTAAGTCGCGGCCAATCCCAGGTTTTTATGCTCCGGGTGCGTCAAGACGCGGATTTTTTCAGGAAAACAAGCTTCCCACTCTTTCAAAAACTCATACGAACCGTCCGTGGAGCCATCATCGACGATAATGAGCTCAAAGTCTCCGTAGGTTTGGTCCATGACCGACCGAACCGCTTCGCCGACGTAGCGTTTATAGTTGTAGCTTGGCAGGATAACGCTGACTGCGGGGTTCATCGGAAAGCCATGCCCCTTCTCTTAAAAAACCCCGAAAGTGAAAAAATAAATCCCGAAACCATCCCCAAAAGCATCACCTGTGAATCGATCCATTTGAATAAAATGGCTTTCACTTGAAACAAAACTCCGCGTGAACGCATCTGCGAAAAAAATGTCCGCCAATGAAAATAAAACAAACCCAAAAAAATAAAAGCCAGCGGTGACCGAGCCAGCGCAAAATAGAGCGCCAAAAATGCCCACGCCATCGCCAATACTTGACCCGCGGACGCATGAGAGAAGCTCTTTCGGGCCTGCACTTGACGAAATCCTCCGTAGCGGACGAATAGAAGAGAAAATAAGAATGGGATCACAAAATTATTTTTTAAAAGTCCGGCGAGCGTGTATTTTTTTAAATGATCCACTTCCAACGTTTGATCCAGGATCACTTTTTTTCCGCGCCGGTTAAGCCTCATTCCCGCTTCCGAATCCGACACGAGGCTTCCGAAGGGCCGCGTGATCGGCCGGAAATAGACCATCTCTTCGCGGCGCACCGCCCAAAGCGAACCGTAGAGAAAAGGGACTTCAGATGGCTGTATCGAAAAAATATGTTTCATGTAAAAATTCTTGTAATCCGAAAAGAAAGACCCGGAAGACTTATCCGGTGAAAGGATCCCGGTCAACGCGTGGATGTTTGGATCTTCAAATCTCTTCAATACTTTCTCAAAAGTATCCGGACGCACACACACGTCCGCGTCGACAAAAACAAATATCGGAGATCTTGCAAGCCTGGCACCCGCGAATCTTGGCTCCATGGGCCCAGAGCCTGAATCGATCCGCACACAACGGCAATTAAAACTTTTTGCGATATCGGCTGTTCCGTCCATGGAACCATCATCCACAACGATCACTTCATCCGGAAGTTTCGAGGAAGCGAACACCGCTTGAAGGCACACCTCCAGCGTCCGTTCCATATTCCGCGCCGGAATGATGACGGAAAAACTCACGCGCCCTCCGCCGCCCACTCCTCGTGGTAAACTTTTTCCGTATTGACGCTCCACACATCTTGAGGCTTCTTCCCCAGATAATTGCGCGCCGCGTACAGGCCGGTCAGGATCGCGTGATCGCTGTTGTCGTAGCGAAAAAGCCCCTCGCGGCCCATGAGGCTCAAATTTTCTATCTTTTCCGTGAAATTCCGTATCACCTTCAAATGCTTTTGATAATCGGGACTGTAAACCGGATACACATTGGCGATCTTGACGATAAAACCTTTGATAAATTTTTTAGGGTCTACGAGTTTCATCTCCTCCAGTTCCATCAAAGCCAGCTGTATCATATCTTCATTTGAAAAATTCCAAAGTCCCTCTCCCTCATTCACAAAATACTCGACCCCGAGAGTCGTAAGCTCGGGGCTTGAGACCATTTCCGGGCTCCAATTTTTATAATTTTGAATTCGTCCCGCGCGTATCCCCGGCGAATGCACATAGATCCAGTTATCCGGGAAAATATTTTTTTGGTCCAAAATTAGGTTCACGACCATAAAACTGCGGAATTTCAGGCTGCGTGCCGCTTCCATTACTTCCGCCGGAGGAGCCGGCTTCATTTTTTGGATCAAAAGCGTCAGAGGGATGCTGGAGAAAAGATGACTCACACGATCAAAGTGGATCTGTCCGCTGGGCCCTTCAGTGATCACTTCCGAGATACGGTTTCCTTCAAGACGGATCTCCTCGGCGCGGCAATTCATAAAAAAATCGGTGCCGTTGTCTTCACAGAGGCCTTTCCACCGGTCGCAAAAAAGCCCAGGGCCCAACCGCGGATAGAGAAATTCCTCACTGAGAGTTTTATGCGCGGAACCTAAAACTCCGAGCGCTTTCAGCAGGGCTTTACCCAGTGAGAGGCTTTGGATCCTCTGCACCGCCCAGTCGCTGGATAATTTGTCACAAGGAATACCCCAGACTTTTTCGGTGTACGTTTTGAAAAATATTTCGTAGAGCCTTTTTCCGAAGCGCCGTGTCATCCAGCCCTCAAAATGACTGTCATCGGAAGCTTTCGACCCGCGCGAGAACAAATAACTGGCAAGGCACCGCACACTCTCGAGGGGACCCAGTGTCGCCATCGAATTAAAAAGGTTCAAGGGATAATTGAAAAAATTTTCTCGATAATAAATGCGGGACTTGCGTTTGACACGCAAAAGATCCTGCCCCAGAACTTCGCGCCAGAGACGATTAACCTCGGCACTCTTGGAAAGAAAACGGTGCCCACCGATATCAAAAAGGGAGCCTTCAAACTCCAGCGTGCGGCACAATCCCCCTGCCCGCGAATTTTTGTCGATCAC
>CAZBIH010000186.1:0-2968 GCA_964492015.1 uncultured Planctomycetia bacterium | reverse complement strand
GATCGCCTTTTAAATGAGCAATGACACGCAGTTCAGGGTCGGTGTTGGATTCAAAGCTTACGAGGTCTTCCCAATTAACTTTAGCGGAGGAGAGAGCGACTTCGTAGATGGAGGCTGTTTTCTGGAGGGCGTACAGGGAGAGGGTCAGGTCCTGATCATCCAGAGGCGTGATGACCCCTGTGATGATGTCAATAAAGAGCGCTTTGACTGCCAGGTCCTCTCTGGCGAAAACGATCCCTTTTTGTCTTAGAGCCGCTTCCAAAGCCAGAAAGGCGGATTGGCCGAAGTGAAGTTTTTGCCTGTCCAAAAACAGATAGATGTCTTCCAGATGAGCTTGGGTGAGTTTTAATTGGACATCATCTTCCAGTAAATGATATGTGCCTGCCATCGTGATCTTTTCTTCATTCGATTTTGCCATGTAGCCTGAGAGAAGTGTTTTCAGGGAAGTTTTGACATTCAGGACGTATTGAGTCCTGTCGGTGAATTCTTGGGAACCCATGAGAGAATTCTTAAGGGCCTCAGGCAGAGGCGTGGAGGATCGGACTCTCTTCACCTGGATTGTGGACTGGGTCACGGGCTCATAGGGATTGAGCCACACATTCCCGGAAGAAGTGACCGGGTAGTGACTATCTGAAAGATCAGTGATCGTCTGGCTTATCGAGCGCTGAGGCTTCAGAAGCAACGTGGTGTAAGCATCTTTGGAATACGCCTCGATGAGCGCCGGCGGCTGATTGCTGGGGGACGCTGAAATCACCCGTGCTGTATTGGAAATACGCGTGTTGGCCAAAAGGCCGATGAAGCCGCCGGAAAGCGTCTGTGAATTCTTGACCAGAAGGCCCCCCAAAACAAACTTCCCTGTGCTGTCGGGAAATGTCATTGCCGCGCTCTGCGTCGCTCTCCCCCTTTCAATGCCGTCTCGGAATATTTTCCAGGTATTGCCGTCTCTTACGAGAGCCAGATCATAATACTGGCCCGGCTGGATGAGGGGGTCCATTCCCTCGACAGAAAAAAGGGTGCCGTTGTCTTTATTAATATGAAATTTCCACCGGCTGTCGTGATAAAAAAGCGCCGTGTAAGTGAGTCCATCGTCCCCTGTCGAGAAAATATACCGGCCCGAGGGCGATTGATTGAATTTAAGTTTGGTCTCAAAAGACCATTTCAACTGATTGAAATTCCAATCAGGAGAATCCGGAACGGAAATATAATCCTTCTCTCCGCCCTCGAATTGGATCGATGGGATGGGGGTGCTTTTGGAAATATCCTCAAACTCCTGAGCTTTCAATACAGACGGGATGTCTTCAAGAACAGGAACAACAGTCTCATGAAAAATAGAAGTCTTGCGCACCACGGGATCCGCGATAACATTGCCGTACGAGCGGACTTCGCGATCGGAATGGGCCAGATCCTTAAAAGTGCCGTCCGTATTTGCGGTTAGCAGAAGTTTTAAGGAGCTTTGAGGAGCCGCGCTCGAAACGGTATAAGTTGCCTGCGGCGCGAAATAATCGGTGTAAAGGGCTTCGCCTTTTAGAATGCGGAGGCCTTCTATGCGCGCCTGATTTAAATAATAAGGGTTGTTTCGATCGCCGGATTGTCCGATAAAGAGATCGCTGTTTAGATTCTCGAGCGGAATATAGGAGGCGTCTCTTTTTCCCAAAAGAATCCCGTTGGCAAAAAAGAAGAGATCGTTTCCCCGCCTTGTGATCGCGACATGATTCCACTGTTTGCTCAAAGGGGTCCAACCCAAATCATAGGCTCTGGCCCCCACCGACGAATTGCTTTGAAGGCTTAAAGTCCCGCCGCCATAATACATCCGCCAGTATTTGGAACTATTCTCAAACTGCCCGAGAATATCCTGATAAGACGAGGGGGAGCCTGTCCAATAGACCCAGGTATCCAGGGTAAAATCCCCCGCACTGAGATTCCAATCTTCGGAGTCCCCCAGTGTCAGGTAATCCCCCGATCCGTCAAAAAATAAGGATGCGGAGTTAATTTTCTGAGTCTGTTTTATGGTTCTGCCGGTATCTCTTGTCGGGGTTGTAAAATCGACCTTGCTCACCCAATCGCTGTACTCCTGAGTCGAAGGGTCACGCCCCAAGATCCTCCGGTAATGGTCAAAAACGATCGGCGAGACTTCCTGCTTTAAGATCTCTTTTTCCAAAAGCTGTTTTTGGGCGTCAATGGCGGATAAGGCATTCTGTGCTTCCGAAAGGATCTGTTGGGAAAAAGACAGCGTGCTTTTATCGATCAAAATGTACTGCTCGGCCTCCTGGCGGTTTAAATCTTCCAGGGCTTTCAATCCCTTCTGCCGGGCTTCTTGAACCTGGCCCAGGGCTTGTGATTTTTGTTTCTTGGCTTCTTTTCCTTTGGCTTGAGAGGAAGAAACTTCAGAGTACGCCTGGTCGATCTGGGCCAGATAATCCCGGATATCGTTTCGGACGCTGATAAAAGAAGCCTCGGTGTCTTTTAGGACCGTGCTTCTTTGAAGGGAAAGAGCCAGGATGCTTTTGGCGCGGGAATGTTCCACATCGGCCCTGGTTTTTTGAATATTTTCCTTAAGGTCCTTTCTCGCCTTTACCAAGTGTACTTCTTGGGGATTGCCTTCGGCGTCATAACGGTACTCGATCTCAACATTGCCGTCGGCGTCTAAAGCGTATTGAGGCTTTGAAATTTTTATCGTCTTGGAAGAATCGTTGGGATCGGGGACCGTGAGCCATCCAAAAAGGGTCTCTTTTTTGTCAAATTTAACTTGAGAATCCACCCGGCCTTGGCTGTCATAGCTTTGAGACATGAGTGTATCGGCCGCGAGGACGGATTCTTTGGACTTGGATACCAGATCTTGAAAATGAGGAATGTTCAAAAGCGCGGGTTCCAGGACACTGATGTCTGTCTGATATAAATTTTGAATATTATTTTGAAGCCCTGTGATGGGTGCCTGATTTTGAGTAAAATTAAATTTTCTCTTAAGCGC
>CAZBIH010000185.1:0-3000 GCA_964492015.1 uncultured Planctomycetia bacterium | reverse complement strand
ATGGAACTTGCGAGGAATTTAGCGGCTAAAAACGCTCAGTAATTGCGATGGATAGAACAGAGCTGATCAAAAAAAATTATAACGCCGTGCGTCTGGTGGGTTTTGCGATGATAGGAAGCCTGTTTTTTTATTGGATGGTGGCTCGGTTTGTAGCCCCAGCTTCTTCGTCAACGTCTCAAGAACCCGTTGGGATCCTACGAGTTATGTTTTATTTTCTAGCGTCAGCCAGTTTTCCCGGGATCTTGATGTTAAAAAAGTTATTTTTACAGAAGAAACCTCAGAATAATCTTACGATTTTATTGGGAAAACTAACAATTTCTTCCATAAGTGTCATGGCTCTATGCGAAACGCCCGCCGTCTATGGACTTATCCTCTACTTTGTCGGCGGTTCGCGGCTGGACTTCTATATCCTGGGGGCTTACTCACTTCTGCTCTTCGCGGTCTTTTTTCCCAGATTCAGCCAGTGGCAGGAATATACCTCCGGCACAACCTCTTAAATTTTCGCTAAAATTTTCAGGGACTGACACCAGGTCGTACAGAAACTTAAGGCGTGACAGATATTGAAGATGAGGGAGTATTTATGAGAAACCCACATGTTGTTACCCGACTTATTTGGATATCGGGGATATTTTTAGCGGTTTTCCCAAGCGTGGGATACGCAGAAGGGACCCGGTCCAAGACCCAGCCCGATACGGCGGAATTAAATGAAAAGCTGAAACGAGACATTGAGGACATGAATCGGAGCCTTCGGGATCTAGAGAGCTCCCAAAAAGAGTTTAAAGAATCTCAGGTGAGATCGGACAAAGCGAACCCCTGGGCGGATAAAACGCTGGATCTGGCAAAGCAGGAAAAGTATAGCGAAGCCCAAGAAGCTTTGAAAGAATGGGAAAAAATAGACGCTAAAGATATTCGTATTCCTATTATACGGGATCTCATTGTCAAGATGGAGATGGAAACGGACCCAAAAAAGAAAGAACGGGTTCTTGCAGAAGCCATAGCAGCTCTCTTAGGAGAACTTACTCAAGAATTAAAAGAGGTAGGTTCTAACATGGAAATCCTAAATGAGAAATTAAAAGAATTGGGTCCAAAAAATCCGGAAGAAGAGCTCTGTGTTGCTGTCGCACAAAATGATAAGAAAAAGGTCCAAGAATTCCTGGATAAGGGAGTCCGTGCCGGAGCCAAGGATGGATTTGGAACTACGGCTTTGATGTACAGCGTGAACGGAAACAATGTCGAGTTGGCTCGGTTGCTTATTGCCCGGGGAGCGGATGTGAACGAGAAGGGATTTATGGGAATGACAGCCTTGATTTCCGCGGCGTCCTATGGACACGCAGAAATTGTCCGTGCGTTGATAGAAGCAAAAGCAGATGTCAATGCTAAGGCCAATACAGGAATAACGGCGCTAAGCGCCGCGCAGAAAAATGGCCACAGTCAAGTGGTTGACTTGCTAAAGCAGGCGGGAGCGACAGAGTAATTTTTATAAAATATTTTCTTAAAGAAGTTGATAAATGACACCAAATACACAAATATAAATTAAATGAATTTATCCCAATGGGTTCCTTTTGGTGCAGCTGCTTTTTTTGGTCTGATCCTTTTCCGGTTCTATAAGAACGGATGGGACGATCTTGCCGTCTACTATTTGTTTCGCGGCACTTTTCCAAAAGACATCATTAAGCGGGATCCTGCCGACCTTTCTTTTATTGCCGATGCCGGAATTGTGCTATGGAAGGGAAAAAGTTCAACCAATTTTCCCATCAAGATAGCCGCGGATCAAAAAGGTCTGTATCTTTATGATATTTTTTTCGGAAGGTTCTTCCACCCGCCCCTTTTCATTCCTTGGGGAGATCTTACTGTTTCTCGCCGGGAGATCCCCAAGTTTCTTGAAAAGATCATCCCTTCAAAAACTCTCTCACTTGTTTCAATTATTTTTAAAATAAAGAGAACTCCGAATATCACGTTGGAAATATCAGCATTCATGGCAAAGAAAATAGAAGAAAATTCTCAAGGTGTTTGGAGCGAGGTTTCAAGAATCGAAACTTTATAGGACCATTTTTTTTATAAGGAGAGATTATGAAGATCAAAAGGTTTAAATCGTCAATGACCGCCGTCTTTTTTTCGGCTTTGGGTGTGATCATAGGTTATTGCGTGGCCCCGCACATTAATATCGGGATCCCCAGCGCAGAAGCAAAAGAGAATATTGTTTCAGCGCAAACGTTTCAGCTAGTGGACGCGTCGGGCCGCAGGAAGATCTTGATGGCATCGACGGCCGATGGGAGCCCCGCGATCTGGTTTTTTGATAAAAATGGGAAATCCCGCCTCAATCTGGGATTGTATGAAGACGGCAATCCGTTTGTGGTCTTGAACGACCAAAACGAGCTGGCGGTCCAAATACTCCGCTCTGTTGGAAATGAGAACGCGCCGGTTCTGGTCATGAAATCCAAAGGCCAGGACAGGATGATCCTGGGGCTCTATTCCGGCACGCTTTCAGACCCTTCTTTCGTTTATTATGACGCGCAGGGAACCAAGCATACGGTTCTCTAGCGCGATGATGCCAAGTCCGATATCAAAAAAACTGATCCTTGGGATCCTAGGGTTTTTCTTTTTTGCTTCCGCTGTTTTTTATGCGGCACACTTTATTAAAAATTTTAGGCCCCGATATATTTTTATCAACCAGACCGATCATCATGAGCATGATCTGGCTTTGAAGATGAGCCTGAAGATCGCCGAAGAGCGGTCCGGAATCGAAAATTCGCTGATCCTGATCAAAAAACTTCCTGAGAAAACAAGTATCGAGGAAGTCACCGGTCATCTTTTTCAACAATGGAAGATCGGGCGTACCCGAAACGGGAAGGGGATCTTGTTCCTGTATAGCGAAGACGAAAATTTGTTCAGGATAGAAGTTTCTTACAGGCTTGAGGGAGTTTTTCCGGATGCTTTGTGCCGGCAACTGGAAGAAGCCGCGAAAACTTATATGTTGTCGGACATTCCCCAGGATTTTCT
>CAZBIH010000184.1:0-3001 GCA_964492015.1 uncultured Planctomycetia bacterium | reverse complement strand
CCGCAGAATTTTCAGTATGGAGATGAGATCCGCGTGCGGGGCCGGCTGGTCCTTCCGGAAAAACGCAGAAACCCCGGAGGCTTTGACGCCCGGGCTTATTTAGATCGCCGAGGGATCCGCGCTTTGCTGTTTTCCGGAAAAAAGCCTGAAGTTCAGATTTTTTCCAGGCACCAAGGAAATTTTTTTCTGGAGCATTCCTATCGTTTTCGCCACACTTTATCACAAAATCTTTCGGATAACTTCCGGCCGGTCGCCGCGGCATTTCTGAAAGCGCTCATGCTGGGGGAGAAGAGCGATGTTTCGGGGGAGTTCGAGGATCTCTTTATCAAAACGGGGACCCTGCATCTTTTGGCTGTCAGCGGTTTCAACGTCGGTTTTTTAAGCGCGGCGGTTTTATTTTTTCTCGCCCCATTCCCGATCTCTAAAAATCTCAAATGGCTGATCGTGCTGGGGATGATCTGGTTTTATTGCCTGGTCGTGGGCTGGCAGGCGCCTCTGGTGCGCGCTTCGGTGATGGCGACAATTCTGATCTGCGGCAACCTCATCGGGAGGAAAACTGATTTTTTAAATTCCCTGGGCCTGGCGGCCATCTTCATTCTGGCAGTGAATCCAAAAACCCTGTTCGATGTGGGGTTTCAGCTGTCATTCCTGGCGGTGGCAGGGTTGGCGTTGTTTGTGCCTGTTTTTATGCCAAAAAAAGAACTTTTCCCCAATGAGAAATTAACGATGAAAGAAAAAGTCTCCTTGTACACCGCGGAGCTTTTTTGGGTGTCTTTTGTGGCGACATTTGTCACGCTGCCTGTGACGGTGCAAAACTTTTATCTGGTGACGCCGCTTTCTCTTTTGGCCAATATGATCGCCGTACCGCTGTCTTTTTTTCTATTTTTTTGCACTCTGGTCTATTTTTTTACATTTTGGTGGGTGCCCAAGATCGTATTTTTTGTTCCTTGGATCTTGAAGAGCCTGATGCAGATCTTTATCGCCTGTCTTTCATGGATAGGGCAACTGCCGTTCAGCTGTGTGACCGTGGGGAAACTTTCCGCGCCGCTTGAAATTCTTTTGATCGCCGGTATCTTGTATTTCTTTTTTTCAAAAAAAATTAAAAGTCGAAGTATCCGCGCTCTATTGATCTTTATTTTTTCTCTGAATATTTTTCTACTCCATGACGCGCTGAGGCATGGAGACCGCCCTTTTACGATGACCGCATTGGATGTGGGGCAGGGGGATGCGATCTATTTTGAGTTTCCTCAAGGAGGGAATTTGCTCATCGACGCGGGGAAGGGCGAACCGCAGGACAAGGGCCGCCGTGTGGTCGTGCCTTACCTTCGATCCAAGGGGATCCGCTCGATCGATGCGATGGTGGTCAGTCATCCTCAGGCGGATCATATCGGCGGGATGAGTTCGGTATTGGAAGAATTTTCTGTCAAAAACGTTTTTGATGCTAAAAAATTCTATTCTTCCCGTCTCTATGAGGACTTGAAACATCATATTTTGAAAGAGGGGAGCCGTTACCAGCAATTGGGGCGCGGGATGAAAGTCGAGGGTTTTAAAAATATCCGCATAGATGTGTTAAACCCAAGTCTTGAGGAAGAGTCTATTAAAAATATCAACAACGCCTGCTTGGTTTTAAAAATAACTTATGGAGAGACCTCTTTTCTTTTGACAGGCGATATTGAAGCCGCCGCGATGAAAGAAATGATGGAGGCGGATCTAGATTTGACGGCAGACGTGCTGAAAGTGCCGCATCACGGCTCCAAGATGAACAAGGTAGGGGAGGAGTTTGTGGATCAGGCAGCTCCGAAGTTCAGCGTCATTAGCGTCGGCGAGAGAAATCCTTTTGGTCATCCTCGAGCCGAAACTCTGGAAGCTTTGGCGTCTATTCCTGGTAATATTATTCTAAGAACGGATCAGCAAGGCGCTGTCTGCCTTGTTTCGGATGCAATAAACGTCACCTCGGCTCCCACCAAATAAATAAAACCTCCTCTGTATTTCCAGAAAAGTTTTTTCTAATTTGTTAATCGAAAAAAAATCATGAAAAAAGTACCGACGAAAAACGACCCCCTCGTCGTCCTGTAGGGTGAGAGCGCGAAGGCTCTTATTGTTCAACAACCCAATACAAGGAGTGCATCATGATGGAAGTCGAAGTGGTGGATATTCGGAAAGCCAGCGGAGAGGGAAAACTGAGGGCATTTGCCGATGTGAAGTTTGGCGGAAGCCTTATTGTGAAGGGCTTTTGCATCTTGGAGGGCGTCAAGGGTGCATTCGTGAGAGTCCCCAGCAAGTCCACCAAGGACGGCCGATGGCTTGATACGATCGCGGTGGATGATTTTTTAAAGCCGGAGGTTGAGACCAAGGTGATGGAGGCCTACGACCGGGAGGTGGACGGGGTCGACTCCTAAGGCCATGAATAGGGAAACCGCATCGAAGACGCTTGGGATCTTGGGGGAAGGGCTTGCTTTCTCATTTTTGAGTCAAAAAGGCTACAAGGTGCTTCTCAAAAATTATGAAAATTCCCTGGGGGAGATCGATCTGATCGCCCGGCACGGCGAGTCGCTTGTTTTTATTGAGGTGAAGACGCGAAGTTCTTCCGCGATGGGAGATCCCGCGGAAGCGGTGACGCCTCACAAAAGAAGACAAGTCGTCCGGGTGGCGCAGAGCTATCTGAACCGGTATGGCATCCGGGATGTTCCTTGCCGCTTCGATGTGGTTTCTATTCTTATTCTTGAGGACGGGATGCCTCAGATCAACTTGATTCAGGATGCCTTTGGAGAAAAATAAACATGCTTTCAAAAGTACTGTCGAGTGCGGTTGTCGGGATCGAAGCGTATAGCGTTGAGGTGGAAGTGGATATCGCGAATGGTCTGCCCGCGTTCAGTATCGTGGGTTTGCCGGACACTGCCTGCCGTGAAAGTCAGGATCGAGTGAGAGCTGCGATCAAAAACAGCGGGTTTCCCTTTCCTTCCAAAAGGATCACGGTGAATTTAGCTCCGGCGGACATCAA
>CAZBIH010000183.1:0-3047 GCA_964492015.1 uncultured Planctomycetia bacterium | reverse complement strand
AAGCACGCGGTGGCGGTCAGCAGCGGTACCGACGCCGACGCGCTTGCCTGCGCGGTTTTGTACGACCACGGCGCCAAACGCGCCGATGAGATCATCATCCCGGCGTTGACCTTTGTCGCCACGGGCAACGCCGTTTTGCAGGCGGGATTTACGCCCGTGTTCGTAGACGTGCGCCGGGAAACCCTGAACATTGACCCCGACAAGATTGAAGCGGCGATTACCCCCAAGACCCGCGCCATTATGCCGGTCCACCTGATGGGCAAGCCCGCTGAAATGGATACGATCCTGCGTATCGCTAAAAAATATAAATTACCTGTCATCGAGGACGCGGCCGAGGCGCACGGCGCCGAATATAAGGGTAAGAAGGTCGGCGCGATCGGCGGCATGGCGGCCTTCAGCTTGTACGCGGCGCACATTGTCACCACCATCGAAGGCGGCATCATCATTACCAATGACGCGGCCGCGGCCGAGGCGCTGCGCTCGTTGCGCAACCACGGTATCGTCGGCAAGTTCGAGTTCCGGCGCGTCGGGTTCTCCGCCAAGATGAACGAGCTGGAAGCGGCCGTCGGCTTGGGCAATATCAAAATATTCAGCCGGATCCTCGGCAAACGCCGGCGCAATCTGCTGTATCTCATCGACAAGTTCAAAAGGTTTGAAAAGCACTTCATCACGATCCAGGAAGAGCCGCACGAAAAAATAGGCCCGCACGCTTTCTCGATCATCGTCAGGGAAAAGGAGCCATTTACCAAAGACGAATTCGTCGCGTACCTTGATCGCTCCGGTGTTGATTCGCGTAACCTTTTTTATTCGATCCCCACGCAGTGCCCCAGCTACGCGTTCCTGGGCAAAAAACCCGGCGATTTCCCCGAGGCCGAATATTGCTCCAACAACGGCACGCACATCGGCATTCATCAGGGCCTTGAATTGAAAGATTTAGACTACGTTGCTCAAGTGACGCAGGATTTTCTGAAGGCAAAGGGACTTAAGGCTTAAACGGTTATGGTTACGGTAACGATGCCCGTATCGGTATTCGGCTAAGGTAACGTAAAATATTAAGTAGCCATAACCCATAACCGAAACGGAAATAGAGGGACACGATACTTAATTCCGGGAAATAGGTATTGTGTCCCCCTATTGGAAAGTCCCGGCGCGAAAGCAGGGGGCGGGTCCCGTCCTCGCCGGGAATAATTTACCCCATCCTTTATTATGTAGTACAAAATAGTTATTGACTTACTTAATGTATTATGGTATCCTTTTTATAGAAAAGGAGGAAAAATAATGCTAACGACAATAGTGACCGTCAAAGGCCAGATCGTGATCCCTTCCAAGATCCGGCGCCGGCACAATATCAAAAAAGGGACAAAGCTCTGTATCATCGACAGCGAGGATGAGATTGTATTGAAGCCGCTCACCGCCGATTATTTTGAAAAGATGGCGGGGATAGCGAGAGGGAAACGTAAACTTACCGACGCCCTTTTTGAGGAACGCCGGAAAGATAAAGAGGCGGAGGACAAGAAATGGTCAAAGTCCTAGACGCCTCGGCTTTATTGGCCTATTTATGGAAGGAGCCTGGCTACGAAAAGGTCAAAGAGCTCCTGACCAAAGCCGCCGAAAGCCAAAAGAACCTTCTGATGACAACCGTTAATTGGGCCGAGAGCTGTTATATTTTAATGAAAGAGAACGGCCCGCAAGAGGCCGAAAGAATTCTTAAGTTTGTCGAAACCTTCCCCGTAGAATATGTCGAAGTTGATCTTGCCCTGGCCCGGCAGGCCGCCACTTTCAAGGCCACTCACAAACTTCCCTTCGCCGATTGTTTCGCGGCGGCCCTGGCCAAACTGCGCAAGGGCGAACTGGTGACGACCGACAAGGATTTCAAGGCCGTGGAGAAAGAAATAAAAATTGTATGGGTGTAAAAGTCAAAAACAGTGACAGGGGTGGATTTTGGGGTGATAATTAGTCCCTGTCACGGATTTTCAGCGGGCCTTAACACCTGAAGAGGAACAGGACCGAAAGCATAATCTGGAATTGATCATACAAAATGTAAAATATGATAATTCGGGGGGATCCCGGGGCCGTATAGTGGACCCCAGGCAGTGATCAGAGGACTTCCGGGGACCCGGAATGCGGAATAACCTATGACTATGAAAAAAATCACAAGGATTGTTTCTTTGTTTTTTTTAACCCTCACAATCTCCGGATGGGAATATGCCTCAGCGCCACCTTCGGATGAACAAATGCTTAATAAAGCGGAGCGAATAGTTTTGGCTCGATGTTTTAATTCCGAGGCTCGTAAAACTGAGGGAGGAAATATCTATACCTTTGTCGATTTCGAGCTTATGAAGTTGATCAAAGGCGAGATTTCGTCTCGCTTTAATCTGCAAATGTTTGGAGGAAGAATAGGGAATGAATCCCAGGAAATCACCGGGCTCACTCTTCCAGAATTTCATCCCGGCGATATTGTTATTCTTTTGTTAGGAAAAGACAATGACCGGGGAATACCGTTTTTGTATATGGGAGAAAAATGGATTTATTCGATTAAAGACGAGAAGGGATCTCTGTTGGCAAAAGATCCGCCCAATATTCCGCTTTACCGGGCTGGAACAAATCAGGACATTTTTGCGCCTGAGCCCATTGGTGGGAACACAGATTTATTCGGGCAAAAAGACCTCAACGAAGTTTTTTCTCAGGCCTCTTCTCAATTTCCACAGGCGACCATTCAGGATTTTTCTAAGTCAGTTGCGGTTGAAGATTTAATTTGGTCTATTAAACAGGTATTACAGAAATAACACATAATCGGAAGCGATGTTTAAATATTACGAAATAGAGGGACATGCGAAATAGAGGGACACGATACTTAATTCTGGGAAATAGGTATTGTGTCCCCCTATTTGTTTAAAACAATTTGATTTAAATGCTAGTTATTTGCTTAATGGAATAATTTTTTTATTTGTGTTTATCCCTTCATCTTTATTTTTCTCTTTTGGATTAATGTATAGTGTAAACGCATTATCCGTATTGCATAGAATATTATATAAAGATAACGAGAA
>CAZBIH010000182.1:0-3089 GCA_964492015.1 uncultured Planctomycetia bacterium | reverse complement strand
TTGATTGACACCCCTCAATCACGAGTGCTAAAATCACTAGTCTTTCCGGGAATCTCTTATGCATAAAAAAGATTTTAATCGTATTCAACGCCTTATCTCTTCCTTTGACCGCGTCCGAGTCTTGGTCGTGGGGGATCTTATTTTGGATGAGTTTATCTGGGGAAAAGTCTCCAGGATCTCTCCGGAGGCGCCGGTGCCGGTGGTCTGGGTCGAACGAGAGAACTTCATGCCCGGCGGCGCTTCCAACGTGGCTAACAACATCCGTGCGCTGGGCGGCGAAGTCTTTTTGGCGGGGGTGGTGGGGGATGATTCGCGCGGCGAGACCCTGCGGTCACTTTTGGCTGAAAAGGGCGTCAACTGCGAAGGGATCTTTGCGGATAGTTCTCGTCCGACGACGCAAAAAACGCGTGTGATCGCGCATCATCAGCAAGTAGTTCGCGTTGACCGTGAGGTGATCAAGCCCGTTCCTGAATCGACACTTAAAGAGATCGTGAATTTTATACGCACGCGCATTGATGATATTGATGCTTTGATCATCGAGGACTACGGAAAGGGCGTGATCGTCCCGAGCCTCGTGCGCGAGATCGTCAAGATCGCGCGCAAACACAAAAAGATCATCACGGTGGACCCCAAAGAGACTCATTTCTCCTATTATCGCGGCGTGACCACACTGACCCCCAATCATCATGAAGCCGCGGAAATGGTCGGGTTTAAAATTAAGGACGACGCGAGCCTTGAGAAGGCCGGACAGAAAATGATCCAAAAGTTGAAGTGCGAGACGGTTCTCATCACGCTTGGCGAGAACGGGATTGCCATTTTTCAGGAAGGCAAGAAAATGATCAAGATCCCAACCGTGGCGCAGGAAGTCTATGACGTCTCGGGCGCGGGGGATACGGTGATCAGCGCTTATACACTCGCACGCGCCGCAGGCGCCAACGCGATCGAGGCCGCGCACATTTCTAATTATGCCGCAGGGATCGTGGTCGGCAAGCTGGGCGTTGCCGTGACCAGCCGCGAAGAATTGACCGAACGTATCCGCAAAGAAATGGGGCTCTAATCCCACCACCTAATATGAAAAATAATATTAAAATGAATAGAAAGGTGGTGGGATAAATGGAAGCAGTGGGAGTGATCCCGGCACGCTACGGGTCGACACGTTTTGAAGGCAAGGTGATCAAGGATCTTTGCGGCAAGCCCGTGATCCAGCACGTCTATGAGCGTGCCAAAAAAGCCAAGATGCTGGATGATGTGATCATCGCGACGGATGACGACCGGATCATTCGCGTGGTGGAAGAGTTCGGCGGAAAAGTAGTTTTTACCTCCAAGTCTCACACGACCGGCACAGACCGCTTGGCCGAGGTCGTCAATGCGCTGGACGTGAAAATTGTCGTGAATATTCAGGGGGATGAGCCGCTCATCAAACCCATGGTCATTGATGACCTGGTGCGCGCGATGCAGAAAGATCCAAAAATTTCGATGGCGACCGTGGTCAAAAAAAGCACTTCCGAAGATGAATTTCGCAGTTCCGACGTCGTAAAAGTTGTTTTGGACGACGAAAATTTCGCGCTCTATTTTTCCCGCTCACCGATCCCGGCCCTTTTGAAGCCGGGTGTCGATGGAGCTTTTTTCTACAAGCATTTAGGGATTTACGCGTACAACAAAGATTTTCTTTTCAAATTTAAAAAAATGCCGGCTTCCACTCTGGAAATAGGCGAGAGGCTCGAGCAGCTTCGTGCGCTGGAAAACGGCTACAAAATTAAAGTCATCGAGACGGATTTCGAGACCGTGGGTGTCGATACACCCGGGGATCTGGAATTGGCCCGATTGATCATGAAGAAGGAACAGCAAAATGCCTAGATATATTTTTATTACGGGGGGTGTGGTTTCAAGCCTGGGAAAAGGGATCGTTTCCGCGTCGGTCGGAAAACTTTTGGAATCCAAAGGCCTGCGCGTTATCCTCATGAAATGCGATCCTTATCTCAACGTGGATCCCGGCACGATGAGTCCCTATCAGCACGGGGAAGTTTATGTCACCGAGGACGGGGGAGAGACGGATCTGGATCTTGGGCATTATGAGCGCTTCACGAGCATTGAAGTCACCAAGCTTAACAACATCACGACCGGTAAAATTTATTACTCTGTTATCAACAAAGAAAGACGCGGCGATTATCTGGGGGCGACAGTCCAGGTGGTGCCTCACATTACTGACGAGATCAAATCCGCGATCAAGGCGGTCTCTCACAACAAATCCGTCGATGTGGTCATCTGCGAGATCGGCGGTACGGTCGGCGACATCGAGAGCCTTCCGTTCTTGGAGGCGATACGCCAATTCCGCCAAGACGTGGGCAAGGACCACGCGATCAATATTCATCTGACGCTTATTCCCTATATCCGCGTCGCGGACGAGATCAAGACCAAGCCGACACAGCATAGCGTCGGGAAAATGCGAGAGATCGGTATCCAGCCGGATATTCTTATCTGCCGTACCGAAAAGAAGCTTTCCAAGGACGTTCGTGAAAAGATCGCCCTTTTTTGCAACGTCGAGGTCGATCAGGTGATCCAAGGGCTTGATGTGCAGGATATCTATGAAGTGCCCGGCGCCTTAAAGGAAGAGGGCCTGGACTCGATTATTATCCGTCTTTTGAAGCTCAATTGCGAGGACGGCGACGAAAAGATGAAAGCCTGGAAGACGGAGGTCGTGGATCGCTCCATCAATCCCTCCAAACACGTCAAGATCGGTGTGGTCGGAAAATATATCGAGCATCAGGACGCGTACAAATCCATTTATGAGGCGCTCAAGCATGGCGGTATTTCCAATGACACCAAGGTTGAGCTGAAAAAGATCGATTCCGAAGATGTCCAAGGGTTGGGCGGCGAAAAACATTTAAAGGACTTGAACGGGATCTTGGTTCCCGGCGGTTTTGGAGACCGCGGCATCGAAGGCAAGATCAAGGCGATCAAATACGCCCGTGAAAATAAGATCCCGTTCTTCGGTGTTTGTCTGGGGATGCAGTGCGCGGTGATCGAGTTTGCCCGCAACGTCTGCGATTTGGGGCGCGCCAATTCGACGGAGTTCAATAAAACAACGC
>CAZBIH010000181.1:0-3089 GCA_964492015.1 uncultured Planctomycetia bacterium | reverse complement strand
AATGTAGAGATCTCCACGAGGGCCTCCGCGGACACCGGCTTCGCCCTCTCCGTTCATGCGAAGGCGCAGGCCTGTGTCCACGCCGGCGGGGACTTTGATCTGAATTTTTCTATCGGCATCCACACGGCCTGAGCCGTGACAGCTGGTGCAGGGATGCTCAATCGAATGACCCTCTCCGCCGCAACGGTTGCATGTGCGCGAAACACTAAAAAATCCGCTAGAGGTTAAAATTTTTCCCTGGCCGTGACAAACCGAACAGGTCTTTTTGGAAGTACCTGGTTTAGCTCCCTCCCCCCGGCAGGTGCCGCAGGTTTCTTCGCGTCTTAACTCGACCGACTTTTCGATGCCAAAAGCGGCTTCTTCAAATGAAATTTCAATATCGTACTGGAGATCACTTCCCCGTGCGGCGCGAGTACGTCCTTGGCCGGTACTGCCGCCGAAAAAATTCTCGAATATTCCCTCAAACACATCCTCAAAACCCGCGGAAGAGAAACCGCCGCTCATTCCACCTTGAGCATTGAGTCCGTCGTGTCCGTACTGATTATAGATCTGACGCTTTTGGGGATCGGAGAGGACCTGGTAAGCCTCGGTGGCTTCTTTGAATTTGTCCTCGGCTTTTTTGTCGCCGGGGTTGCGGTCGGGATGGTGGGCTAAAGCCGCTTTGCGGTATGCTTTTTTAATTTCATCGGCATCCGCAGAGCGGCTTACACCCAGGAGTTCGTAGTAGTCGTGCTTATGGCCTGAGGGCATTGAGTCTTATTTCTTGTCCTCATCGACTTTATACTCCGCGTCCTGCACGTCTTCTTTGGGAGCCGCGGTTCCGTTGGTCTTCTCACCGGAAGCAGCTTGGCCCTTGGCAGCGGCTTGCTTGTACATTTCTTCAGCGATCTTGTGCGAGACCGCGTTCATGTCCTCTTCAGCCTTTTTGATCACAGCCACGTCCTCGCTCTTGAGCGCTTCTTTGGCTTTGGCGATGGCTTCCTCGACTTTTTTCTTCTCCTCTTCGGAGACCTTGTCACCGACTTCTTTGATCGATTTCTCTGTCGAGTAGACCAGGCTGTCAAGGTGATTGCGGGCTTCGATCAGTTCTTTTTTCTTCTTATCCTCTTCCGCGTGGGTCTCGGCGTCCTTGGTCATCTTGACGATCTCTTCCTTGGAAAGGCCGCCGGAGCTTTCGATCTTGATCTTCTGCTCTTTGCCGGTGCCTAAGTCCTTGGCAGAGACGTGCGTGATGCCGTTGGCGTCGATGTCGAATGTCACTTCGATCTGAGGGATACCCCTGGCCGCAGCCGGGATACCCACAAGATCAAAACGTCCGAGCGTACGATTGCCGGAAGCCATCTCGCGCTCGCCCTGGAGGACGTGGATCGAAACAGCCGTCTGATTGTCAGCCGCGGTCGAGAACGTCTGGCTCTTTTTCGTCGGGATCGTTGTATTTTTATCGATGAGTTTGGTGCAAACGCCGCCGAGAGTCTCGATACCCAGAGACAGAGGCGTCACGTCCAAGAGAAGCACATCTTTGACGTCACCGATAAGCACACCACCCTGGATCGCGGCGCCGATGGCAACCACTTCATCCGGGTTCACGCCCTTGTGAGGCTCTTTTTTGAAAAGATTCTTCACAAGCTCCTGCACTTTGGGCATGCGTGTCTGTCCACCGACCAACACAACTTCATCGATGTCTTCGGCTTTAAGCTTGGCGTCTTCGAGCGCCTTCTTGCACGGGATCATCGTCCTCTGGACCAAGTCCTCCACCAACTGTTCCAATTTTGCCCGTGTCAGTGTCATCGTAAAGTGCTTAGGTCCCGAAGAATCCGCCGTGATGAACGGCAGGTTGATCTCGCTCTGCATGTTGCTGGAGAGTTCACATTTGGCTTTTTCAGCCGCTTCTTTTAAACGCTGAAGCGCCATGCGATCCTTGCGAAGATCGATCCCGTCGGATTTTTTGAATTCATCCGCGAGCCAATCCATGATCTTCTGATCGAAGTCATCGCCGCCCAAATGTGTATCACCATTGGTCGAACGGACCTCAAACACGCCGTCGCCGATCTCAAGGATGGAAACGTCAAACGTCCCGCCGCCCAAGTCATAGACCGCGATCTTCTCATTTTTCTTTTTATCCAGGCCATAAGCCAGTGCCGCGGCCGTCGGCTCGTTGATAATACGAAGCACATCCAGCCCCGCGATCTTGCCGGCATCCTTGGTCGCCTGACGCTGAGCATCATTAAAATATGCCGGCACCGTGATGACCGCCTTGGTCACTTTCTGTCCCAAATAATCCTCGGCTGTCTGCTTCATTTTTTGCAAAATGATCGCCGAGATCTCAGGGGGCGTGAATTCCTTGCCCTGCACTTTCACGCGCAGATCTCCGCCGGAACCTTCCACCACTTTATAAGGCACAAGTTTTTCCTCGGCCAAAACCTCCGCATGATGACGGCCCATGAAACGCTTGATGGAAAATACGGTGTTCTCGGGGTTTGTGATCGCCTGCCTCTTGGCGGCCTGACCCACAAGGCGCTCGCCGCCCTTGGTAAAACCAACCACCGACGGCGTCGTCCTGCCGCCCTCGGCGTTGGCGATAACCACCGGCTCGCCGGATTCCATGATCGCAACACACGAATTCGTCGTACCCAGATCAATTCCTATTACTTTTTCCGTAACCATTGTTTTCTCCTCGTAGCTAATATTTGATTGTTTGTTGTTTTAAGAAACTTTTTCCTGGGCGATCTTGACCCGGCTCGGCCGGATGAGGCGCCCGTTCAACACATATCCTTTTTGCACTTCTTCGACGACGAATCCCTCCTTGATACCCTCGGCCGGGACCATCGCCACCGCCTCATGGAACTTCGGATCAAATTCATTACCCACAGACTGAATTACTTCCACTCCATGCAACTCCAAAACTTTGTGCAGATCCTCCTGCGCCATCCGCAGGCCCTGTTTCACCTTTTCGGGGTCATGCCCTTCACTGATACTCGCCAGTGCCCGGTCCACACTGTCGAGAGCCGGCAAAATCTCCGCCAGAAGCCTCTCGTTAGCGTACTTGATCGCGTCCATCTTGTCGCGCTCCAAGCGCTTTTTGGTATTGT
>CAZBIH010000180.1:0-3105 GCA_964492015.1 uncultured Planctomycetia bacterium | reverse complement strand
GGGATCGAGCTGGTCTAATCTCGCATCAAAAGCATATCTAATTAAAAGAATGTATGGCATACTAAGGCAATATTAAGCTCTTTTAAGCAAAAGGAACATCCTGAGGCGTAAATTAGGCCTACTGATATTCGTCGCCTCCCTTTTCTCGGGGCTCTTTCCGATGGGTTCCGCTGATTTTCTGGCACCCAATATTTTTGCCGCGGACAACACGCTTTTTATTTCCAAAGAAGAATTTCTTTCAAGCGATTTTTCAAAGTTTTTCAAAAAGAAAGAATTTCAAAAAGCGCTCGCTGTTTTGGAGGGTCTTCTCAAAAAATATCCCGGCGATCCTCTGATCCTGCGTTACCGGGCTTTGACGCTGGATAAGTTATCCCGCCGTCAGGAAGCCATTGCCGCCTACCGGGAGATCCTGTCTAAAAATAAAAACCATGTACCGACGCATCTTTTTCTCGGATTGGCTTATGCCCGCGACGGAAAATTGGACGAGGCAGCCCGGGAACTCCGTTGGGTCGTGGCAAACAGCGCCTCGGAGAATTACCGTCATTGGGCTCAGGCTCAACTGACGCGCCTGGAGCGGATGAAAAAGAAAGCGATCAAGAAAGTGGAAAGACGTCTTTACCTGACCGGCAAAACCGGGGTTTATTATGACAGCAATCCTCTTTTGGTCCCCAACGACAGCCGTCTTTCATCCAGGCCCAAAAAAGAAGGGGCTGATTTTCCCGTGGATCTTAGCGTCGGGTATCCCATGATCTTGGAAAAAGATATGCGCGTGGACGCGCTTTACGTCGGCCGGGCACTTTTGCATGACCGAGGCGCGGATCAAATTGATTTTAATTCTCAAGGTTTTGCGCTGAATGCCAAAAAACGCGCTTTTTTCGGCCGCCGGGCTGTTCTTTTCAACGCGAGATATGATTTCAGGGCCAATTGGCTGCGCAGTGATATTTTTTCGACGGTGAACCGTTTTCTCTTAAGCGCGGAGACATTTTTTTGGAAAAAAATAAAGACTCGCGTCTATACAAGGTTTTCTTATTCCGATTATAAAAATGACGGGTCTATCCCGTCGATCTCCTCGCGCGACGGATATCGCGGAGGTTTGGGGGTGGTGCAATATTTTTATACGACGGAAGATCTCAGGTCTTATTTTTTTGTGAAAGAAGAAATCAGTTTTGCGGACACTCAAGGGAATAATTTTAATCGTGAGGGATCTCTCACGCGCCTGGGTGTCCACGGCCCTTTGGATTGCCTGGGGCCTGTGACTTTTGACGCCTCGACCGGTTTTGATCATGGGTCTTATCCGGATTTTTCTTCTCTGTCGGCGCTGGATCTTAATGAGCGCCGAGATCTGCGCTTGGATGTTTACACAAGCCTGACTTATCACTGGAAGCCTAATTTGGCGACGAGAGCGTTTTACCGCTACATCAATTCAGACAATGACAATGGTTTTTATGAACGGGACAGGCACATCGCGGGTGTGGAGGTTGTATTTTCAATATGAGAAACCATTTTCGGGTTCTTCTTGTTCTGACATTTCTTTTTAACCGGATGCCGGTTTGTTTTGCCGCAGACAATCCTGTGGATGCAAGAGAAGCCGCGGTTGACCGGGCTATCGGTGGAATGGAAGAGGGAAGCCGCCCCTTGGAGCCCGAAGGATACGCGGGAAAGACCCAGGCCCATCCTGTTCCCGGCGGAAATTTAAGCCCCGCCATGGATGCGCGGTCGACAGCTTCGGCGCCTGTTCAAAATATTACTGGTTCGAGTCCTGTCGGTAGCGGCGCAAATTTGGGCGGAAGCACTGTTGTGGAAACGCCGACCGGCGGTTCCACTAAACCTGTAAGCAACCCTACGGAACCTGTCGTAGAATCTATCACGCAACCAGTCACAGAACAGCCCGCAGAGCCTGCTACAGAACCTGGCGGCAGCAGTATTATCAATGTTGATGCCGGTGTTGATCTGAGTGGGGAAAGTCCCGCGGTCGATGCGAATCTTACTGTGGATACCAATGCCGACAATCTTTTAGACGCGGACGCTGCTGCTGCAACGAATACAACCTCGACGGATATCACCGCTGCTGAAAGCGGGACCGTCGCGGGTGAGGATCTCAGCACGGCTGTGAATGACGCTCCCGTGGACGCGGTCCTCAGCGCGGAGGTTGTCGCGACAGATACTCCTACTGACAGCGAAGCCACGGCAGGCCTGGAAGCGGATGTGGATCCTGTCACCGCGGATAGCGACACGGCTTCCACGAATCCCGCCGATGGGCTTACCGCCGCACTTTAATGATGAGCGAAAATTTTAACGCCTGGAGCATGCTAAGAAAAATATTCTGGCAGGATGTGCTTCTGGTCCTGGCGATCTTTATCCTGGCCCGACTGATCTCATTTGTTGTTCGATGGGTCATTCTTCGTTTCGCGGAAAAAAGCTCTCCTCATCTGCGTCTTTCAATTTTACGCGCTCTTCCGATCGTCCGGCTCCTCACAGGGATCGGAGCGGTCATCGTGATCGTACCGATCATTATCGAACCGACATTCCAAAATATAGTCGCCTTAGTCGCCAGTGTGAGCCTGGCGTTGGCTTTTACGCTGAAGGATTACGGATCTAGCCTCGCGGCGGGATTGGCGGTCGTATTGGAAAATACTTATCAGCCCGGCGATTGGATAGAAGTGGATGGGATCTACGGGGAAGTGAAGTCTATCCGCGGCCGGGCTACGCGCATCGTCACTCCGGATGATACGGAGGTCATCATTCCGCACACGAAGTTCTGGTCGACCAATATTTTCAACGCCTCCGGCGGAAGCCGCAGTCTGTTGTGTGTCGCCGATTTTTATCTGAACCCCGACCATGACGCTTTTCTCGCGCGCAAACGCCTGGAAGAGGTCGCCCTGACAAGTTCCTACCGAAAAGAAGAAACGCCCGTCACGGTCATTGTCCTTGAAAAACCCTGGGGCACCCACTACCGCGTGAAAGCCTACGTGAAAGAAAGCCGGGAGCAGTTCCTGTTCCTCACCGATCTGACGGTTCGCGGAAAAGAAACCATCCGTTCCCTTGGCATCCGCTTCGCGCAGGCGGTGTATGCTGAGACAAAGAGGTAGTTTTTTAAAACCGCTT
>CAZBIH010000179.1:0-3114 GCA_964492015.1 uncultured Planctomycetia bacterium | reverse complement strand
CTTTGGACTTATCACCAACTGTGATATGTCCCGGATCCTATCGCGAGATTTAGGGGGTACAATTCTTTGGTTTTAGAAGTTTAGAAGTGTCCTTTCCAAAAGACTCTGTGGTAAAATTACGCCATGAAATCCACCACCCCCAAAAATCAACTCTGGCACTTTATTGACAGCCAAGGCACTTTCCGGGCCGAGTCTCCGGAAGGGGTCAGCCGGCTCTATTTCCCTCTCTGCAATGAAGCGGGCATCCTCTCAGGCATCACCCCCGACCTGCACGGAGACATCAAGACCAGCTACAATTCCTTTCTGACCCAGCCAGTCACGATCGAGAGTCTGCACAACTCCAAAACCACGCGTAATTTCTGGGTTTATATCCAGGGGAAACGCGGGCACGGGCATTCGGATGACGGGCAAGTCTGGTCGCTTACCGGCGTATCGGCGGTGCAAAACGCCAAAAAATTTCTCCACAAGGACAAGGAAAAGGTCACGCTGGACGCCGGCATGCTCTGGCACACGGTGCGCCGTGAAAATCACGAGCTGGGCTTAAGCTCAGAGATCACCAATTTCGCGCCGGCGGACTCCCAGGATACGCTCGAGATCATGATGGTCAGCCTGACCAACACCGGCACATCCAAACTCAAGATCACCCCGACCTCCGCCATCCCGATATTCGCACGTTCCGCGGACAATTACCGCGATCATCATCATGTGACGTCACTTCTCCACCGCATTGTGCACCATCCGGCGGGTGTCATCGTCAAGCCGACGATGTCTTTTGATGAACGCGGCCACAAATTGAATCAGACGCTTTACTGTGCCCTTGGATTTGGAAAAAATGGCGAGTTGCCTCTGGGAGCTTTTTCAACAGTCCCCGATTTTGTCGGCGAAGGCGGTAATTTTGAAGCGCCACAAGCGATCGTAGAAAACTTGGACCCCCCGCAAAAAGATTCCGGCGACTACCAAGGCAAACCGGCGATGAGTGCTTTGCGCTTTAAATCGGTCACGCTCTCACCGGGTCAGAAGGCACAGTTCGTGTTATTTTTAGGGATCGCCGAAAAAGAATCTCAGATCGAAAGCTGGATCAAAAAATACGGCGACTGGCAAAAGGCTGAGACCGCGCTAAAAAATAACCGGGCCTATTGGGCCCAGAAGATGGACATACTGAAATTCAACACGCAAAATCCCGCCTACGACGGCTGGCTCCGCTGGGTCTCGCTTCAACCGACACTGCGCAAGATATTCGGCTGTTCTTTCCTGCCGGACTTTGATTACGGGCGCGGAGGGCGCGGCTGGCGCGACCTCTGGCAGGACTGCCTGGCGCTACTTTTGACCGCACCCTCGGAGACAAAAAAAATACTTCTGCATAATTTTAACGGTGTGCGCATCGATGGCTCCAACGCCACGATCATCGGTAACGGTGAATTCATCGCCGACCGCAACAACATCACACGCATCTGGATGGACCACGGCGTATGGCCCTATATCACGCTCGAACTTTATATGCACCAGACCGGAGACTTGGATATTTTATTTGAAAATGCCCGCTATTTCCGCGACACCCAGCAATCCCGGACACAGAAAAAAGATGCCTCCTGGAATGAAGCCTACGGCAATGATCTGAAAACAAAATCCGGCAAAGCTTATGAAGGCTCTATTCTCGAACACATTCTGGTGCAAAATTTGGTTCAATTCTTCAACGTGGGTGAGCACAATCACATCCGCCTGGAAGGCGCCGATTGGAATGACGGCCTCGACATGGCTTATGAGCGCGGCGAAAGTGTCGCTTTTACCACGCTGTACGCTTCCAACCTGAAAAAATTGGCGGGATTTCTGGAGATTATCGAAAAAACGAGGGGCCTGAAAAAAGTATCCGTGGCCCGCGAACTTTTGCTTTTGATCGATCGCGCAGGCAAGTCCAAAGTCAATTACGATTCCATTTCGGCTAAAAAGAAACGTCTTCTGCGCTATTTTGACGCCGTCGAACCCGAGATCTCAGGGAAAAAAGTCGAAATACCGATCGCCCGTCTTGTGCAAGACCTGCGGGATAAAAGTAATTTTATCGCCGGGCATGTGCGGAAAAAAGAGTGGCTGCAGACCTCCAAAAATGAGGGTCTTTTCAACGGCTATTACGACAACCACGGGCGCCGTGTCGAGGGTGATTTTCCCAAGGGCTTTCGTATGACGCTCGCCGGGCAGACCTTCCCCATCATGAGTGGCGTGGCCACATCCGAGCAGGTCCGCGAGATATTCGCCAGCGCCAAGAAACATTTAAAAGACCCCGAGCATGGAGGATTTCGCCTGAACACCAACTTTCACGAGATCCGCCTGGACTTAGGCCGCGCGTTCTCCTTTGCCTATGGAGAAAAAGAAAACGGCGCCTTCTTCAGCCACATGGCCGTCATGTTCTCCAATGCGCTTTACCAGAGGGGCTTTGTGAACGAGGGCCACGAAGTGCTGGATTCGATCTTCCGTATGTGCCTGCGCACCGATAAAAGCAAAATTTACCCCGGAGTCCCCGAATATTTCAATTCCGAAGGCCGCGGGTTTTATCATTATCTGACGGGCTCGGCCAGTTGGCTTATTCTAACGGTGCTGACTCAAGTATTTGGTGTGCGGGGACACCTAGGAGATCTTTTATTGGCGCCTAAACTCACTCAGGACGTTTTTCGCCTGAAAAACGAAGTCTCAGTCGAAACCTTCTACGAAAGCAGGCGCCTCAAGGTCGTCTACAAGAACCCTAAAAAGATCGCCTACGAACATTACTGCGTCACGAGCGTGACTTTGAACGGGAAAGAATTGCAGGGGCTTTTGTTGAACCAAAAAGAGGTCTTGGTCCCGAAAGAGATATTCCTCAAGCACTCCAGAAACTCCGAAAACACTCTGGTCGTCGGGCTAGAATAAAACCTGCCCCGCATGGATTCGAACCATGACAAGCAGCTCCAGAGGCTGCCGTGCTACCGTTACACAACAGGGCAAAGATCGGTAAGATTTGGTGCGGAAGGAGGGATTCGAACCCTCAATCCTTTCGGAACATGCCCCTCAAACATGCGCGTATGCCAGTTCCGCCACTCCCGCAAAAAATAAGATTCGTATTCTAACACAAACTCAAAATTTTTG
>CAZBIH010000178.1:1454-3120 GCA_964492015.1 uncultured Planctomycetia bacterium | reverse complement strand
TAATGGTGAAAAAAGAAATGCAGGGCGCTGTCAAATTTGATGTGCCGATGGATGTCTCGGTGAAGGTTGGGCCCAACTGGCTGGACATGGAGGAAATCTGCTGAAAAAGCCCATCTGCTTCGTTGCTCCTGGCGCTTCCTCGGTCAGCGTACAAGTGAGTACGCCTCCCTCGATCGCTTGGTCGCGCCTCGCATATGGACTTTTTGAGCAGATTTCAGGATGGTCTGTCGGGTGAAAATTTTATTCTGTTCGGGTGAGGTGGCTCCGTTCGCCAAAACGGGCGGTTTGGCCGATGTGGCGGGTTCTTTGCCTCTGGCGCTGGGCAAGCTTGGGATCGACGTACTGATCCTGATGCCAAAATACCGCGGCATCGAGGTTTCTGAAAAAATTTTAAGCGATCGCGTGCGGGTGCGTTTCATCGAGCACGAAGCTTTTTTTAACCGTTCAGGGCTTTACGGCAACCGTGAGAGCGATTATACGGACAATCTGGACCGCTTCACTTTTTTTTCGTACGAATGTTTGGCCGAGGCCAAGCGGCTGGGGTTCAAACCGGATGTGGTGCACGCGCATGACTGGCACGCGGCGCTCATTCCCGTTCTTTTAAAAACGAAGTTCGCCAAAGACGATTTTTACAAAGGCTCTAAAACGGTCCTAACGATACACAATCTGGCTTATCAGGGAGTTTTCGCGCCTTCGGAGTATAAGAAGCTGGGATTGCCCCAGGATCTTTTTTCGGTGGATGGGTTTGAATTTTACGGGCAGGTCAATGTGCTGAAAGCCGGTCTTTTGTTCGCCGACCGGCTGAACGCCGTGAGCCCGTCTTACGCCACCGAGATCCAGACACAGGAATTCGGTTGTGGCCTGGAAGGGGTCCTGCAGAAAAGAAAACGCCGTCTCTCGGGCATTTTGAACGGCATCGATACGGAGGCTTGGAACCCGGCGACGGACGCCAAGATCAAAACGTTTTATTCGGCGGGATCTTTGGAGGGAAAAAAGAAATGCAAGAGGGCGCTTCAGGAAAAATGCGGTTTCGAGGCGGATCCTGAAATTCCCGTGCTGGCCATCGTTTCACGGCTGACACATCAGAAGGGGTTGGATCTTTTGGCAAAGGCCGTACCGCATTTTTTTAAAAAAAAGTTTCAGTTCGTGGTGTTGGGGGACGGGGAAGCGGAATACCGCCGCTTATTTGAAGACATCGAAAAAAAATATCCCGGCAAGGCGAAGATCTTTTTTGGTTTTCGCGCGGCGGAAGCGCACACGATCTACGCGGGAGCGGATCTATTCTTGATGCCGTCCCTTTTTGAGCCGTGCGGGCTAGGACAGCTCATCAGCATGCGTTACGGCACGATTCCGGTGGTGCGCAGGACGGGCGGCCTAAAGGACACGGTGATCGATGCGGATGAGCACCCGAAAAAGGGGAATGGTTTTACGTTCGAAGGTTTGGAAGTTACCAATTTTATAAAAGCGTTGGATCGCGCTGAAAAAGCTTTCGAGGACAAAAAGAGATGGGACGCGCTGGTGCAGTCGGCAATGAAGTCTGATTTTTCTTGGGATGAGAGCGCGAAAAAATATGAGTCGCTTTACCGGGAGGCGCTTTAAATGATCGTGGTGGGAATTACGGGGAATTTTAGTTCAGGGAAAAGTGCCGTGACCGCTATTTTTAAGA
>CAZBIH010000178.1:0-1354 GCA_964492015.1 uncultured Planctomycetia bacterium | reverse complement strand
GGAATTACGGGGAATTTTAGTTCAGGGAAAAGTGCCGTGACCGCTATTTTTAAGAAACTCGGCGCTAAAGTATTTGACGCGGATGTTGCGGCCAAGCAAGTTGTGAGAAAAGGCACCGCGCTTCATCGCGCGATCCTTCAGATCTTCGGCAAGGAATTTATGCATAAAAATGGCGAGATCAACCGCCGGAAATTAGCGCATCGCGTGTTTTCCGAGCCCAAGGACCTAAAAAAATTGAATATTCTCATTCACCCCGAAGTGATCTTCGAGGCGATGAAAATGAAAAAGAACCTTCAACACAAAAAGGGCCTCATGGTTTTGGATGCCCCGCTTTTGTACGAGACTAAAATGGAGAGGCTGGCCGATGTTGTGGTCGTAGTCAATGCCGCGCGGGGCCGAATGATCTCACGCGCCGCCAAAAAAGGCGTGGGCCCGGCACTTTCCAAAAAGATACTCGCGGCGCAGTGGCCCCTGGCCAAGAAAGTGCGGCGCGCTGATTTTGTGATCGAGAATGACGGTAATTTAAAAGAGCTTGAGCAGAGGGCGCGAGAAATTTTTAAACAGATCAAAACAAGTCTTTAACAGGAGGAAATACCCGAACATGGAAATAGACGCAGTCAATTTAAAGAAAATGAAAATGGCCGAACTCACGGATCTGGCACAGAAGTTGAAGGTCGTCGATTTCAGCGCGCTCAAAAAACAGGATCTGATCTTCAAGATCCTTCAGGCTCAGCCGGAAAAAGACGGCAATATGATGGGAGAGGGCGTCTTGGAGATCCTTCAGGACGGCTTCGGGTTCCTGCGTTCGCCCAATTACAATTATCTGCCATGTCCGGATGATATTTACGTGTCGCCGTCCCAGATCCGCAAATTCAATTTGAGGACCGGAGATACCGTCACCGGGCAGATCCGCCCGCCCAAAGAAGGCGAGCGGTATTTCGCGATGCTGATGGTTGAAAAGGTCAATATGGAATTGCCCGCCAACATCAAAGATAAAATTCTTTTTGATGACCTGACCCCGCTCTATCCGCGTGAAAAATGGAATATGGAATTGGCTCCCACGGAGGTTTCGACCCGCATCCTGGATCTTTTGGCCCCTATCGGCAAAGGCCAGCGCGGTTTGATCGTGGCGCCGCCTTACAGCGGAAAAACAGTGCTTTTGCAGAAAGTCGCCAACGCGATCACCGCCAATCACCCGGAAGCGGTCATGATCGTTCTTCTGATCGATGAGCGCCCGGAAGAAGTCACGGATATGCAGAGGAATGTGAAGGGTGAAGTCGTCAGCTCTACGTTTGACGAGCCTGCCGAGCGCCACGTGCAGGTCGCCGAAATGGTGATCGAGAAAGCCAAGCGC
>CAZBIH010000177.1:0-3168 GCA_964492015.1 uncultured Planctomycetia bacterium | reverse complement strand
GCGCTCACGCCTCTGCTCTCCGCCAATATCGCTATCAATCCGGGCCTTCTTAAGATCTCTTCCTCCGTGGCCGAGATCCGCGAGATACATCGGGGGAAGACACCCAAGCTTCTTGTCCACATTCAGGACGCTCACACCAATCTAAGCTCTCAGGAAAATCTGGCCAAGACGATCGAGGAGCTTATCACTCGCTACAAGATCAGCACCATCTTTATTGAAGGCGGCACAAGGGATGGCTCTCTTTCTTTTATGAGGCCCTTCGCCGATAAAAAGATCCGCGAGCGCGTCGCGAAAAAATTCATGATGCAGGGAGCGCTCAACGGCGCCGAATATCTGTCCTTAGCCTCGGATCATGATTTTGCTCTTTTGGGTATCGAGGAGAGATCGCTTTATGAAATGGGCCTTAAGTCCTACGCCAAGGTGGTCGCCAAGCGCGCGGAGGCCCTTTCCTATATGGACCTTATCGAAGCGCGTGCCGAAGCTTTGAAGCGGCGCTTGTTTTCCAAAACGATGGTTGAATTTGACTCTGCGGTGCGGTCCTTCAACAAAAAAGGACTTGGTTTTACCGAGTACCATAAAGTGCTTTCGGATGCGGCGTCGCGCGCCGGGATCCAGTTGTCCGAGTACCCTGCTTTTCTCACTTTAAAAGATCTGCACGCCAGAGAAGAAACCATTGATTTCAGAAAGGCCAATCAGGAGCAGGCTCAGCTTATCGAGACGCTTTTCCCAAGCGAGTCCGAACGGACGGAAGTGATCGAAGAAGCGGCCGGTGAGGTTTCAAAGCTCAGATCACAAGCTTCGTCACCCTATGTCTTTTATGAGGGGCTTCTAAAAAAGGCCAGAGCCAAGAATCTGAATTTAAAAGAGTGTGAAAACCTTTCCCGCTACGTCGAATACCTCAAAGCTTACAGCCAAGTAGACATGCTCGGCCTCTCGCTTGAGATCAAGCGGATCGAGGAAGCCGTCTATAGCGCGCTGCTCGTGGACAGCGACGCGTATTATCTGCATCAGGTGTCCAATAAGATCAGTCTTTTGAGGAATCTCTTCTCGCTGAGTTTATCCAAAGAAGATTTTAAAGAATACTCCCGGATGGGGCGGGACCCTCACCTTGAGATCGTCTACATCCTCGGTTTCTTAAACCGCAAACTCTACGACGCGCGCGAGGACGAACAGATCGTGGCCTACGTTCCCGTCATCGACGAAAACAAAAAGAACGCCGAAGATTTTTACACCGCCAACGACGCGCGCGACGAATTTTTCATGAAAAACGCGCTTGAAAAGATGGAGGCGCTCGGCATCTCGTCCGCCGCCATCATCACCGGCGGCTATCACACGGACAATCTCAAAAAACTGATCCAATCCCACGGACTCTCCTATGCCGTCGTTGCGCCTCGCGTCCTACGAGAGACGAATCATGAACGCTACGAGCAAATTCTTCTAAGTCAGCTCGGCGACAAAAACCCGCTTCAGGTAAAGCGCACAGTAATGGCGGACGGGAAAAATTCCTCCCTGATCATTGCGGGGATTTTAGAAGCCATCGCCGCCAAGAGGATGCTTAATGCCACGGTTCTTGCAAGTGAGTTGGGCCCTGATGTTGTCGAAGCTTTGAAACAAAGAATGGAGGAGCCTCTTACAGGCACACCCGCATCTGAGTTGAATGTTGAAAGTTCAGAGTTGAAAGTAGGTCAAAAGAATTTACCCTTTCAACCTCCATCTTTCAACTTTCAACTCAGCAAAGGCGCGCGGTTGGCGGAAAATCTGACAGCCGAGGATGTTGTGGCGCTCATTCCTTCCAAGACAAAACAGGCCTTTTCTTACAATTTCAAGAGAGGGGTTAAAGACAGAGGAAAGATTCGAATTATGTCCAGCCTGGGTATAGGTCTTAATACGCAATATGACTGGATTTCAAACAGCACAGGTTTACCTATCAGCGAAGTTCATGGATTTTTAGCGTCACAGAGCCCCAGAGCGCGTTTTAGCATTTCCGTGAGGGGAAATACCATTCGTATTAACCCATTCACTAGGCGCGTGTTAGTAGCTTATGAAGGAGATAGTTATAGTGGCTTAGGCGGCGAGCCTGATGCCGCGCGGTTGGCGGCATCTGAGTTGAATGTTGAAAGTTCAGAGTTGAAAGTAGGTCAAAAGAATTTACCCTTTCAACCTCCAGCTTTCAACTTTCAACTCAGCAAAGGCGCGCGGTTGGCGTTGGTTGCCAAAGAGGACGCCATACAAAAGGTTTTAAGGCGCGTGCAAAAGGAATCTCTAACACGACCCGGTCAGTGGACCTGGACGATCAGGGTCAATAACCAATCGACCGAACTCACATATGATCCTGATCAAAAGGAGCATTTTGCGACGGACTTGAGATTGATCCTTAAGATTTTTGATCCGAAAACCAAGTTTTACGAGCCCTCGGTATCAATTGACTCCACCCAATCCAGTACAGGCACAGTCGCGCTAAGGGTGGCCGCCGCGCGGTTGGCGGCGGGAACGCGGCCAGAGCAGATTTTGGCGGAGCATGACCCTGAGCTTTTAGCTCTTTTGGATAAAGAACGAACCCGACAAGAAAATACGCTCGATCTTATCGCCTCCGAAACGCATACTCCCGATTGGGTGCTTGCGGCGCTCAGCCATCCTATCGGCGATAAATATGCCGAAGGTTTACCCGGAAAGCGCTTTTACCAGGGGAATGTAAATGCCGACGAAATTGAAAGGCTGGCGCAGAAACGCTGGTTGCAGGCGGTTGCGCACATTTACAAAGGTACGGCAGACGCCGTGCAAGATGAATATGCGGTGAATGTCCAGCCTCACTCCGGCAGTACGGCCAACCAGGCGGTTTATTTTTCAGTCCTCAAACCCGGCGACACCATCATGGGATTAAGTCTTGCTCATGGGGGCCATCTGACACACGGCGCCTCTGTCAATATTTCGGGAAAATTTTTTAAGAGCGTCCAATTCGGGGTTGACCCCGCAACGGCAAAAATTGATTACGATCAACTTGAAACGGCCATTCGAGAAGCAAAACCAAGACTCCTGATGCTCGGGGCGAGCGCCTACACCGGTAAGATAGACTGGTGGAGGGTCCGCCAAATTCTGGATAAAATTCAAGGCGCATCGGGGAATAGAATATTATTTGCCGCCGATGTTGCTCATAACTTTTCCCAGATC
>CAZBIH010000176.1:0-3168 GCA_964492015.1 uncultured Planctomycetia bacterium | reverse complement strand
TTAAGATCTCACCCCGGCCTCTCCCCAAGGCGAGAGGGGTATCCAAAACAAAAAAAGGCACATCACTGCCAAGCTCCGCCGCCAGGCCCAAAAGCTCCTTTTGACTTAATTTTAATTTCCACAGCCGGTTTAAGCCCAGAAGGACCGTCGCCGCGTTGCTCGACCCCCCGCCAAGCCCTGCCGCCACAGGGATCTTTTTTTGAAGGCGTATCGCCACACCTTTTTTGACATCGTAACGGTTTTGCAGAAGAGTTGCCGCGCGCCAGACAAGATTTTTGGGGCCTTGGGGGATATTCGTAGAATTGGTTTGGAGCCGAATGCCCGAAGGGATCAATTTCAAAAAGATCACGTCCCCCAAGCTGATACGCTCAAAAAGCGTCTCCAGCTCATGATAACCGTCCGCACGGCGGCACAGGACATTTAAGAATAAATTAATTTTAGCGGGAGAAAAAAGTTTCAGCACCATCAAAGGAGAGACAACAGACTCTTTTTAGGGATTTGGGACAGCGGCCACCGGCTCCCCCGGCGTCTGGGTTGAGTCCGCGGCCGGGCCGCTAAAACCAAACAATTTAAAAGCTTCTTGGACCGATTTAGACTCTTGAAGAAAACGGTCGATAATATCCGCATCTTTTATCTTTTTTTTCTGATAGCTAAGCAAAGTCTCACGATCCAACACTAATTTTTGGCGGTTGATATAATCCTGGATCTCGATCTGGTCAAATCCGGTGAACTGGTATCCGGCGAGCACCTCATTGACGGTCTTAAACACATTCAGCATCGACTGCTTGGGATCCTCGGACTTCATCGAGAGAATGGAAAAGCGGTAATCTTTCCGACCCTTCACATCCTCAAAGACTCCATCCACAAGAATGAAAGCAGAGCTGTCCTCCTCTTCCTCCTTGTCTTTGTCCTTAGCGCCCTTTTTGCCGCTGCCGGCCATTTCTCTTGAAAAATTATAACGGATCCTCTGCACGATCTGGTCGGCCAGAAAATTTTCAAGTCTTACTTCTTTTAAGATGAAAGGGCTGTTCCCGACAGCATCTTTGATGTACCGGCCCTGCCCGAAAAGCGTGCGGTTGATCGACTCCTCCACCCCAAGCGCTTCCGCGTTGCCGCGGCGTGTGTCATCCAAAGAACGTGTGATCGTCAACTCATTGGTGCTTTTTTTGTCACGGATCACGATCGAGCAAAAATCCAGAGGCCGGTCGGTAGACAGAGCTACCCGCGCCACCACCTGCAGGACACGTCCCATGGACTCATGGATGTTTTTGGGGATCTGCCCCTGGGCATCGATCAATTCATCGACATACAGCAAAGCGCCGACGGTCTTGCCTACAACACGGGCGGTAACATTCAATTTATATTCGTCCCTGCAAAGTCTTTCAATGCTCTCGGGGACTTTATCAGCAGGGTAGGTGTAGTTGGAAACGCAGCCTGAAAGCAGGATAGAGGCTAAAAGCAGGGAAGAGGTAAGAGGAAAGAGGTAAGAGGAAACAAAAAAAAGTTTGGGACTTCCCTCTTCCCTCTTTCCTCTTCCCTCTAACCCGACCTTAGGTTTGAGGAGTGTACTGAGAGTGAATGCGGGGATTAGTTTTCCCATATTCTTTAAAGATCGCTTCGATGTCATCATAATCGAGCTCTTCTTTTTTGATCAATTCCTGCGCGAAACGTTCGAAGATCACATGTTCTGTCTTGATCAGGGCCTCTACTTCCTGCAGGCAATCCTGAATGATCTCTTGGGTTTCGAGGTTTAATTTTTGTTTGATATCCTCGGAAAGCTGATCCACGGGGATCGTGCTATAGTTCCCGACCCAGTTGCTCTTCCCCATCCCCAAGTCCCAGACCATGCGATGCGCGTGCCACATCGCTTTTTCAAAATCATTACTGACACCGCTGGTCGTTGTATTGAATTTGATCTTTTCGGCGACATACCCTGCCAGAAGGATCTTGATATTGGCGATGATCTCATTGCGATCGACGGAATATTTGTCATCCGGCGGTAGATGCGACACAAGCCCCAAAGCTCCGCCGCGCGGAATGATCGTGGCTTTAAAAACATCATCCGTCGGATGCAGAAGATAAAGAACGATCAAGTGGCCCGTCTCGTGATAAGCCGTCATCATTTTTTCTTTGGCGTTCATCTTGATATTGCTCTTCAAACCAAGATAAATTCTTTCCATCGCCTCAGACAAATGACGCTCATTGATCTTTTCTTCCTTGTTACGGATCGCGATGAGCGCCGCTTCTTTGGTCAAATTTGCGATATCCGCGGGGCTTGAACCAACCGCTTTGCGCGCGACTTTGCCGATGTCGATATTTTCTTCACATTTGATCTTTGATAAATAAAAACGAAAAAGGTCTTCCCTTTCAAGCATTGTAGGCTTGGTCACAAAAATTTTACGGTCAAAACGCCCGGGCCTTAAAAGCGCTTCGTCCATCACTTTTTCAGCAGCGTTGGTCGCGCCAATGACCACGACATTTTCCTGTTTGACACCCAGCCCGTCCATTTCGACGAGAAGCTGGTTCAACGTCGTATTTCTTTCCTGTGTCCCGCCAAAACCCATGTCATGCACACGCTTGTGGCCGATGGCATCAATTTCATCGATAAATATGACACAGCCGCCCTCGGCATAGGCCAGACGGCGGGCTTTGTTGAATAATTGGCGTACACGCGAAGCACCGACACCCACATACATTTCGACAAATTCGGAGCCGGACATAGAAATAAAGGGAACTCCCGCCTCGGTCGCCATGGCCTTGGCCAGATAAGTCTTCCCACAGCCCGGTGGCCCCATCATGAGCATGCCGCGGATGATGTTGCCGCCGATCTTTTTGACGCGCGCGCGGTCTTTGATCAACTCCACGATCTCCTTGGACTCCGCTTTCGCGGCATCCATGCCGATGACATCTTTCCAGCGGATGTTGGTGGCATCACTCTTGATCTGACCCTTTTTCAGCTTCTGCATTCCGCCTTGCATCATCCACATCATCAAAATGACATAGACAACGGCAAACACGGTCGATTGCAAGCCCATCGTCGAAAGCGACGCGAGCATGAAATCACGCTGATACTTATCCAGAGAAGACAAGGATGTCGCAGGCAGCCAGAATATGAACAGGATCCATACGGCGATCGCCAGCTTCACCCAGTGATTCCACCAAAATACT
>CAZBIH010000175.1:0-3185 GCA_964492015.1 uncultured Planctomycetia bacterium | reverse complement strand
GGGGCCGGTTGCGAAGTATGCTGGCCCTGCTCTTTCTTGCCCCATGCCCGAATCTGTCCCTCGTTGCAAAGAAGGCTCTTAAGCGACAGTTTTTGCAGAACGCCCTGTACGGTGCTGTCCAAAATTATCCAGAGGGCGCGCATGGAGCAGTCGCCATTATGAACACAGAGGCGCTTTATTCCGGAATGGTCCTTGCAAAACGTCTCGGAAAAGAATCGACCACCAAGCGTATTCATCACCAGACTCAAAGGAACCTCTTCCGGACGGCCCACGAGTTGATAACCGCCCTCCTGCCCCCGGATACTCTGAACGAGTCCTCCCTTAAGCAGGCTCCGCATCAGCTTGGCGACATAGGCCTTCGAAAGTCCCTCTCGCTTCGCGATCACAGGTATCGTGAATGTTCCGCCAGGCTCTTTTGCCAGGACAAGTAAGCACCGTAATCCATACTCTTGTTGAGCCATCAATTTCATGGGTTTGATCCTCTATTATTATCCGCCATACAAACCATTGTTCCTTCTAGAATATCAAACTATACTTTAAAGTCAAGTTTAAGAAATCAGCAAAATCAAGCTGTTGCATAAGACAGAGGCTTTTCTCAATAAACTCGGGGCGGCGCCGTCTTTGGACATACATTCCCCTTTTCAATTTCACAACATAAAAGTATACTTTTTTGTATAGTATTGGAGGTTAGGCCCATGCACGTTCCAGAAAAGGGAAGCAGAAGAGTCGTCATCATTGGCGCTGGTTTTGGTGGATTATCAGCCGCAAAGCGACTCGCGCGGCATCGGGAGTTAGAGATCACGGTGATCGACCGCCGAAACTATCATCTTTTTCAACCGCTTCTCTATCAAGTAGCCATGGCGGGACTCAGCCCGGCACAAATCGCCATGCCCATCCGAGCCTTGCTGAAGGGCCGACTGAACACCCGAGTGGTTCTCGACGAAATTGTCTCGATTGATACCGATCGGCGAGTAGTCGCCTCGCAGGAACATGAATATATTTATGACTGGTTGATTGTCGCAACCGGAGCCAATCACAGTTATTTTGGAAATAACGACTGGGAGGTAAACGCGCCTGGCCTCAAAACAATTGAGCAAGCGACAGAAATACGAAGACGAGTTTTGCTCGCCTTTGAACGAGCAGAGAAAGCGAGCACGGCTGAAGAACGCCACCGACTTCTCACCTTCGTAATCGTTGGGGCTGGACCTACCGGGGTTGAGCTCGCAGGAGCCTTGGCAGAAATGAGTCGGTTCACGCTCTCCCGCGAGTTCAGAAATATCGACCCGAGGCACACGCGCATACTCTTGCTCGAGGCTGGTGACCGAATTCTCACTTCATTTGATCAGCGGCTTGCGCAGAAAGCACAGAGTGACCTAGAGCGGATGGGGGTTCAGATTTGGACTCAGTCTGCCGTAACAGGCATTGATAGCGACGGTGTCAAAATCGGGAAGGAGCGCATTGAGGCGGGATGCGTAATTTGGGCCGCAGGGGTCGCCCCTTCGCCTCTGGCTTCTCTGTTGGGTACGGAACTTGATCCACAGGGGAGAGTTCGAGTTCGTGAGGACCTTTCTATCACCACGCATCCAGAAGTTTTTGTGATCGGTGACATCACCCGATTTGAACAGGACAATCAAATTCTCCCTGGGATGGCTCCAGTCGCATTACAACAAGGTATCCATGCTGCAAGAAATATCCTCAATGACCTCGAAGCTCATCCGCGAGAGAAGTTTTACTTCTTTGATAAAGGCCAGGTCGCGACACTAGGCCGGACAAGAGCTATTGCGCAATTCGGGGCCTTTAGAATAGCTGGTTTTTTCGCCTGGATTCTTTGGCTCGTCGTTCACATCTATTACCTGATTGGATTTAAGAATCGGATTATCGTTCTGGTCGAGTGGGTTATTTTTTATCTGACTTATCGTAGAGGAGCCCGACTCATCGTGCACAAGGAATGGCAAACTACAATTACTCCGAGCAAAGATAAATAAATAAAACAGGCTACTGGCCTGAAAAAAGTTTTTCCAGGCTCGCTAAAGTCACCGGACTTTTAAGCCAAAGATATGGCCCCGGTCCACCTTCTCCCACAATTGCAAGGGGGATCAGCCGAGTGCGCGAATCAGCTTCTAAAGCGGCGCAGCCTTCCTCATTAGTCATGTTTTCAAAAGTAAGGTTCAAAAGAACCGCGTCTGGAATTTCCTCTTGCGCTATTCGAATACCCTCAGGCCCAAGAGGCGCGCACAAGATTTCGTAGGTCGACATGAAACGCTCTTCGTAACGCTCCAGAAGTTCCCAGTCGTCGACAATCAATAGAAGTTTTTTCATTTCAGCACGTATTTACCACGATCAAGCATTACTGTACACATGCCGCCAAAGCCCAGTGGTAAATCGATCCAAGGGCCTGTCCGTCCGAAGGGTTTCATACTAGATTTCAATTTAACGAATTCAATTCAGGATAATGAATAATTAAAGAACTTCAAGAAATCAATATTACACTCCGCAGCAACCACTGGAAACGTTAGCAAATTTTCCGGCGATTTTATCGGCACAAGTAAACCACGTAATTCATAACTCTAACTAATGTATCATACAATACTATAATGTCCTGTTTAAATTCTTTCGCAATCGGTACATCTCAGGTAGTCTGAAAGACACCATGAAAACCCCTAAGTATCTTGACGTACCCGATTCAGAGGCCTCTTTATTTCGCATACAAAATCGCATTGATCAGGCTCGTCCGATGCCACCTTCGGAGGCAGAAGAATTATTTGAATTTAGTGTGAGTGCTCCAGTTGTCCCGCTCTCTGATCTTTATGGTAGTAAAATTTGTGCTGCTTTGGATCGTCAACATCCCAGAGATTTATTTGATATTTTAATATTGCTAGAAAATGAGGGAATTACAGATAAAATTAGAAAAAGTTTTTTAGTGTTTCTTGCCTCCCATAATCGCCCAATGCATGAGTTGATCAAACCAACTCTAAAAGATATATCAGACATCTATGAAAAAGATTTTAAAGAGATGGTTTTAAAACAAGTTCCTCTTAAGAAACTTATTGAAGCTAGAGAGGAACTAATAAAAAAACTAAGTGAAACAATAACAACAGACGAAAAGAAATTCCTTTTGAGTTTAAAAAAAGGAAACCCTCACTTGTTAAAAAAGGAGACTCAAACGTAGAGTAAACATGTTGCGG
>CAZBIH010000174.1:0-3200 GCA_964492015.1 uncultured Planctomycetia bacterium | reverse complement strand
GGAAGCGCTCTTTATTAAACGACTTCCTCGCCGGCTTGACCGATCCAACCAAGGCGGGACCCCGCCGCCTGGCGGGGCGCGGTTGGCGGAAAATAAATTAGATCAACCGATTAAACTCTTCGACAGAAATCTCAGCAGCCCGCAGAATGCTCTTGAGAGTCCATCGGTCGACCTCCAGATGGTTGGGGACTATCAGGGTGTACTCGGTGCCAGGCTTTTTCAGTTTTACGTGACTGCCTTTTTGGCTTACCTGAATGTAACCGGCCCGCTTCAAAGCTCTAATGATCTCGTCTCCGGAGAGGAGGGGAGGCTTCATTCTAAATGGCGAGTGTCAGGACCTGGTGGTTTTTCGAGGGGCGCACTTCTTTGGGGTCAGGTTCAAGATATAGGGCAATCGCTTCACGAATATTTCTCAGGACTCCCGCTTTTGTCTTTGCCTGAGAAACGCAACCGGGAAGAGAGGGAACAGACGCGACAATATAGCCGTCATCACCATTTTCAAGAACTACCTTTAGTTTCATCGGATTTTCCCTCTAGAGATAAGTATACCCCAAAGCTGGCATCAGTTCAAATGGCTGCCGCGCGCCTGCTTGCCGGCAAGGCAGGGTTGGCGGAGGAGTTGGGTCCGGCGGAGCAGGCGCTTGCTACTCCAGCGGTATCGGACACTGCGTGGCTGGTTTTGGATGCGGCAGCCGGATCGAATAGCGTCGGCGTGAATGTGTCAAAAGGGGTTCCTGAAGGCGGAGCCTTCTTGGGCTACAAGGTGCGGGGCAGGAAGATCTCTGTTTTTCTTGGGAGCGGCTGGGCAGAATTTAAAAGTGAAGATACCGCTGCTGATTTTATGACAGGTGTATTGGGAAATTTTGAACGTGATGGCAAAAGGCTTTTGGTTCGGGTGTCATTGAGAGGCGAGGAGTTTTTAATCCGCGCTTTTTGGGCGAAAAATCTGTCCGATAACGTGGGGGATGGGATTAGGTCTTCTCACTGGAAAGATCCCGAGGCTGTTATGAAAGCTCTCTCAGAAACTGTCAATGCGGCCTTATCGGAAAAACCGGATAAGGTTTTCTCTGTAACCGTGCCGGTTCGCACGGACACTCCAGCTGCCACGAATGGCAGAAATGCCATGAATAACGCAGAAAGGACCGCAGGCTTGATGCTGTATTTGGCTGATCCCAAGCATCTGACTATCACTTCGTTGGAATCGGAGAGGGACCTTTCCATCGATTCGATAAAGTTGGGGCACTTAAGGCGCGATCTGTTATTAGCCGGCTGGGTAGTGGGCACAGGCAGTGTAACCGGTTCAACAGAAAAAACCGATGGAACAAAAACGACGTTTCCGCTCAAGCAGATGGCTTTGTCCGATGAGGGCCGGCGGATCGTGGCTGAGCAGGGCCATGATGCGACAGTCTTTGCGAGATACATCAAAGCCAATCTCAGGAAAGCCAAATTAGCGAACAGAATTGTTGGGGCGCGGCTTGCTAAAAATTTTACGCGTTACCAAAAATTGGCGGCGCGAAAAATCGTTGCTTTTAAAACCGCCACGGTACATCTGCTTGCCAATAAATACCATGTTGACCCTGAAGTAAGAAAGCTTCTTCTTGAGTCTATCAGTGACGGTTCGCTTCTGAGCAGTAACCAGCAGTTTCACTTGGATTTTGTGATGTACAACACCCTGTTTCGGGCTTTATTTTCTTATTATGCACCCCGCATCAAAAAACAGCTGACGAAAACTCCGGCCGGATATAGCCCCAGGCTTGAACAAAACAGACAAGAGATAGCAGAATTGTTTCCGGATGTCCTCGCACCTCTTCAGAGGCTACACAGCGATCTTGGCAGGAAAATAAGTTCCGGAGACGTTTGGCCCAGCAGTGAGATCGAAAGATGGAGTGATAAAAAAGCGTTTGATGAGTCCCCGAGCCCCTACGAGGACTTGAAGAAAGTCGCGGTCGAGATAGCCCTTGCGGTCGATAAATTTCAGCGGGTACTTGCTCTTTATTTTGAACGGAGGGCTATTCAAAAAGAATTAGAGGATGAATTGGGTGACGATGCCGGCGCGCGCCTGTCGGCAAGCCCCAAAGCAAGGAGCGAGATCGTGATCGAGGGCGAAGAGCCGGGGATCCAGGTCAAGGTTCTTTGGGCCTACCCTGATTCTTTTGACAGTCAGGAACCGGATAAAGAGAGGCGAGAGCAAGAGCTGAGACAGATGATAGAAAATGTCAGGGGCCTAAACCGTATTCGGCGAAAGATACGTTTAGTCATCGAGCATTTTGAGGGCAAGGATGCCGTTTTGGCCGCTTTAAGGAGGGGCCGGAAAAATACAGACATCGTGTTTATTACGCGCGGTTTCAGGAGGGACGGCGATATTTCTGAAATTTTAGAATCCATGGCCGGTGAAAATACTCATGTCGTTATCGGGTCCTATGAATCCGGGAATGCCGCTTTTTCAAAAAAAGTCGAAAATATGCTAGTCATCAAACAGGCGCAGTTCAGACTCGATCAGGCCCTGACAAAGCTAACAGGCTTGGAGGGAGAGATAAAAACTGCCCTGGAAACCCCTCATTACAATTCCAGGTGGCATCGGGAAGGCGGCAAATCGGCTACTTTGAAAGATCACTTGCTTGAAATTACCCGTATTTTGGCTGATGTGGAGACGGGGCGCGGAGATCAATGGATATTTGATCTCCAACTGCGCGGTTTTGTGAAAACAGAAACAAAACAAAATCCGGACGATATGGAAGCTGCGCTCCTGCTTCATGACATCGGAAAACCCCACGCGGCCCAGGAGCATGAGGGCGGATGGTCTTTTCCGCGCCACGAGATCTCAGGGTATCAGCAAGTTGCCGGAAAACGGGACCAGATCTTTTTTAATGGAAAACCTGTCTCGGACAAGGTTCTGGCCGCGATCAAGTACCATGATTATCATTGGAGAAAAGATTGGAGTATGCCTCGTCAACTCGAGGAATGGGTGGAGGAAATATCCAAGGACTACGAAGATATTTCTCCGAAGAAATTGAAAGCCGTGATCCGTTTTGTTATCGCGTTTTCGGTGCTGGACACTTTGGGGGCGAAAACCGAATCAGGGCGGAACCGATTGGATAATTTGGCAAAAATGATGCGGGCCTATCAGGCTTGGGAAATTGGATTCGCCGCGCGGTTGGCGGACACTCAATTACCTCACGAAAAGATAGAATTCATCACGT
>CAZBIH010000173.1:0-3241 GCA_964492015.1 uncultured Planctomycetia bacterium | reverse complement strand
CCGTGAGGGCGGACGCACGGTCGGAGCCGGAGTTATTTCGGAGATATTGGCTTAATCATGGCAACAGCGGCCGGAGTTCAAAAGATCAGGATCCGGCTTAAAGCCTACGATCATCGCGTGCTGGATCAGTCCGCGCTGGAGATCGTGGACACAGCCAAAAGGACAGGCGCTAAGGTTTCAGGGCCTATTCCTTTACCGACAGACTCCGAACTTATTTGCGTGAACCGTTCGCCGGTGATCGATAAGAAATCACGCGAGCAGTTTTTTATGAAGACTCACAAGAGACTTTTGGATATTTTAAATCCGACGGCTAAAACCATCGATGCCCTGCGCAAGCTGGACCTGCCGGCCGGTGTTGATGTAGAGATCAAATAAATGCAAGCGATCCTCGGTAGAAAAGTAGGAATGACGCAAGTTTTGAACGCCAAGGGAGATTTTATCCCTTGCACCGTTCTGGAAGCGGGACCTTGCCTGGTCACAGATCTAAAGAGCCAGGAAAAGCATGGTTATAAAGCGGTTCAGGTCGGCTACGGCGATGACGTCAAAGAAAAAAATTTGTCTAAAGCCTACAAAACAAATTTTTCAAAAAATAATTTGAAGCCCAAGCGGTGGCTGCGCGAGATACGCCTGACTCCAGATGAGAATTTTACGCTGGGCCAGGAGATCAAGGCTGATATTTTCAAGGCGGGCGATCTTTTGGATATTCAGGGAAAATCGATCGGCAAGGGTTTCGCCGGCGGTATGAAAAAATGGCATTGGCGTGGGGGTCCCGGAACACACGGGTCTACGTCTCACCGCCGCATTGGATCTATTGGAGCAAGCTCATTTCCGTCACGGACATGGCCAGGACATCACATGCCCGGACGTTTGGGCGGATATCCAATAACCGTTCAGAATCTTGAAGTTTTAAAAGTGGATGTGGAGAATAATGTTCTCGTGGTCAAGGGCTCTGTTCCCGGCGGCGACAACGCGATCCTTTATATCCGCAGATCATTGAAACAGCCTGAAGGCGTGAAGGTCCGAGTCGCGCCCAAGAACATAGCGACAAAAGATCCGCTCAAGGCCAGCAAGCAAGCCGCTGCCGGTAAGGGCGGAGCCGCTAAGAAAAAATAAGACTCGAGAATAAAATGCCCGATCCAAAAAAGAAAAGAAAGAAAATTTTAAGGCCCGCAGCCAAAGCCGCGGTCGCCAAGAAGGCCAAGACGGTCGCCAAGAAGCACGCGGATATAAGAGTTGCTGCGCGCGTGACCAAGACCAAGAAGGTCACGTCCACCAAGAGTCAGACCTCGAAGGCAGACACTTTGAGCGTTTATGATCAAAACGCAAAGTCGGTCGAGACGATCAAGCTGGACCCCCTATTTCAGGGCACCGAGATCAATTCGGATGTCGTTTATCAGACTGTTTTGATGTATCAAGCCGGCCAGAGAGAAGGCACGGCATCCACGAAGAATCGCGGCGATGTGCGCGGCGGCGGAAAAAAACCCTGGAAGCAAAAGGGCACCGGCCAGGCGCGTCACGGGTCACGGCGTTCTCCGATATGGAGAGGCGGCGGTGTCACGTTCGGCCCTTCGCCGCGCGACTATTCCTACTCCCTGCCTCAACAGTTGAAGCGCAGAGCGGTCGTCGAGGGTGTTAAGGACAAAGTTTTGAAGAATCGCTTTTTTATCGTGAACGACCTGAATCTTGATCAACCAAAGACCAAGCTTGTGGCTAAAATTTTGGCTGCTTTTAAATTAGAGAAGCCTTTGTTCCTGGTGGATAAGAGATCTGAGAACCTGACGCTGGCGTCCCGCAATATCAGTGCGGTGGCGATCAAGACAGCGGATGAAGTGAATATTCTCGATGTCGCGTCTCACAAAGAATGCCTGGTGACCAAAGCCGCTTATTCAGGGCTCATTAAAAGGTTAAAATCATGAGAGATTCTCACGTTGTTTTGAAAACGCTTCTGCGTACGGAAAAAGGCGCTGTTCTGGCCGGATCCAACAAATATCTATTCAGTGTCCTGAAGGACGCGAATAAAATTGAGATCAAAAAAGCCGTGGAAGGCATCTATAAAGTGAAGGTGCAGGATGTCAACACGCAGGTCATGAACGGAAAATTAAAAAAAGTGCGCCACCAGATTGGCAAAACGCCTGACTGGAAGAAAGCCGTTGTTACTTTGAAAGACGGCCACAAAATAGATCTGGCTTAAAAGGGTATCTTATGGGAACTAAAACATTTAATGCGCGGACCCCGTCACTTCGTTGGACGGCCATATCCGATTTTTCAGAGCTTTCACCCAGACACAAGAGGCCTGAAAAATCTCTAACAGAAGATCTTCGGCGCTCCGGCGGACGTAATTCGCACGGCCGCATGACCTCTCGGCGTCGCGGCGGCGGGCACAAAAAACTTTACCGTATCATTGATTTCAAGAGAGATAAAGATGGCGTTGAGGGGAAGGTGCTTTCGATCGAGTATGATCCGAACCGCACCGCGCGCATCGCTCTGATCGAGTACGCTGACAAGGAGAGAAGGTACATCCTTGCGCCGGTAGGATTGACCCTCGGAATGACCGTTACAAGCGGTCCCGGGTCCGAGATCCACGCCGGCAACGCGCTTCCGATCAAGGAGATCCCTCTTGGCGCTCAGATCCATAATATTGAGCTTGCCCGCAACCGTGGCGGCCAGATCGTTCGCACCGCGGGCGGTTACGCGATCTTGATGGCCAAAGAAGGTGAATTTGCCAACATTAAACTTCCTTCGGGTGAAATTCGATTGATCCATGTAGGCAATTACGCCACGATCGGACAGATCGGTAACATTGAGCATGAAAATATTTCTTTAGGAAAGGCCGGCAGAAACCGCTGGCTCGGACGTCGTCCGGCCTCGCGCGCTGTCGCCAAGAACCCTGTGGATCATCCGATGGGTGGTGGTGAAGGCAAGTCTTCGGGCGGACGCCAGCCGACCTCCCGTAATGGCCAGCAAGCCAAGGGCCTTAAGACTCGCCGCCGGAAAAAACATACTTCTAAATATGTGGTAACAGGGAGACCCAGATGAGCCGTTCGATAAAAAAAGGCGCGTATGTTGACGAAAAGCTTTTGAAAAAAGTAGTTGCGATGCAAAAACAGCGTGAACGTAAGCCGATCAAAACTTGGTCGCGCCGTTCCACGGTAACGCCGGAGTTTGTGGGGCTTACGATGATGATCCACAACGGGAAATCGCATCTGCCGACATTCATCACAGAAAATATGGTAGGACATAA
>CAZBIH010000172.1:0-3256 GCA_964492015.1 uncultured Planctomycetia bacterium | reverse complement strand
ACCCTCTTGGTCTTACATATCCGATGGCATAACGCTTAGTTGGGTTCATTAATAGAATGATTATTATCCCAGAAGTATGGCTGATAAATTCTAAAAATGCAAATTTAAAATAACGCCATTACTCTAGTTCCCATATAGTCTTATAACTTCCAACTTCTTCGGCATATTGAATGAAGTCTTTATAGAACTTAAGCGAAGACAAAGTGGCGCTGTCTCCCACTACGATCAATTTCTTCTTAGCGCGAGTCATCGCCACGTTCATGCGGCGCGTATCAGTCAAAAAACCCATCTCCCCGGTCAGATTGGAACGCACTAGCGATACGATCACCAGCTCCTTCTCGCGCCCCTGAAAACCATCGACACTGTCGATCTCGATCTTAGGGTCCGGGGAACAGCTGGCCAATATCCTCACCTGGGCGCTGTAAGCGCTGATCACCGCGATCTCTTGGGGCGGCACGCCCAGTGAGAGCATTCTTTCCAGAATACGCAGTACCAGCGCCGCCTCTTCGGGATTATAGCGGCTCTGGCTTCCTTCTTCCAATTTTTCCTCAAAACCCTTTCCGGCAGTGTCAATATACAAGAGAGCTTCTTGTGTCTCTTGGGTTTTTTCGATCCCTTTAATATCGGCGAGCGTGTGATGCCGCACGGACTCATCGGCGATCAGAAGATTTTGATAAAATTCCCGGGAAGAAAAATTCATGATCTTTTCGTTCATCCGGTACTGCTGAACTAAAAGCGCGCGCGAGGCTTCGGGCAGAATTTCGTGATAGCGCTCAAAAAGACTGACCCCCAGTCCTTTCTCCTCTGCTTTTTTGGAGCGTACCGTCGGAGGCAGCTGAAAATGATCCCCGGCCATGATCACTTTGTTGGCGCGCGTGATGGGGATCCAGCTGACCGGCTCCGTGGCCTGTGTGGCCTCGTCGAGGACGACAAGATCGAATACTTTTTCACGGATCGAGCGGTCCTGAATACCGGCGGGAGTGGCAACTACTACCTGGGCTTCCTTCATCACACGGTCAAAAACCTCTTTTTTTAAATTTTTGATCTCCTGCTTTAGAAGAGAAATTTCACGGCGAAGCTCTCTCTCGGATTCGTATCCGGGGCTACGCCGATCACGATAGCGTTCTTCTTTTTTAAAAAGACGGAGTAGCTCCGCTTCACTTGCCTGAACAGAGCGGACCGTCGGATGAAGCGCCAACTTAAAATCCAGAGTGTGCTCGCGCAAAGCCGTTGTAATGCGGGCCGGATGCCCGAGCCGCAAAGCGTTGATACCGCGCTCTACAAGGCGTTCAAGAATGTTGTCACAAGCGGTATTGCTGGGTGCCGCCACAAAAACAGATTTCTTTCTCAAGAGATGCTGACGAATGATCTCGATCAGAACGGTCGTCTTCCCCGTTCCGGGAGGCCCATGAACAAGAGCGATGTCCCGCGCTGAGAGAGCACAAGCCACGGCTTTTTTTTGTGAATCATTCAGGCCCGGGTCCTGCCATTTAATTTCAGAAATATTTACCGTGTCGATGACAGGTTTTTTTTGCTGAAGAGAAATATCACGAAAAACCGCCAGGTGTGTATTCTGCGTCTGATAAACGGCATCGAGAGCTTCCAACATCCGCTTGTAAGTGACACGATTCATCGAACGGTGCAATTCGTAGGTGGGGCCTTTCTCAAACCAATCCGGCCACGGCTCATTCATCGCTACCGTGATCGAGTCTTTCGTCTTTTCGTAGACAGTTCCCGTGGGAATATCGCCCGAACGGAAACCGTGCGCGAAAATACTGACGACATCGCCTTCTTCAAGAGTGAACAGAGGAAATTCTTGCTTATTTCGCAGGATAAATGTGGAAAGGATATGGCCGGCAGGCCCAAAACTTTTTTCGTCCAAAAAAAGGCCGAGGAGCGCCTTGCCGCGTATCTGGCGCTCCTCGGGACTATTTTGTTCCAGCTCCTGGCGGATCTGCTCGTTCTCTTCCGATTCTTCTAAACGAACCAGGTCCTTCAGGTAAAGAAAATAATCTTTATCTTTTAAGATTATTTTCTCCTCTGGTTATTCAGCGGGCTGAGCATCCTGCTGCGGGGCCGCTTGGGGCGCCGACGCGGGGCTCGAGTTGTTCTGATGAGGCCTGCGGTTCTGATTGGGGCGATTGCTTCTCGCGCCATCAGGGCGTCCGCCGCCGCTGAAATTGCCGCGGTTCTCATCATTGCCGCCGCCGTAGGGGCGGCCGGGGGTATAACGCCGGGGGCCTTGGCCCGCGTAACGTGTATTGCCGCTGCTGCTGCCTTCAGGACGAGGACGTCCGCCGTTACCGCCGCGAAAACCTCCGCGGTCCTGACGATCGCGGTTAAACCCGCGAGGTCCGCCTTGCGAAAATCCGCCGCCAAAAGACGGACGTGATCCGCCACGGTTACGAAGCTCTTCTGAAAGCGTGTCGATCTTTTTTTCCAAAAAACCGAGCTGCTCCGAGATCCTTTTTAACTGCGCTTGAGAATCCATGTCCTCAAACGAACTTTCTTTCTTTTTGAATAAACTCACCTTCGTACTCCTTGTTGTGTCCCTGCTTAGTGACGATGGAAATCATAATCATTCCATCTCTTTGATGATCTTCTCTGCGGCTTCCCGGGGATCTCTGTCCTGCGTGATGGGCCGGCCGACGACGACAAAATCGGCACCTTTTTCGATCGCTTCCTTAGGAGTGATGATTCTCTTTTGGTCTCCCTGGGCCGCCCATAGGGGCCGGACACCCGGAGTCACGATAAGGAAACGGTTACCCGCAACCTTCCGGATCAACTCGATTTCCTGGCCTGAGGCAACTACGCCGTCTAAGCCACATTGTTGCACAAGTAGGGCCAGCTTTTCAACTTCTTCTTTTACCTTGCCCTTGACCCCTATTTCCTTAAGATCCGCGTCCGTGAGGCTGGTCAGGACCGTCACCCCGATAAGTTTGGGAGCCGGAACCTTCAATTCCTGAGAGGTTTTATGCACCGACTGAACCGCATTGAAGAGCATGCCCTTGCCGCCGATGCCGTGAACATTCATCATCCACACCCCCAACCGCGTCGCCGCCTCACAAGCCGACCCGACCGTATTGGGAATGTCATGAAACTTAAGATCTAAGAATACGTTCGCCTTATGAGCGTGGACCATCTTGACCGCGTCCGGGCCTGCGGAGGTGAAGAGCTCTTTGCCGACTTTGAAGGTCTTCACCACCGGGGAAAGGATCTTGACCAGCTTTTCGGCTTCTTGGAGGCTGGGGACGTC
>CAZBIH010000171.1:0-3274 GCA_964492015.1 uncultured Planctomycetia bacterium | reverse complement strand
TCTATTATTTTCAATAGGATATGAATACTGCTAAGAGGTTTTTTGGGCCGCGGATACCGGACGTACTTCGCGGACCTTGGGAGCCATCCACATCATGACCGCGATCCGCCCCGCACAGGAGATCAAAAAGAGGGTCAAAAAGGAGTACCCAAGCACCGGCGGCACGCGTTCAAACAAAAATCCTCCCACCGCCGAACCCGCGAGGATCGCGGCGCTGGTGACCACGTTGAAATAAGAAGTTCCGCGTATTCTTAAAGGTGGGGGCAACGCCTCCAGAACAAAATTAGTCATGAGCAAATTAAATCCGCCCCAAAAACATCCGGCGATGACCTGCACGACAAAAAGATATCCCAAATGCCTCGATACCATCCACAGAATGGGAACAAGCGCTATCCCCCATCCGGCAATATGTAGGGTTTTCATATTTCCATCGAGATCGCCAAATTTTCCCCAGAATTCCTGAAACAAAAATCCGGAAAGTGCCGCCGTCGTCACGATCACCATGTACGAGGCGTAGCTGTATCCTAAGTCTTTTAAAATAAAAAATGCCAAGAGCGGCCCGGAAATATTGACGCACAGCGACATGAGCGCCGCAAACGACACAAAGCGCGCGAAATTATGAGCCTGGGCCGTCACCGCAGGCCCGGGACGAAATTGTTTTAAAAAATCGATAAAACTAAAATACTCATCATGCGAGGAGTGCCTAAAAGGCTCCTTCATTTTGGTGAGGCATATCCACGAATAAAAACGGCACGTCATCGCGAATACAAAAATAAGAGTGAAGCCGGTGATATTTTCCTTTCCAAAATAGTGCAGGGTGAGCCCCGCCCCGATCGCGATCGCGACCGTAAGTATTCCCTGTAAACGGTTACGCCAGCCGAAATATTTGCCTCTTTTTTTCACCGGAATATAGTCCGACATGAGGCTCTGCCAGGCGGGGCCTGAGAATGCAAAACACGACGTCAGCAATGTCGCTGCCACAAGAAGCATCCACGGCATCCATTGAGGATGACTGCGAAAAATGTAAGGAATAAGGATCACCGGAAGCCATGAAACCGCGTGCAAAAACACGACGATGTTGATGAGCTTCAGGCGTGAACCGATGGATTGCGTAAGTTTGGCGGAGTAGGTCTGAAGGACAGTCCCGACAAGCATCGGGATGGACGCCAAGTACATGATCTGATGAGCGCTAGCGCCCAGAGCGATCCCGTAGGGGATCAAATAACTTTCACTGACACCCATCATCATCGCGGCAAATAAGCCGTCGAGGATGGAATAATACAGACTGCGACGGATGGAGCCTTTTTCAAATTTCATCTTAAGAAAAGACTACTGAATCGCCTTTTCCACATCCGCCACCAATTTCGGCGTATACGCGTGATATGTGCCCAAAATAGTCCCGTCACTGGCGACAAGAAAACTCGTCGGGATCCCTACGATCCCGTTTTTTTCTGAGACGCTCTGGTCCCTGTCCAGAAGCACCGGATAATTAATGCCTAATTTTTTCACAAATTTAGAGACCTTTTGTTCAGATTCCCCGACATCGACCCCAAGGATCGTAAAAGCGTCCCCGCCTTTTGCTTTTTGAAGCTCGATCAGCCCCGGAATTTCCTCACGGCACGGCGGGCACCACGTCGCCCAGAAATTCACGAGCACGGCTTTGTGTGTCTTTAATAACGACGAGAGGCTGACCTCTTTATTGTCCAGATCTTTTAAAGTAAAATCCTGCATCTGGGCCGCGATCGCGTTTTTTTCCCCTGAACCCGCGCAACCGAAAATAAATAAAGAAACCGCCAAACACGCGACGACGTTTATCTTATTTTTCAAATTCATACCAAAAACCCCCCCATTTTGATCAAAAGATATTCCGCCGCGAAGATCAATAGATACCCGAAAAATTTCTTCACCCACTCCATCCACTTGCCGGACTTGGGCATGGAATGAATGAGGCCCGAAAATGTCCCCAACAGGATGAGCAGAAATCCGACGCCATAGCCAAATGTGAAAAGAAGGGAGAAGCCGTAAAACAGATTTTGTTTGGACCCGACATAAACCAAAACCACCGCCAGCGCCGGCGCCGTGCAGGGCCCGACGATGAGACCGGAAAACAAGCCGATGACAAACGCTCCAAAATATCCTTTTTTCTTCTGAACATCGGAACTGATGCCCATGGCAAGCTGAGGGATCTCAAAAACACCCAGCGTCGAAAGCCCCAAAAATAAACACACATTGGCCAGCACGAAATAAGCCGCCGGATGCGAGCCGATCGCGCCAAAAAGCTTTCCCGAAAGAGACGCAAACGCGCCCAAGACCGCGTACGTGAGCGCCATCCCCAGAACATAAAAAAGAGAGAGGATAAATCCCCTTAGACGGCTTTTGCCGCTGCGCGCTCCGATAAAACCCAGCGTCAGCGGGATCACCGGATACACACAAGGCGTAAAACTCACCAGCACCCCCGCCAAAAATACCACCACAAACGCCAATACCGGGCTTGCCTGGATCAGATGATCTAAGTTTCCAAGAAGTGCGTCCATTATTTATTTTCTTCCTTCCATCGCTCGCCTTTTGTTTTTTGTTTCTTGCGGTGTACGGACCTCAGCTGCCCGCAAGCCGCCTGAATGTCGCGGCCTTTGGAAAAACGAACCGTTGTTTTCACGCCAAATTTTTGCAAGATCTGCTGAAATTGAACCACCTCTTCATAAGTCGGGATCGCGTGAGGAAATTCGTCAATAGGGTTGTAGGGGATTAAATTGACCTTGCAGAGCATCCCCTTCAAAAGCCGCGCCAGCTGATTAGCCTCGTTGTTGGAAGCATTGACGCCTTTGATCAAAGTATATTCGAATGTGATCGCCCGCCCCGTCTTCTTCACGTATTTTTTGCACGTTTCGATGAGAGTTTTGACCGGATACGCTTTATTGACAGGCATCAGAGCCCCGCGCACGCCGTCATTGGGCCCGTGAAGCGACACGGAAAGCTCGACCTGCAGGCCTTCGTCGGCCAATTTTTCGATCTTGGGGACGATGCCGCAAGTGGAAACGGTGATCTTTCGCGCGCCGAAGTTCAAGGCACTTTTGGAATTGAGCATACGGATGGTCTTTAAGAGCTCGGGATAATTGTCAAACGGCTCCCCGATCCCCATGAACACGATATTGGTGATCTTTTTATTCGGCGAAAGGTCTCGCGCCAAAAGCACCTGCGCCAGGATCTCTCCCATTTTCAAATTACGAAAAAACCCGTCCTGCCCGCTGGCGCAAAACGCGCAGTGAAATTTGCA
>CAZBIH010000170.1:0-3285 GCA_964492015.1 uncultured Planctomycetia bacterium | reverse complement strand
TTGTCCTGCACCGCCGCCTCGTGTTTTTTGGCGGCCTCTTCCAACTGTGTGTTTAGCTCCTGGATCTGGCCGGCCTTCTCTGCCATCTGGATGTCCTGCTTGTCTTTTAGATCCACGATCTGCACTTGAAGGTCATGGATAGTATTCTTTAAATCCATGACCAGCGTGTCATTTTCGTTGGTCGCCGAATCCATTTTGAATTTCAGGTCATTGAGCTTCGTCTCCGCACGAACGCGGCCCTCGCTTTCGCGGACCAAGAGCAGGACTAGGCCCAGGACTACAAACCCTAGACAGCTGATAACGATCTTGGACTTGCTGAGCGGTTTTCCCATGGTTTTTTAAGAGGCGGACTGCTTGAAGCTGGGCCTTGCTTGAATGCGGGCAAACCAGGTGATCACGTTCTTCAATTCAGCGGGAATGCCAGTACCCAGGATCGGGAGCGCGGCAATGTGCGGAGTGATAGAAATATCCGCCAACGAATAATCACCAAAAAGATACTCACGGCCCTCAAGCATCCCGTCGATCTCCTTGAGAACTTCAGCGATCTCGCCGCGGAGCTTCTGCTTAGTTTCTTCTTTTTGCTGGTCTTTGGGCTTTAAGAGGCATTCGATGACAAGCAAGCCGATCTTGAGGACAAATCGCTTGTCGCTGGAAGCAACCCACTCACGGATCTGGGTTTTGAGCGTCTCGTCTTTAGGCAGGAGTGCCGGTGCCGGGTATTTTTTATCCAGATACTGATTGATCTCAAACGCTTCGGACATATAAATATCCCCGTCAATGATCGCCGGTACTTTTCCTTGAGTGCTCGCCTTTTTAAACTCAGCGTCTTCTTTATTAAAATCCGGCGCATGCGTATTCACCGGCTCGAACGGGATATTTTTTTCAAAAAGCGCCAACTTTACCTCACGGGAATTGCCTGAACGCGGAAAACAATAAAGTTTCATCATGCCCTCTCTCCTGATCTCATCAGTGAATTGAACATCTTTCTAGCTTCGACTTCGGCGCCCCGGATGCAGTCCGGGATACCCACACCGTCGTAACCGGCGCCCGCCAGATGCAATCCCGGAAATGCGGCAAGCATCCCGCGAATATCTTCCACAAGTTTCGCGTGGCCAAGAGCGTATTGTACCATAGCGCCCGAATAGCGCTCGAGACGCGTCAAAACCGGCTTTCCGCTGATCCCCAGATACACCGCCAGCTCGGATTCCACACAAGAGACAAGCTCCGCGTCGGACTTTTTTAGCGATTCGCGGCCAAAAGCGCCTCCCGCAAACGCCCTTAAGAGAACATGGCCTTCCGGAGCCCTCCCCTGGAATTTTTGGCTTGAAAAAGAACAGGCAATCATCGTTTTGTTCTCCGTCTTAGGGACCACAAAACCAAAACCGTCCAAACGGTGAGAGATCTGGTCTTTTTTATACACCAGATTGACGGTTGCCACAGATTCGTGAGGGATCAAATCTAATTTTTGAGAAATTTTAGGCGCCTGTTTTTTCAAAAGTAAGCTTGCACCGGCCGTGCCCAGCGCAACACACACAACATCAAATTCTTTCAGGCCCTTTTCGCCGAGATCAAGCTTCCATTTCCGCACTGTGGGATCATACTCAACAGCACGGACAGAATGATCGGTGCGAACCGATTGCCCGGCAATAGAATTTACCAAAGTATTCGAGAGCGTCTGCATTCCTCCCCGAAAAGACGCGAAAAGGCTGTAACGCGGGCCGCTGGCTAATTCCGCTGGATCTTTTTTATTTTTGGCTTCCGTTTTTAGACCGCGGACCAGGCTTCCATATTTTTGTTCCAATTCAAAAAACCGAGGCATCGCTGCCTTTAAACTTAAAAGTTCCGGATCCCCCGTGTAGATCCCGCCGATCATCGGCTGAGCCACTCGCTCCAAAGCCTCTTTCCCGAAACGCCGCCGCACAAAAGAGGCGATGCTCTCATCTTCCGCATCCTTTTTTTTAGGCAAAAAAGGCTCCGCGAGCATGCGAATTTTTCCCGGCCACGAAATGATGGGTGAGCTTAAAAATGTCCCCACGGAGAGCGGCGCCACCAGATAAAATCCCTCCGGCACCGGCAAAAGTTTCCCGCGCCGGGCAATAAAACTTCGGCGATCGGCGCTTTGAGTGCTGATCAGCTCCTTTTCAAGGCCCAACTCCTTGGCCAGAGCCAGCGCCCAGGGTTTATCCGTGATAAACGCGTCCGGCCCTTTTTCGAGGACAAATCCATCCGATCGTTCCGTCTGGATCACTCCCCCCGTCCTGCCGCTTCCCTCAAAAAGAATGACATCCACCGGCTGATTATTTTCTTTGGAGATCTTTAGGAGGTAATAAGTGGCCGCTAGCCCTGAAATTCCACCGCCGATCACAGCTACACGAGGCGTCATTTTAGCTCGGCTAAGATCAGATCCGCGACAAGGCGGATGAATTTTGGATGATCGGTGACGGTCTTGGCCCGGAAATAACCAAGTCCTAATTTTTTGCAAATAGTGCGGCACTCAACGTCCAGATCGTAGATAACTTCTACGTTGTCACAGAGAAATCCCGCGGACACAAGCACCACATTTTTAAATTTTTTTGTATCAAGGCCTTGAACTGTTTTTTCCACCGAAGGCTCTAGCCACGGGTCTTCCGGATTTCCACTGCGGCTCTGATAGGCTACCGCCCAGGAAGAAATATTTAATTTTTTTGCGATAAACTCTGCAATTTTCTCAAACTGTTTATCATATCCGCTCGTCTGGGCCATCGCTGTGGGAATGGAATGCGCGGAAAATATAAAAAATGTCTTATCTGATTCTTTTGGATCTATTTTTTGAATGATCTTTGAAACTTCATCGGCTTGAGCCTCGATAAAAAGCAGGTTTTCATGGAACGGTTGAGTGTAGCGAAAATCCATTTTGATCCTTGTGCCCTGTTTAGCCTCTTCCACCGCGGCGATATATTTTTCAAAACTCGCGGGAGAGCGCAGGGATGCCAGGATAAATCCCGCAACTTTTTCAATGCCTTGTGCTTTCATCTGATTCAACGCATCCGCGATCGAGGGAGAGGAATGACGGAATCCCACAAATACAGGCACCTGTACTTTTCGCTTCAACAGTTCACTTTCAAGCGCTTTTTTTTGCTGAAAAGTGATCTGATTGTAGGGGGAGACGCCGTCCAGGAGGTCGTAATGATGTTTGACCTCGTTGTACCGTGCTTGGGGGATGCGAACACCCTTTAAAACACTATCCAGAAACGGCCGCACCTCCGCCGGCCGTGTCGGCCCCCCAAAACCGATCAACATCGCCGC
>CAZBIH010000169.1:0-3295 GCA_964492015.1 uncultured Planctomycetia bacterium | reverse complement strand
TGGTTGTCTCCTATCCCCCCTGAAATACCCCGTAGCCGCTCTTCCAATGTCCCAAGATGGGATAAAATCTCCGATAGTGGGCGTGATCTCTGCCGTTTGTTTTCATGTAATAAAACATTCAATTCCTTTTGGATGTTGTTCACGGCGATATTGAAACTACTCATATTTCTAAGATCCGGATGTATTTCTTGCCCCGGAGCGGTTTTTTCTACCAGATGATCGAATAGACTTGACCTACCCATCTCCAAATAAGCGTCGGCCATTTTCAGATAGAGATCCGTCACTAAATAGGGTGTTTTGGCAATAACTTTCATTAATTCCTCTAAATCCGATAAAATAGAGGATTCATAGGATAAATTTCGCAGGATCGGCTCTATCATCAACATACTTCGCCATGCGAGGAAAAGATTATCACTTGCTGAATCCGAATGGCGTAACCCTAACATATATTTAGCTCTATCTAGACTCGATTTTATCAAAGCAAATCGAGTCAGAGGCTTGGCAGCATCTTTGGACAGCACTGGATTCTCTCTAACCAATTTCACCAACTCTTTTACCTCTTGTTGAAGTTTTTCAATTCGAAGAATCATATTCTCGGGCGACAGATCGGCTAACCGCGCTGCCCGAGGTTTCACAGGAACCGAGGAGCGGTCCGCCAGCTCTTTGGCGGACGCGGATGACGATCTGTCTGCGGGAGCTCTTCCCGGTAAGTCCAACAACCATCGAAGGTCAGTTCCATAGGCCTCGCTGTGATGAGCCGCGGGGCCATGTCCGCTGTCCCTCTTCTCCAGCATGCTGAGCGCAGCATGCGTAATGCTCAAGCGGTCAATTCTATGAAGTATATACAAAGCCAGGGGTGACCACGCCGCCAGGCCGTCTTCTTCCAATCCAAGGTTTGATTCTCCAAGACCCAGCCCCAGGATCCCGGCGGCGCCCGCCAGATATTCGGGAACAGCATCAGCCACTGTCACAAGCGGTGTGAGGGCTCTTTCGTCCAATGGGATCAGCTCCTTTAGCCGGGCATATCTCGTATCTTTGCCAAGCTTTCCTAAAATAAGATCCGCACTCGGCACAACGATCACGTTGGCAAATATTCCTTTTTTTTCAAATGCCTCTGAAGCTTTCAAAGCCTCCTGAACCATCGTGCCCGTCGCCATCAAATTGACAACGTTTTCGTTGGGCTTGTAATCTTTGTGGCTTCGATAGTCCACAAGCATGTAGCCCCCCGTCAAAACATCTTTCCCATGCTGTTCAAGGATCTGGTCATCGCTCATTTCGTTAAATCGAGCCTGGGTCTTGAGATTCCTTAAAAGCCGGGCTTGTTCTACAGGTAAAATTGACAGGCGATAATAGACGACACGGCGGCCTTTATCATCCGCCGTCTCGGCTCTTCTTAAGCGGTCCGCCTCAATGAAAGACAACTCCACAGGAAAAGCCGGCTCCCAGGTGATCATGCCGGGCGTTACGCGGGAGATCAAGGGCTCCGCGCCGGATTGATGGCCGCCGCCCTCAGTATTCAACGATGATCCGCTGAGAGCGCCGACCAACAGCAAGCGGCTTTTCCACTTCAAAGCGTACTTAATGGCATCCCAACCGCGGGTGAATAAAAACACGTCATAGATAGACACAATGGGAAAAAGTATCGTCCCCCAAAAATATCTGGCTATTCCGATCGCAGCCCCAAGCGTTAACGCGCTCATTTCGGCGATCCCAATTCTAATATGCCGCCGACCTTTTAAAGATGTCGCTTCGGCAGTGTTTGGAGGAAGGCCGCTCAAATGGATCGTTGATCCGCCCGCATCGGGAGAAGACGTGATCACGCGTCCGAAAACCCTAGAAAGAGGATCCGACCCTGCGGCGGCCTTATTCATACGTTTGATCATCAGAGCGAAATACGCCTGCGTAGATAAAAATTTTGCCGAACTGACAGCATCCGCCGTAGGCTCAATTTTTGTGGGGATCGAAGCGGCAAGACTTGCATCAGCTTGGGTATTTCTCTGCTTGAGCTGAGCTTCTTTTGCTCTGTCTCGATCAAGGCGTTCGCGTGCCTTCTTAAGCCATAATCCCTCAGGTGAATTCTTCTCAAACCCGGGAAAATCTAAATCTCCGGGGACCTTCAACCTGGCCCTAAGCTCTCTCATTTCACCTGAGTTTAGTAGAGTCTTATGGTTATTGGACTTTCCCATCAGCGTAGGCATCTGATATCCCTTGTGGGTATGAGCGATGATCACCGTAGGCTGGCCTTTTTCTTTACCTTGCTGAAGCGCTCTTTCCATAGCGTTGCGCACCTTCCCTATATCGTGGCCTCCAAGATCGGTAAATAGGGCATAAAGCTCAGGATCGGTGTATTTATTTAGAAAATTATTTAAGCCCTTATTTATTTCAAGCAAGGCCTTTCGAATTTCATCTCCGGTTTTTCCCGTCAACAGTCGATATTGACTAGACGGCAGTGAATTCATGGCGATTCTAAACGCGGCTCCTCCGCCGGCATCATTTCGTCGAAATTCTTTTTCAATAGCGCTTCCCCATCGAACCTCCAGGACCCTCCAGCCATTGGTCCGATATAAATCCTTGATCCATTTCAAACTGTTGTCGGGCAGGTTCCCATCCAGAGACAGGCCATTAAAATCAACGATATGCACCACGTTGCCGAACTTATAATCACCGGCGAGCTTAAGTTTTTCCATTAGATTGCCCTCTCCCAGCTCACCGTCACCCACAACCGCGAAAAAATGAGTGTCGGGCACCTCATGACCGTTGTCTTTGAGCCATTGGTGAGTCAAGGCCGCATCGATCACCGCCGCGGGCCCCATCCCCACAGAATCCGTTGGCACTCTCACGTTGGCGTTTGCATTTGACAGAGACAGATACGCGGAGAGCCCGGGCTTATCGAAATTTATTTTTTCCAAGTTCATGTCAGCCTTCAGATCAGCTGCCATACCTCTCCGTCTTTTTAAATCTGCATCGGTCACTTCTCCTCGAGGTGGCTCAGGCCATTCGAGCCGGCCAGGGTCAATGGGCATGTTCCTAAAATGGTTAAGATCCTCTTCAGACAGATATCCCAGAAGATACTGAATGGCATAAAAGACAGGTGACGCGTGAGGTTTGTGAGCGGTGATATCATGACCACGCTGTATCAAGAGCTCCAGGACTGTCATAAGAGTCACCGCGGACGTCGGCGCCGTCTGATGCCCGCCGCTTTTCGCCTTATCGACCATTTTGGCCGCGATCCATAGAATCCTATCCATAACGCTTTGAGCGATCGCGTTTTCTGCTCTTCGAGTAGAAACCGCCA
>CAZBIH010000168.1:0-3314 GCA_964492015.1 uncultured Planctomycetia bacterium | reverse complement strand
GCGAGTCCGCAAAATAAAGCGGCATAAGTCACCGCCGGGTTCGATCTTTTTTGTAGGGATGAAAAAAGCGCCAAGGCATACAGGCTCAAAGACAGGGCGATCCCCGCTAAAAGCGCCCCGCGAAAATCCAGGATCGCCAGTGACGGTTGAAGTTTTTCATAGGGCGAATGCGTCATGAGAAACCGCACCACCCACGAATAAACGGATTGATTTTTATAATCCGTCCAGGACCCCTGATCCAGCGAAGTCTTGGTGATAAACGGCATCCACTGCGCGAGTAACCCCGCCGCCCTCTCCCACCCGCAAAAAAGCGCCGGGATCAAACTGTACAGCCCCATGCCGGCCAGTGTCATGAAAACTGCTTTCCACTTTTTTCTTAAGATCAGATACGGCAGAAAAATAAATGTCACGTACTTCACCATCACCGACAATGCCAAAAGCAGAGCGCCCCGAACCTCTTTCTTTTTTTCGATCCAATACAGCCCGATCAGCGCCGGAACCGTCATGAGGAGATTTGCCTGGCCAGAATCCAGGACCAAAAGCCCAAACCGGAACACCCCAGCCAGCGGTACAAAATACAGGAGAAGCTTTGCTGTCCTTGTGGGCTTTTCTTCACAAAAAAGAAAAATAAACTTTTTTGAAAAATAGGCCAAGAGGGCTAACAGAATAAAATTGACCGTAAAAAATACAAGGCTCGCCTCATGAATAGGCAATGACCCGAGAGGACTGATCAGAAGGGCGAATGCCGGGGAATATTTAAAAGGAGTGATCTTGGGATCCGCCGTTTCATAGATATTCTCCCCCGCGAGAAACCGCACAGCCGTCGCGTGATAAACACGAAAGTCCGAGTAATTGCGGCTGGGCCCGCGCTGATAATAACGAATGAACATCACCGTGAACACAACAAGAATGCAGGCAATAATAAATTTTTTAGAGCTCACGGGAACGCCTCTTGAGATCTCTTAAAAACACCGGCTGGATCTTAAGACCCAGCTTTTGGGCGCGCCGCACATCTTTCCAGCTACGGTCATAATCCTGCCGTAGGAAATACAAGACCGCCCGGTTATTATAAGCATCCCCCAGCCCCGGGTCCAACTCCAGAGCGCGGCTATAGTCTCCCAGAGCTTTGTCCGCCTCTCCCGGCAACTGCCGGTACAAATTGGCGCGGTTGTAATAAGCCTCTGCCAGCCTAGGCGAGACAGCAAGGGCACGGTTGTAATCCTCCATCGCCTTTTCGAGGTCATTCATTAGCTTGTAAGCCACACCGCGATTCATATAGGCTGGCGCAAATTTTGCATCGGCGGAGATGGCGCGCCCGTAATCCTCGATCGCCCGGCCCGGTTCCCCCCTGTCCTTATAAATAAGTCCGCGGTTATTGTAGGCGTCGGAGTAAGCCGGGTCCAGCTCAAGGGCCCGCGTAAAATCCGCAAGGGCCGCGTCAAGATTCCCTTCTTTTTTAGACGCCAGCCCCCGGTTATTGTAGGGCCTCGCCTTCTTCGGAGATTTTTGTATCGCGTCGCTCCAAAGCGTGAATTCACTCTTCCAGACAAAGTTTCTTTGGTAAGTCAGTATTGAAAACACCCCCGCGGCAAATACCAGAATAAACACCGCCGCTTTTTGGTTATTTTTAAAAAAACCCGTCAGGGCCGCCGTTAAAAATAGTGTAAAAGCCGCCATAGACAAATAAAGCCTGTGTTCCATGAGTACGTCGGCTTGCGGGACCAGAAGTTCCACGCTGAGTGACAGAAAAAACCAGAAGATACAAAAAGACAGAAAACGGTTCTTCTTAAAAAAATAAACAGCCGCCGCCAGGATCGAGAACGATCCCAGGAATGAAAAAAATGTTTTGAGTTCCAGAAAAGAACGCGAAAGCGGATAATCATAATCCAAATTTTGGTTCAAAGGCAGGAACAAAAGCCGGAAATAGGTCCGCAAAACATTGACCTCGGTAAGCAGGAATTCCGCCCTGGGCATGGTGCTTTCGCTCCGTCCGCGTGTCAGGGTGTCCATGCCGAAAAAACTTTTTTGCGGACCCGCTTCCACGATCGGCCTCATCAAGTCCAGCGTCACCTCCTCTCCCCTGGCAAGCAAAAGAGGCGGGATCACGCATAAAAATAAAAATGGAGCTAGCCGCGCCAGCCTTTTTTGAAGAGCTTCTGCGGGTAAAAAAAATGAAAATTCATACAGCGCCAGACTTAAAGGGCCGGTGACCATATTCTCTTTCGAGAACATGCCCGCGAGCGTCGCCAGAAAAGATAAGCAGTAGCAGATCTTCGAGCGGCCCATCCTTGCCTTGGAATAAAGCACAAGAGAGGCCAAATAGAAAAAAGCCGTCATGGAGGTGCCTCTCTGCCAGATATAGTCCACCGCCTGCGTCTGGATCGGATGGACTAAAAAAAGCAGACCTGCGAAAAATCCTATCAAATACCTATTTTTAGCCGAAATGCTTCCCTTAAGAACGGGTGTTTCAAATGTCAAAACGGCTAAAGCATAGACCAGTATTGCGTTGAAAATATGGACTAAGACATTGAACACGTGATACCCGAACGGTTCCAGCCCCCCGAGCGCATAATTGACCGAAAGGCTTAAACCTACCAAAAATCGGGTATTGAACGCATTGAACAGCGCGCTCCAGTCCCATGGATCCCTGACAGAACCATTGTCCACGATCGCCAGGAAATCATCAAAATGGAAAGAATTGTGGAAAGAATTGGAATAGACCAGAAAACCTACAGTCAGAAAAAACAGAAAAACAGCGAGCTTATGAGTGGGGAGAGACAAAAACCTCGTTGGATAAATTGTAGGGGGATATTCCGGCGCGCTCGGCTTCTTTTTGCTCGAGCATTTCAAAATAACCTGTATCAAAAGCAAGGGCAACCGCTTGGGCGGCTGTAGAGCTGATCCTGCGGCCGCGTGAGTCGAAGGTTTGAGTCCGTAAGAGATTCCCTGCGGCATTATAATCCTTGGATGTTTTTACCGTGTCTGTGTCAGGCCAGTATTCATTATAAACCGTGTAGGCGCCGCTGGAACTGGTTTTTTTCAAAACACGGCCTGTCCGGTCACCGTAAAAATCCTCGTCGTAGTATTCGTAGATGAGGTTCCTCTGGATATTTCTGTCAGATTTGACGTTGCCGCTGACGTACAGCGTCACGTGATGAGTGGTGGCGGCACTTCCTACTGTGCCTAGATCGGTCCTCACATAACTCAAAACGGCCGATACGTCGCTATAAACAAAAGTTAAATATCTGAAACGGCCGATGATCGTTCCCTGAGAGTCTTTGTTGGTGCGAGAATTTTACGGGACCCCGTCCCAC
>CAZBIH010000167.1:0-3342 GCA_964492015.1 uncultured Planctomycetia bacterium | reverse complement strand
AGATCTGGCGCTCCGCCCCGCCCATCAGATCCGCCAGGCAGTCGGTTAAAAGAATGATGTTGGTTTTTGTTTGCGCTGGAATCATTGACTAATCTCTCAGCAGCCATTTCCATAACGGCACGATTTCGATCTTTTTGTCCCCGGCCTTTTCTTCCCTCTCCTCATCGCCGGTGATAATCAGCAAATGACGGCAGCTTAGTAACCGTGATGCCTTTAAAAGGGCGCTGACTTCCCGTTTTTTCGTCTCTTCATCCTTCAAAGAGCGGCAAACTTGAATCAACTGTGTTATTTTTGCGCCTTCTTTGATGAGGAAATCCACCTCATAGGCCGGATCAGAATAATAAAATACCTCTTTTTCTCTCCTTTTCAATTCCAGGAATACGGTATTCTCCATCACTCTTCCATAATCAACCGTTGTTTTTGGCACAAGGGCGGAAATTAATCCGGTGTCCACGCAATAGACCTTGCGCGGCTGCTTTATCTGCTCTTTTACTTTAAAGGAAAAGGGTTCCAGTTGAAACACCAGATATGTCTCCTCCAGGTAATTGAGATAATTCTTGGCGGTATGGACGCTTTTCATGTCAAAAATTTTCTTTATTTTGTTATAGGTCACCCGTGAACCAAAATTAGAGATCACGTAAAGGGCCACCTCTTTGAGGGTCTTGACGTATTTTATGTTGTAACGCGATACAACGTCCCGCGTTATGATCTTGTTGAAAAGTTCCCGCAAATATTGCTGCTTTGCCTCAAGATGAAAGATCTCCGGGAACCCCCCGGCCGTCAAATATTCATCCAGGAGCCTGTTGATGAGGGCCCTTCCCTCTGTGATATAAAAATCTTTTTCGCTAACGGTAATATTTTTATAAGATAGAAATTCTTTGAAAGAAAAGGGATAAAGTTCAATGCCAAAATGTCTTCCTGTCAGGTGGGTCGCCAGGTCTTTGCTTAAAAGTTTCGCGTTGCTGCCCGTAACGGTAACCACGTAGCGGTTTCTTTTGAGCCGGTTGACAAACAATTCCCACCCTTCGATATTTTGCGCCTCATCAAATAGCAAATATTTAAGGCCCGGGGTGATTTCCTGAAGGACCTCCAGAAAATTGTTAAGATCTTCTTTTTGGGCGCCGATAAGCCGCTCATCGTCAAAATTGACATAACCATATTCTTTGGGGCGCAGAGACTGGTGCGCCAGTATCGATTTACCGCATCGTCTGACCCCCATAATTACCTTGATCAAGTCAGACTCAATCATCTTTTTTGCCGCGCGCCCGCAGTCTCTTTCGACGATGCGCTCGCGAAAGAGTCCGGCGATCTCTTCTTTCTGCTCCAGGAGAATCTGTTTGATTAGATGTTTTTCCATGCGCGCTCCCCTCCTTAAACATAAACATGACTGCACAAAATATTACTATTTTGTGCATCACACTGCACAAATAAAGATTACCACAATTTGTTCGCTTTTTCAATACGGAACATTGTCCACCTGCACCTTAGTTGAACAACGATCCGGGGCACTCCGGGAGTGTCCGAAGGGCTAATCTCTCAACAGCCATGCCCCCGTATTCCTGTCAACTTTAGACCCGGCCCTTAATGGGATGGGGCCAAACCGGGCTTAAGCTTCAAAAGCCACTCCTCAACCGGAACATAACGAATGTCGCCGATCTTGAGGGACTCCTTGCCTCCATAAACCAGAAATAACCGCGCCTGCGGATAGTCTTCCTTAAAAGCCTTGAGTCCCGCAAGGTCGGAATTCCTGATTTGAGTTGTCCTTTTGACTTCGATCGCGATAATCCCTTTGGGGCCGTAAAGCACAAAATCAACTTCCACTCCGGATTTTGTCCTCCAAAAATACATCTGATAGCCGCCGTTATCGTAGGCACAAAAAGCGCGTAAGTGCTGCGCGACAAGCCCCTCCAGGGCCGCTCCGGCGATCTCCTCCGGCAAGTCCAAAGGCCCGCCAGGCCGTAACGAACGAAAGACCCCCGCGTCAAAATAATAAAATTTAGGGTGCACAGCGATATGTCTTTTAGCCCGTTTCGAGAAAACCGGCAGCCGAAACGCAAGCAAAAGATCCTCCAGGATTTCTATGTACCCCTCCACGGCTTTTCGCGACACCCGGCATTCGCGCGAAACCTCCGAGGTGTTAAGCACCGAACCATGCGAAAAACTCGCCGATTCCAAAAATCTCGCGAAATTGCCGACATTACGCGTAAGCCCCTCCATTTGAACTTCTTCCTTAAGATAAAGCGCGGCATAAGTCCGCAAGACATCCGCCGGGTCCGACGCCCGCCAAACGATCGGAAGCATCCCCTCGCCAAGAGCGCGCTTCAGGTCAAACCCATCGCCCAATTCACCCGCCATAAATGGATGCATTGTCCTTAAGACCGCCCGGCCGCCTAAAAGGTCCACCCCGGTCCTCTTAAGCTTCCGCGCGCTGGAACCTGTTAGAATGAATTTTAATCCTTTTCCCTTTTGGATCAGCTGATGCACTACCGGAAGAACCTGCGGCACTTTTTGAACTTCATCAACAATAACGGTTGTCCGGCCTTGCCCTTCAATGAGATGGGACAAACGCTCCGGGCGCGCGGAAAATTCCCGAAAAACATCCGGCAGCAACAAATCAATATAAAGAGCATCAGGGTATCGATCCTGGAGCCAGGTGGATTTGCCCGTCCCTCTTGGGCCAAACAGAAAATAGCTCTGAGGGGCGTCAGGGAAAAATCTTCTTACTAGTTCCATATTTGCTTCCTTTTTGGAGATTGTCATGCCATAAATATAGCATAAAAATCAACTCGTTCAAGAGAAATCAAGTGCCCTATTTGGCCCTATCCTGATAAGTTGGTTTTAACTTCAGAGAACAGACCTTTATCCAAAATATAGTACACGCCTAAATAAATGAAAAGGGCTGACCCGCCCGAAAACAGGATATTATATGCACCCCCCCAAGGCATGGTGACCCGCTGAACAAGTAACCCGCCCGCCGCCATAATGACCGAACATAAAAATGCCGGTTTCATCACGGCAAAGATCCTGGAAATCCGCAGGTCGAGAATACGGCTGATCCGGAATAATCCAACCGCGAATGAAACCAGGGTTGAAACCAGTACCGCGATCCCCGCGCCCTCCAGTTTGAATTTCAGCGCCAGCGGAACAATGAGCACAAAAAATGTCCCCACGGACGCAAGGTCGACCGCAAAATCGGTTTTTGTCTTGCCCTGGGCCATGAAGATCGGCCATAGCGCGATCTATAGGTGACAGTCACTTTCCTGGGGACACTCACCTCTTGCCTGTCCTTTATTCTACTTCGCCGAATACCCCGCAGCTTGCTGCGCCGAGTAGGCTCCCTTC
>CAZBIH010000166.1:0-3358 GCA_964492015.1 uncultured Planctomycetia bacterium | reverse complement strand
TTTTAAAAGATTATGATGGACATGGCTCAAACTTTGAAATAGAATAAAACTTGTATGAAGAAAAAATTATTTATCCTCTTTCTGGTAATGGTGCTGGTGTTTACCGGCGGCATGGCGGCTTTGTCGGTATTGCCGCACGCGCACGGCGAGGACTTGGACCATTCCAAGCATTCGACCTGCCCGGTCCATCAGCTTGGGCATATCGGCTTTGCCGCGACGGCGGTTGTTTTTGCGTCTTTTTTAATTCGGCTGGTTTCACAGCGTTTTTCTTATTTTCAGGCATTTTCGCCTGGATTTTTTTCTCCCTCCAGAGTTTCTCTCCGCGGGCCTCCCGCCCTCTGATCTCGATCGGTTAGTCCTCTCGCCATAAGGCGTGACGGGTGTTTTTCTATTTTTCAGATACGGAGGAATCATGCGCATTTTTTTTCTTACTCTTTTTTGTGCTCTTTGTATTTTGAATAAACCGGCCCATGCGAATGAATTAGCAAATTTAACGCAAGAGGTGAGAGAGCTTAGGCAGATAGTCGGTGATCTCAAAGGCATCGTTGAAAATCAGCAGAAGGAAATCATTTATCTTAAAGGATCGAAAGAAGCACGCCCGCCACAACCTGCTTCCCAGCCGCAGGGCGGGTTCTTTCAGTCAACCGCTATTCAGGGAAAATTTAACCCGGATATCGGTGTGATGGGCGACGTCGTCTTGAAGCTTGATAGTCCAAAAGCGGACACAGAGGGCGCTGATCGCATAGCTGTTCGAGAAATCGAAATCGTCTTAGGGGCAAATGTCGACCCTTACTCTCGTTTTGATTCGACGATTGCTTTTTCTGACTTCGAAGCGGCGGAGCTCGAAGAAATGTACCTCACGCGTTACGAGCTTCCTTGGGATGTTACCGCAAGGGTTGGGAAATTTCGGCCTAAAATCGGTAAGACCAATGCTCCGCATAGGGATAGCCTTGAAACCGTAGACGAGCCTTTGGTTATTCAACGCTATTTTGGACTGGAAGGCTTGAGTAAATCCGGGGCGGACCTCACCAAAATCCTCCCTCTTTCCACACCCATGATTCATGAGCTTAATCTTGGCATTATCGAGGGAGGAAACGGTGAGGATGGCACAGCCTTTGGGACTGTCCGTCGACGTCCTACTCTCTTTGGCCATTTAAAAAACTATCTGGATATTTCAGATATGACGGGGCTGGAACTGGGCGGGACCTATCTTGCGGGCTCCAAGGACGCGGATTCGAACTTCGAGGTTCAAATTTATGGACTTGATACGACGCTCATCCACCATTTAGACCCTAACCGGTATTTGAAGCTCCAAGGCGAGCTCTTCTACATGAATCGTGAGGAAAGCGAAAGAGCCGTTGAAGAAGCTGGTGGTATTTTCTTGAACGATCTCGATGGCAGGCTTTACGGGGGTTTTGGTCTTTTGCACTTCCGTTTTCATCCGCAGTGGTCAACAGGGATACGGTTTGATTATGTAGAGCTTGTGGATAATGCTGTCCGGAATCCAAACAAGGCCGATGTGGGCTACACAGGATACCTTACATTTTATCAGACCGAATTTTCCCGTTGGAGAGTTCAGGTGAGTCACATTAATCTTGCCAATGGCCAGGATGACAATCAGGTGATGTTCCAGGGAACTTTCCTGATCGGCGCTCACAAAGACAAGCTTCAGTAAAAATGGAGGATATAAAAATGTTTTTTCAGCTAAGGAAGTGGTTTTTTATCTCTGCGTTTCCAATGGTTGTATTTGGTTCTTTTCTTGCGCTATCTCCCCGAGATCTTTATGCGGGCGAAAAGATTCTGCAGGCTGTGGCAACGACGACAACCTATGCGAATCTCATAAAAGAGGTCGGCGGTGATAAGGTCACATTGAATCACGTCGCTTCACCGAAATTCAATGTGCATTCCATTCAACCCAAACCCAGTGATGTGCGAAATGTCTTAGAAGCAGATCTATTTGCTTATACCGGGCTTGATCTTGAGATGTGGATGGATCCTTTGGTAGAAGCGGCCGGAAAGCCTCAGTTTTTTCGCGGTCGGGAAAGGAGCATTGATCTTTCAAGAAACATACCGCTTCTTGAAGTGCCGACACACCAGATCTCAAGATCCGAAGGAGATCTCCATATTTTTGGGAATCCCCATTATTGGATGAGCCCTCAAAATGCCAAGATCATGACGCAGACGATTCTGGAAAAACTCGTTGAAATAGATCCCGATAATACTTCTTATTATGAGCAGAATACGAAGGACTTTATTTCTCGTCTTGATTCGAAGATGGCTGAATGGAAAACGCTTTGCGCTGACTGCACGGGCAAGGAAGTTGTTTCCTATCACAGGGACAGCGAATATCTGGCTGATTTTCTTGGGATCAAGATCAACCAGTATATCGAACCCAAACCGGGTATTCCACCCACGCCGAAACACATGCAATTCCTGGAAGGGTACATGAAAAAGAATCATGTGAAGATCATTATTCGTCCTACTTTCTACCCTGTCGGTTCGGCGGAGGCAGTGGCTGAAAGAGCGGGTGGAAAGACCGTCACTATTTGTCAGAATGTGGGGGAGCTTCCCGGCCTCACGGATTACATTGCGCTCATGGATTTCAACGTCAAGCAGCTCAGCGAGGCTTTTAAAACGTCATGATCGAACAGTTTTTCCAGATCATGACGTTGCCGCTGCTGGCCTGTCTCGTGCTGACAGGTATCCACGCCTATCTGGGACTTCATGTGATCGAGCGCCAGGTCATCTTTGTGGATCTGGCGCTCGCCCAGATCGCCGCCCTTGGCGCGAGTTTGGCGCTTTTGATAGGCCACGACATGCACAGCGCCGAGTCTTATTGGATATCCCTCGGACTTACGATCGTGGGCGCGGGCCTTTTCTCACTAAGCCGCTTGAGGCAACAGAAGATTCCACAGGAAGCAATTATCGGTATCACCTACGTGGTATCGGCGGCTATTCTTATTATGGTTCATAACCGTTGCGGGGAAGGGGATGAACATATCCGCCAGTCGCTCATCGGAAATATCCTCTTGGTCCGGCCCGAAGAAGTGATCAAAATATTTTTGATCTATTCCGCGGTGGGGTTATTCCATTTTTTCTGCCGTGAAAAGTTTCTTTTGATCTCTCAGCGCCCCGAAGAGGCTTTCAAACGGGGAATGAACGTGAAGCTGTGGGATTTCTTTTTTTACGCGTCTTTCGGGATCGTGGTCACAAGCTCGGTCAAGATCGCCGGGGTGCTTCTGGTTTTTTCGTTTTTGGTGGTTCCCGCCGCGGCCGCGGTCCTTTTTTCGCAGACGGTCAAGGGCCGGCTTGTTTTAGGCTGGGGGATAGGGTTTCTGGCGAGCATCCTGGGAATGGC
>CAZBIH010000165.1:0-3368 GCA_964492015.1 uncultured Planctomycetia bacterium | reverse complement strand
TGCCTAAACGCACAGACATCAAAAAGATACTCATCATCGGCTCCGGCCCCATCGTCATCGGCCAGGCGTGCGAATTTGATTACTCCGGCACACAGGCCTGCAAATCGCTCCGTGAGGACGGTTATGAGGTTGTTTTGATCAATTCCAACCCCGCGACGATCATGACGGATCCGCAGACGGCGAACCGTACTTACATCGAACCGATCACGGTTGAATTTTTAGAAAAAATCATTCAGATCGAAAAACCGGACGCGGTATTACCGACGCTCGGCGGACAGACGGGTTTGAATCTCGCCGTCAAAGCGGCTGAAGCCGGTATTTTTGACAAATATGGCGTCAAAATGATCGGCGTCAACGTTGCTTCGATCAAGAAGGCCGAGAATCGCCAGCTGTTTAAGGCGGCGATGGAAAAAATTGGTCTCGATATGCCGGTTTCGGGTCTTGCGCACACGCTGGATGAAGCCTTGGAAGTTCTGAAAATAGTAAAGCTCCCCGCGGTCATACGCCCCAGCTTCACGCTTGGTGGCACCGGCGGCGGAATCGCGGAGACGATGGAAGATTTTAAGCGTATCGCGACGACAGGCCTTCAGCTTTCCATGAACAGCCAGATCTTGGTCGAGGAATCGATTTATGGATGGAAAGAATTTGAGTTGGAAGTGATGCGCGATAAAAAAGACAACGTGGTGATCATCTGTTCGATCGAAAATTTTGATCCAATGGGTGTGCACACCGGCGATTCGATCACGGTGGCCCCCGCGCAGACGCTGACGGATGTCGAATACCAGAAAATGCGCGACGCCGCGATCGCCTGCATCCGCGAGATCGGTGTCGAGACCGGTGGATCCAATATTCAATTTGCCTTAAATCCCGTCAACGGCCGCATGATCATCATTGAGATGAATCCGCGCGTGTCGCGTTCCTCGGCACTGGCGTCCAAGGCGACCGGATTTCCCATCGCGAAGATGGCGGCCAAGCTCGCGGTTGGTTATACGCTCGATGAGATCCCCAACGATATCACGCAGAAAACACCCGCGAGTTTTGAACCAACCATCGATTATTGTGTGGTCAAAATTCCTCGCTTCGCGTTTGAAAAATTTCCCGGCGCTGACTCGACACTGACCACTCAGATGAAATCGGTCGGTGAAGTCATGGCGATCGGCCGCACATTCAAAGAAGCTTTTCAAAAAGGTCTCCGCGGGCTGGAAGTCAAAGCTGCGGGTTTTGAATCCAAAAAAGCGGTAGAAGATCTGATGGACCATTTAAAACGCCCCAACGCCGAACGGGTTTACTATTTGAAGCGTGCCTTTGAAGAGGGGATGAGCACTGAAAAAATTTCTGAGATCACTAAGATTGATCCGTGGTTTTTGGATAATTTAAAAGAGATTGTGGAGTTTGAAGCGGAACTTAAGTCGATCGCTTCCCAGAAAAAAGATTTAACGCGCACGATGCTCAAGCAGGCCAAGCAGATGGGTTTCTCCGATGTACAGTTAGGAGAGATTTTTTCCAAGAGCGAAGAAGAAATACGCCGTTTGAGAAAAGTATTGGAAATTTTACCGACGTACAAGCTAGTTGATACCTGCGCCGCGGAATTTGAAGCGTTCACTCCGTATTATTACTCGACCTACGAAGACGAGGATGAGGTCAAGACCAACAATAATAAAAAGATCATGATCTTGGGCGGCGGGCCCAATCGCATCGGGCAGGGAATTGAATTTGATTACTGCTGCTGCCATGCGGCATTTGCTTTGAAAGAGATTGGGTACGAGACCATCATGGTCAATTGCAACCCGGAAACGGTTTCCACGGATTACGACACCTCCGACAGGCTTTATTTTGAGCCGGTGACTCTGGAAGATGTCCTGAATATCGTGGACAAAGAAAAACCGGAGGGAGTGATCGTCCAGTTTGGCGGACAGACACCTCTGAATCTGGCACTCGGTTTAAAAAAAGCAGGTGTTCCCATCATCGGCACAAGTCCCGAGGCGATCGACCGAGCCGAAGACCGCAAAAAATTCGCTGAAGTGATCAACATTCTCGGGCTTAAGCAGCCCGCCAATGGTACGGTTGTCAATGCCGCAGAAGCCAGAAGGGAAGCCGCGCGCATCGGTTATCCTGTGCTGGTTCGCCCTTCGTATGTACTTGGCGGCCGTTCTATGGAAATTATTTATGATGAAGAGACTCTGGATGCCTACATGGCAAAGATGACGGACGTGACCCTGGACCGCCCGATCTTGGTCGATCAATTTTTGGAAGGCGCCAAAGAAGTCGACGCGGACATGATCTCGGACGGTGAAACATTTGTCGTCGGCGGCATCATGGAGCATATCGAACAGGCCGGAATCCACTCCGGCGACAGCGCTTGCTCGCTTCCGCCTTTTTCGCTCAAAAAAAATATTATTGAGGAGATCAAGATCCAAACCCGTGCCCTGGCCCGTGAACTTCGCGTTGTGGGACTCATGAACGTGCAGTTTGCGGTGAAGGGGGAAGACGTGTATGTTCTGGAAGTGAATCCCCGCGCGTCGCGCACGATCCCGTTTGTCTCCAAGGCTATCGGGAAGCCCTTGGCGAAGCTGGCCGCGCAGGTGATGGCGGGGAAAAAATTAAGAGAACTTGGGTTCACCGAAGAGATCATCCCGCCGTATACCTCGGTCAAGGAAGTGGTCCTGCCGTTTGTTCGCTTTCGTGGCGTGGACATTCTCCTCGGTCCTGAAATGAAATCTACCGGCGAAGTCATGGGAATTGATAGAGATTTCGGAATGGCGTTCGCCAAAGCGCAGTTGGCCGCCAGCTCTTCTCTGCCGCTTAAAGGCACTATTTTTATCTCCGTCAAGGAACGAGACAAGGAAGCCATTCTTGAGATCGGAAAAGCTCTCTCGGAAATGCAGTTCAATCTTGTGGCGACTGAAGGGACCGCCGCTGTGTTAAGCGGCGCTGGAATTACAGTACAGCCTTTGAAAAAGATCAGCGAGGGAAGTCCTAACATCATTGATCTCATCCAGGCGGGAAAGATAGATCTCATCATTAACACTCCCGCCGGGCAAAAACCCCGCGTCGATGAGGTCAAGATCCGCTCCTATGCCGTCTCGCGCGGCATCCCCTGCGTCACGACGGTGCAGGGCGCCATCGCGTCCGTGGAGGCCATCAAAGCCATGAAGAAAAAAGACATGAAGGCCGTCTCGCTTCAGGCCTATCACGAAAAGATCAAAGCCCGGCTTGAAGCCGTCGATGTATAAGGAAACCTGCAAGGTTCTCTCGCAAGAAAAAGTAGCCCCCGGTCATTTTGTCCTGACGCTCGATTCCCAAAAAATTTCTAAAAACGCAAAACCCGGGCAATTTGTCCAAATTCTCTGCGCTGATTCCATGGACCC
>CAZBIH010000164.1:0-3426 GCA_964492015.1 uncultured Planctomycetia bacterium | reverse complement strand
ATTTTCTCTCGAGGAAGGCAGTTTTAAATATTTCGCAGTCATGAATAAAGGCCATTTTACCGGACCCCGTCCCGAATTTACCGGACCCCGTCCCGAAGGGACACGTAAGGATGCCGCGCGGTTAGCATCAAAACAGGAAGAAGGCAGAGGGCTGAAGGCGGAAATAAATCAAAAGGAAATAAAAAATACAGCATCAATTCGAGAATTTGAAATACTTAAAGCCAGAACAAGCCGAAGAGATTCTTACCGCCTTCGGCCTTCAGCCTTACTAAATGCCGCGCGGTTGGCGGCAGAGCCGGTTTCAGATCACGGGATCGCTACCGCAGATACCGGCGTAGCCCCCATGAAATTTAAAGACATCGATTGGGAGGCGTGGAATATTCCTCCGGGGACGCTGGACTGGCCCACGATTAAAGCGGCGGTGGAGAAGAGGATCACTCTCGAGGCGCTGATACGCACACGATACTCTAAAAGTAGAAAAGCCAATCAATTGCAGGCTACAAAAAGGCTTGGCATTACCAAAAAAACACTTACTACCTATATTAAAAAATATCAAATTCCGTTGGGCGAAGTATCTCGTTTTACGCCGGATCCAAAAGTCACTCATTTTGTATTGGAAGATTACCTAAAAGAATTTCGACAAGCCGTATTCCATGAAGCGCTCGTCCGCCATGGCGGAAACAAATTTCTTGCCGCGAAAGCTGTGAATGTAAATCGGGTTACGTTTAGTAATAAATATATTAGTACTCATTTCAATCTACCGGGTTCTGAAACCAGAGTAAAGGAGCACGATGAAATCCATGAGAATGATGAATGGTTTCGATCTTTGAGAACACGCAGACACGAATACAAAAGGTTGCTTACCATGGCGGCGCTGATCCGGACCAAGGGCAATGTTTCTCGCGCGGCTCGAGATGTATTACACATGACTAGAATCGGATTGTTTTATCGTATGCGTGTGTTAAGAATTCCTAAAGGATTCGGAAGGTCAGGTCGGGATGATTTGGATACCCAAACCGAGATTCAACCATTAAACTTATCAACTTATGAAAAAGACGCCATTATCACGGCGCTCTTTTATGCTCGAGGTAACGTATCTCAGTCGGCGTTGCTTCTGGGACTCACCAGACAAGGATTATATACAAAGATATTAGACTATAGCTTGGACACCGGTTATTTTAAAGTCGCGCCTCCCGATGAAATATGGCGCCGGTATCAGCATGAGCTTATTGAGACCCTAAGCTTCCAAGAGTACCGGCATTTCGTCAAAAAATTCGGCAATTTGGGAAACAATTTGGAAGATGATATAGAACACTACCGACTTTTTAAGACTGCCTTCGGAATTTTAAGATATCGGGAAAATGATCTCTCACGGATCAGCCTGGATGATCTTAAGGCTTATCATCAAAAACTGAAACAAAGAATTCTTGCCGGAGAAAATCTTGATTCCGCCATGCCCGAAGCTTATGCGCTTTTTTCAGAAATATCCGCTCGATTCAATCATCAGATCCCTTCAGTGAATCAGGTTGCCGCGGCCATTGCCTTGCATCGAGGATATGCCGTGGAACTTTTGCCGGGTGAGGGCAAGACATTGTCGATCGCCATGGCGTCCTATTTGCACGCATTGACCGGCAGGCAGGCCCAAATCCACGGTCTCAATGATTATCTTGTGGCACGCGACGCCCAGGAGATGGGCCGCTTATTCAGCGCGCTCGGGATGACTGTGGCTGCGCTTGTCGATTCAACCCATCAGTTTTATTATGATCCCAAAAGCGACCGATTGGAATTTGACAGGGGCGGAAAAGTTTTCTTTAAACGGGAAGAGGCTTACCGGGCGGACATCCTCTATGGCGTGAAAGATCGGTTTGTGTTTGACTCCATGGCGGAGAAGTCCAGCTCAGATCCCGTCGAGGCGGTAAAAGCCGCCCCTTCCCTAGTGGTACTTGACGAAGGGGATGGAATATTGCTTGATGAGGCGAAAGATCCCTTGATCGTGTCTTTTGAAGCAAATCAAATCAAGAATAAAATATATCAAAAGATCTTTTTGTTTGTTTCCGCTCTGAAGGCGGGAAAGGACTTTAGTCTGGATCCGCAAACGGGTGATGTTCAGATTGAAGATTTGACCGCCAAAATGATCAGATCTCAAATACCCACCCAGGGTTCAGGTTTTTTTGCTGAAGAACGGGATAATTTGATCCGCCAGGCTATCCGCGCCAATTTTTTGTTTAAAAAGGATAAGGACTATATTGTCAGGGGCGACAAGATCCTCATTGTCGACGAATACACAGGCCGCGTCAAAGAAGAGCATGTTTTCGGAAACTATCTCCAGGGATTCCTGCAGATCAAGGAAGGGCTTCCGCTGGGCAAATCTTTTCACATGACGGCCATAGCCTCTTATCCCGTTTATTATCGCAAACTCCAAAAAAAGACGCCGGTGGCGGTCATCAGCGGCACGATGGGAAATGAGGAAGAATTTAAGGAAGTTTATGGCCTCCAAACAATGAAGTTACTTCCGGGTTTTAGAGACAGGACTAAAAAAGACGGTTTTAAGCTTCATGCCACAAGTGTTGAAAAATGGGAAGCAGTCGCCGAGAGCGTCCATGCGGGAATAAGCGCGGGCAGGCCGGTTCTTGTCGGGGTCTCAAGCATTGAGGAGACAAGAGTGTTTAGGGAACTGTTGGCCCGCAAGGGGATCAGTGCTTCGGTCATAGACGGCACCAACACGGATGAGGAAGTTGAAATTTTAAAAGTGGCCGGCAGCGCGCGCGCCGTGACGATCGGCACCAATACGATCGGCCGCGGGGTGAACATCAAACTGTCGGATGAAGCCATTCACAATGGCGGCCTTAAAGTCATCCGGACGGCTGTCAATCCGTCGGCGCGTATCGACCGTCAGCTTGAGCTCAGGGCGGGCAGGCGCGGGGAACCGGGATCTTATGAAGTCCATGTGGCGCGGGATGATGAATTTTTTAAGAAAATAGGGGTCCCTGCGTCTTCCCGGGAATTTTCGGAGGCAGAAATAGCTTCTTTACAAGAGTCAAACGAAACAAAGCTTGCCCACGAGCGCCTTGGAAACCGTTTATTGATAGAAAGTATCGACGAATTTCAGGAGCGCTTTATCAAGATCTACTTAAAACTCATTCAGCAAAAAAAACACGCGGCCGCCGATGAGTTGTACGGCAATCTACAAAATGTGCAAGATATTTTTATTCGCCGCTGGGCCTCATTTTTGACCAGGGTTTATCAGATGAGTTTTACAAAAGACGCCTTGGAGTACCAGGTTCTGGTGAGCGGTGAGTTTGACCGATTTATTAAGGAAGTAAAAAGAATACCCAGGATCCGGATGGCGATCGACGAGGCGGATACGGCCGCTTCCGCCGCGCGGTTGGCGGGACAAGATCAGGGAAGAGGTGTCTACCCTCTAAC
>CAZBIH010000163.1:1232-3504 GCA_964492015.1 uncultured Planctomycetia bacterium | reverse complement strand
ATTCCGCAATAGAAAGAAGCTCTCGCATGCAGATAATATCCTTCGAGAAGCGTTAGGGTCTGTCCTTTTTTGGTATACGGAACAGCGTTTTGGCCCAGAAACATTTTTAGATGTTCTTAAGATCTACGCAGGGAGAGCTGAAAAAATTAATTTTGACCTGCTTTTAAAAAATGAAGCTGATTCTTTTTCCGATGAGACAGATGAAAGCGCCGCGCGGCTGTCCAAAGGATGGCCGCAGGCCACCCGTGACGAGGCCCCCCTGGCCTCGCCGGGCGTGCGGAAAACAAAAGTTTTCCGCTTGGCGGGGATGGCTCCGCTATCAGTTGAAAGTTCAAAGGGGAAAGTTAAAAGTGGAGATGGGGAAGACTCTAGGCTTTCAACTCCCATCTTTCAACTCAGAAACGCTGCGCGGTTGGCTGGTTTTTTAAGCCAGGCCAACGAGACGGCGGACAATGAATTTAGCCGCGCGATTTACGATGAATTGGGACTCAAGGGGGTCGGATCAGCTGTTAATAATTTGCAGACAGCGACAGCGATGATCGGAGAAACGGCTCTTCCGGTAGAAATCAGGAGAAATGCGGACTACGAGACCCAATTCGTACGTATCGGTAACTTATTTTTTATTGATCACGATTTATGGACTTATTTATCGCCAGGGTTTAGAGATGGTTCGTGGTCCGGCGGGAGTAATGGTTTTGGAAAGAGGGTGCTTCTTATTCCGGTAGAAGGTCTCTATCAGAGTGAGCTTGGCAACGACAGTGGTTTGTCTCGATATACGGTGGCTGCGCTAACATCCCTGGGAAGCGCACCCTTATCGGGAAAAAAAGTAGTCGATGCAGGCTCCGGCGGCGGGATTTTAGCGTTGGCAGCTCTGTCGATGGGAGCTGATTTTGCTCTATTGATTGAAAATAAGGAGTCTGCTGTGGAAGAGTCTCGCAAGCGGCTGACCCGCGCGGGTTTTGTGGAGGGTCGTCACTTCAAAATTTTACAAAGAGACCTATCTGAGCTGACAGCAGATGAATTCGATGTTGCTCTTTCCGGGGATCAAAAAGAAATTGTTGTTGTTTCCAACATCGGATATTGGTCTGGATCTTACGGCCAAATCTCGAATCTTACGATAGTTGATCTCATGCTTGGATCCAAATACAAATCAAGGATCACACACTTTATCAGCGCTGGTCATGACATGGCTAGTTCGTATCGAAGAGAAGGTTTAAACCGGGAGAGGGAGCGGTTATCCGGGAGTGGTTTTTCCATGGAGGCAAAAGGATCGGCCTATTTTCAGTTTGAGGAAAAACTAGCGGAATCACATATTTTTGTGTCCACTTCCGCCGCGCGGCTGGCTGACATGTCCCCAAAAGATGATGCGGATAAAAAAAATGGCGCCGGACTGCGTCTGGGCGATGTCATTGACGACTTGAGCCTTGGCTCGGTCACTATTCCTAATGGCAGTTATTGGGTCGTCAACGTTCAGCAGAGCTCAGGGAAGGTTGCGCGGATATTGGTAATGCTGAGCGCACTTTCCAAAGAGAACGTAAAATCCAGAAAAACCGACCTCTTTACCGTTTCGACGGCACCCCTTGATTTCTTGCCTCCTTTATTGCGAGTGATCGGCAATCTTTCTTATGCGGATTCATTAGAGGGTCTGGTTGATTTCCAATTTGATAGCGAGGGACGGCCTGTATGGAACCGCCGTGGTCTTTTTAGTTCATCCATAGGCGGTACTCATACGCGCAATACCTGGCTGAATGATTTTGTGCCCAAGATCCTGTACGAGATGCGGGACAAAAAATGGGAAGAATCAAGCGGCCATGTATTTCGATCCATCGAGGAAGCGGTGGCTCATCCCTACACCATTCGGCTGGGTCCGAACGGACGGATCTACGAGCCTCTTGATGCGCCGAGAGCTCCGGAGGACCGGATCCCTTATACGATCCGCTGGTCTAACGACAAGGGTAAAAAGTATGCCGGGGATCAACCCGCTTTTGAGCGTGAGATCAGTCTTCTTTCTTTTGAGAGTGAGATCGGTCTTCTTTTGCGCAACAACGATGTTTTGTCAGGTGTTTTGAAATCGGTTTATCCCAAATTGCACTTAAACCATATCGAACGCGCGGAAGTCATTTTCGTCAGAACCTCGGAGAGGTCTGTTTTTCGGGTCGATTTTCATATTCATCCCGAGTATGTCTACCGATATCGATCAAGCGTGCTTTCTTTGGCGGCCAAGCAAACTTTGGGAGAAGATTTGTCCCAGGCATCGGTGTTCGAACAAATG
>CAZBIH010000163.1:0-1222 GCA_964492015.1 uncultured Planctomycetia bacterium | reverse complement strand
TTCCGTAGTGGATAATCTAAATATTTCCAATGAACAGCTGTCAAGCTTTGCTAAGGATATAAGCGAGGAGTTCCAGAAAATAGCCGCTCGCCTTAATAAGATAGAGGAAACTATCGGTATTGCAGTGAGTCCGTCTGAAAAGGCTAGCCTGATCGGTGTTCGAAAAAATGAAAGGCCAAGAAGAGGTCCCATTCTTTGGAGGTCAGATCGGCGCTATTTATTACGAAGAATGGCTTGAGGGTCCCACCGCCCAGATGATGGGTCAAAAAAGACCTTTAACCTACCAAGAGGTCTTGCAGATCGTTTTAGCGTGGATCCGTGTAGGACGTCTTTTGTCGGGAGACGTAGATTATTCGGGATATCCGTCCGATCTCAATCCGGGCAATATTCAGTTGAGAGGCCAGCTTGGCGATTTCATGCCTTTTTTTGCGGTGGTGGACCTTTTCAGCAGGAGTCGCCAAAAAAAGAACATCAAGACAACGGCATCACAGATTTTATTTGATCTGCTCAAATTTTACGTCTTGGGCCTCGGCAGGGTTTCTGCTCACGCTGAAAACTTGGATACGATTGAACCCCTCCTTAACGGGATTTATTACGCGTTTAATGGAGATAAAAAACTGACGTTCATGTTTTTGGATCAGGCGCTTCGGCCTGCCGAACATGAGCCGTTGAATCATCCGGTGATCAGGAAATATTTGAAGAGTGTCGATGCCGAGATTCGTGATTTTTTTGAGAAAGAGTTAGGTTACTCAAGAGATCAGAGAGACGCCGTGGCACGTCTGCTTTTGAAACGGCAGAGCTGGAGCAGAAACGATCGCCGCATATTAAGACAAATGGCCGCGCGGTTGGCGGCAACTCATCCAAAGTTTAGAATTCCCGCCGTAACGGTCGATTTTTTGAAAAGATCGTTCCTGGGAGAGATCCCCGAATTCACGTTTGACCCCGGACAGCCCGAGAAGGATCAGGAAATTCTAGACGGAGCCTCCATGTTCGGTTCTGAATCGCATCTCAAGCATGCCACTCCATCTCCTACGGGGAAAGGAGTGCTTCACAGAGCACTCAAGATCGGTCTGCCGCATGAGATCGATGACGAAACGCCCATCAGAGCTTATATACGTCCCATGACGGAGGGCGAGAAAAAGTCATTTAACATCGTGACTGAGCCCAAAGATCCGATCCGCACTTTTATCATCCGTCTCACTTACAAAGACAAGGATGAAGA
>CAZBIH010000162.1:0-3534 GCA_964492015.1 uncultured Planctomycetia bacterium | reverse complement strand
CCGTGAAAATGATTATTATTTTCCATAAAGGAGACGCCCTTGCCTTTGACGGTATTGGCAAGGATCGCAGACGGCTGCTTCTTGGGAGATTTTGCCCAGACAAGCGCTTCGGCGATCTCTTGGTGGGAATGGCCGTCGATCGTTTTGACAGCCCAGCCAAACGCTTCCCATTTTTTATCCATGGGATCCATATTCAAAATGTCTTTGGTGGAGGAGGTCAACTGATACTTATTCATGTCCAGGATCAGCACCAAATTGGACAGCTTACGAAACGCCGCAAACGCCGCCGCCTCCCAGATCTGCCCTTCGTTGAGTTCTCCATCGCTCATCACAACATACGTCGTGTAATCTTTTTTATCCATACCAGCAGCAAGCGCACAGCCGGCTCCGACAGAAAGGCCCTGACCCAGTGAGCCTGTGGACATTTCAATGCCCGGCAGACGGCGCATATCCGGATGTCCCTGGAATGGGCTCTCCAGCTGACGAAACGTCAAGATCCCCTCGCGCTCAAAATACCCGGCTAGCGCCATGACGCTGTAAAGCGCGGGAGAACCATGACCTTTTGAAAATATCAGACGGTCGCGGTCAGGCCACTTGGGATTTTTGGGGTCATGCCTTAAGAATTGAAAATAGAGGCTGACGAGAATATCTGTGCACGAAAGGGATCCGCCCGGATGCCCTGACGCGGCAATGCCGGTCTGTTTGATAATATCGCGGCGCACTTCCAGAGACAGGTTGGCAAGCTTTTGGAGATCGATTTGAGGTTTCACAGCAGCGGAAAAATGCGTCATAAGATGCTAAATTTTAACCGTTCTATTTACAGTCGTCAAATTAATAAATCAAACTTGTCATCTCGAGCGAAGCGAGAGATCTCGCTCTTTCTTCAACAAAAAACGAGATTTCTCGGGCTTTGCCCTCGAAATGACAGTCAGCGGATCTCCGAGACTCCCGTCCGAAAACGCAGAAAATTATCCAGCGAATCACAAATAAGATAAGGGTTGGTTTTTTTCTGCTCCCCCATCGTCGAAGTCGTATTTTCCGAATAATTATGGCCGGGACACAGGACCGTCGAGTCGTCGAGCTTCATCAATTTTTGCGTCAGGGAAGTGTAAAGCTCTTTGGCGCTGCCGCCGGGCAGGTCGGTGCGTCCACAGGCATTGATAAAAAGCGTGTCCCCAGAAACCAAATGCCCGCGGCAGAGAAAACACTGGGAGCCGGGCGTATGCCCCGGCGTGTGCAGGCACTCGATCTCCACGTCTCCGACTTTGAGCTTATGGCCGCTGTCCACGGGCTTGATATTGTCATGGCTGAAATCCAGATAATTCACGTCGGCTTTATTCACGTATACCGGGCAATCGACCGCCTGCAAAAGCTCCTCGATCCCGTTGGTGTGATCAAAATGATAGTGGCTCACCAGAGCGCCTTTGATCTTGAGATCTTCCTCCTGAGCGACACGCAATACGGTGTCCACTTGCCACGCCGGGTCGACTACGAAAACTTCGCGGGTTTTTTTGGACCCCAGAAGATAGACAAAATTCTCCATCGGGCCGATCTCCATTTGTTTTAAATAGAGATCCGAGGCAGGTTGGCTCATACCTGGCATTTTACCAATTCAATGTCCAGTTTTTTGGCAATTTCAAAAATGCGTTTGTCACGGTAAAATTCGCCGAAACAGATCCGTTTGATTCCGGCGTTGGCAATGAGCTTAAAACAATTCCAACAGGGGCTGGCCGTCGTGTAGATCGTGCCGCCGTCGATACATACACCGTTCTTGGCGGCCTGCAAGATCGCGTTGGCTTCCGCGTGGATCGTCGCAACGCAATGGCCGTTCTCCATCATATGGCCCGCTTCAAAACAATGCTCGAGCTTGCGGATCGAGCCGTTGTAGCCGGTCGAAAGAATGGTCTTATCGCGTACGATCACAGCCCCCACAAATTTGCGGTCACACGTCGATCGGCTGGCAACGACTTTGCCGATATTCATAAAATACTCGTCCCAACCGGCGCGTTTGGGATATTTGATCTTTTTCATCACACTCCTTTTAGTCTTTACGGATCACTTTGGGGTCGCTTAAAACCCGCGGCAGCACATCCGATTCTGCAGTACCCTTCTCAAGCGCCCAGCGGCGCCCGATCGCGTTGTTATGATAATCCGTATGATGGATCTCCACATTTTCGCCTTCGCGGTCGCCGACTTCATGCGCGTCAGTCACCATTTTTGCGAATCTCTCCCCGTATTGGCGCGTCAAAAGAAAATTCCATAGCACATGGCGGTAAGAACCCTCAGGCACCAGAGGATTGGACGCCTTAGCCGCCCGCGCCTGATTTTTAGCGTAGCCTTTGATGCGAAAAAGCGTAGGCGCCTGGATCGGATGTTTCGTGACGATGTCCACTTCCGCGCGCGTTAATTTATCCCCCACGTCGTGAGATATCTTCAAAACATCCTCCTTATCCATTTCTAGATAGGTCCGATCGTCTGCATGCCGGCTTGAAATGCTCGTTGATACCATATTCTTGCCTACCTTAAATTTTAAATTTCCGGAAACATCAAATGGCAGGCGAGTGACTCCTTTGTCGACTATTTTTTTGGCTTCCAGGAAAATCCTATTCATTTCTTGTTTATAGAACCCCGGCTGTGCCCATTCAAAAGGCAGATCCGCTCTTCCCGATCCCGTGAATTCACCCTTTCCTTCGATCACCAAGCGCAGATCCCTGACCGCGACCTGCACACCCCCCGGCTGAAAATCCAGATCGATCCCGCCGGCACTGACGTACCACTTGGAATCTGAAAACTTATTCGTGCTTGGAAAACCGATCTCTGTGCTGAAATTCTTAAAAGTAAAAGTACTGATCGACGTGAAATAAGCCGATTCAAATCGGGGATTCGTCCGAAAACCGTCCCGCTGGGCGATGCGCACCGAAAATTGGCTGAAAGTTTCCCGCAATTTATTCTCTACCGCTTTATTCAAAAAATAGATCGCACCCGTAAGAAGAGCGCCGACAACGACTAGAGAGATCAGAAGATTTCTAAAAAATTTCATACGCTGTGCGCCAGAATGCTCTTTTTTTTAGGATTGAAATAACCCATCATCAATTGCGGAAATTCCCTTTTCAAAATATCCAGGACCTGCCGCATACCCAAAAATTCAGCTTTATGGCCCAGAAGCCCCAAGTCGCGGAAATAATAGAGCGGGTCATAATTTAGATTTCTCCACTGTATCATATCCACTTTATGGGCTCTAATAAATTCCTTAAGCGCCTCAAATTCTTCGATCGAATCTGTGAATCCCGGCATTGAGAGGTAATTGAGCGACACAAACCCTCCCCGCTGTTTGGCGGCATGGATCGATTCTATCACGGTTTGAAGCGAATACCCCCGCGGCTGGTAATACCGCGAATAATACGGCTCGCGCACGCTGTTTAGGCTCACTCGGATGCTATTTAGGCCCGCGTCAAAAAGCTTTCCAACCGTTTGGGGGCGGCTGGCATTGGAATTCATGTTGATCGAGCCTTGGGTGGTTTTTTGACGGATCAG
>CAZBIH010000161.1:0-3543 GCA_964492015.1 uncultured Planctomycetia bacterium | reverse complement strand
AGCGCTCCACGACCGCCGTATGGCCGGTCACGAAAGCGTCGTTTTGTCATTATCGCCTTGCCTACCGGCAGGCAGGTATGGCAAAACAAGTCTCGGGTGGCGGGGTGAAGGAAGGTTTAGCTAGCTAGTCCAAACTAAACAACGAAGGTTCCGAAAACCCCCCGCTACCTGAAAAGGTGGCGGGGGGTTTTCGTTTTTGGAGCCTTCACAACAAGGAGCAATAAAATGATCAGAACTATTCCCTACACGGGGAGCGCACGGATCGGGGGCTTGAAGCACCCGGTCAAGCTGACTGCCCTCCTCTATCTCAAAGACGCCCTGCGTCAGGAACGCTACGAAGTCTGCGCCGACATCATCGCCGTCGCCAAGGAGTTCGGAGCGACCAACCCGGAGATCCAGAGGCTGTTGGAAGACCCAAGACGCTCCCCTGGATAGAGAGAGATGCAAGGAGTTATGGGGACACCCTACTTAATTATCAATCGTAATTAAGTAGGGTGTCCCCCTATCTCGGCGGGACAAAAGGCTTATTTCTTGGGAAGAATGGGTTCGAGGTCTTGCAGGATCTTGTCCGACATCGGGTCTGTCGATGAGCCGTAGCGGGAGACAACCTTGCCGTCGGGGCCGATGAGAAATTTGTTGAAGTTCCAGGCGATATCGCCGTCAAAACCTGACTCTTTCGTCAAGTACCCATAGAGCGGATCGATGTCTTTGCCTTTGACGCTGATCTTGGAAAACATCGGAAACGTGGTATGAAATTTCAGACTGCAAAACTCTTTGATCTCAGCATCCGATCCGGGCTCCTGGCCCATAAAATTGTTCGCCGGAAATCCCAGCACCTCAAAACCCTGGTCATGATACTTCTCATAGAGCGCTTGAAGCGATTTATACTGAGGGGTGAATCCGCATTTGGACGCCACATTCACGATCAAAAGCGCTTTGCCTTTGTAATCCGCTAGAGATTTTTCAACCCCGTCGATCGTTTTAACTTTAAACGCATAAACATTTGTTTCAACCATGTCTGCCGCCTCCGTGTATGAAGATGTGGTGGTCAACCCGCAAAAAATAATTAGAAGAAAAATACGAAAGGCTAGGCTCTGGCGCCGGTTGCGAGTGTTCGCCGCAGGGAGCGTCCAAAGCTTGCCTATCGTCCGCAATCTGCCGCTCAGGGTCCAAGCGACTGAGGTGAATACTCGCAAGCGGCGCCCACACCTAAGACCCATCCTCAATAACTCGCGATCGCCGCGTTTGGATGGTCGCCCGAAATATCCATCATGCGCCTTAAAGTCCTCTCCGCCTTGACCCGGATCGGCTCAGGGATCTCGATCTTGTGCTCAAGCGTCTCCAGCGCGTGCGCGACCCATCCCAGAGTCGTCATCTTCATCGTCTGGCAGACGAATTGTTCGGTCGGCATCACAAATCTCTTGGTTGGATGATCTTTCTTCAATTTGAATATCATCCCCACTTCCGTTCCAATAATGAAGGTATCGGCCTTGCTCTTGGCGATGTAGGGAGAAAACCCGCTGGTCGAACACACATGGTCCGCCTCGTCAATGACGTCCGGCGGGCACTCGGGGTGCACGATGAACGGCGCGCCGGGAAATTTGGCTTTGGCGGCCTTTACATCCTGTGCTGTGATGCGAATGTGCGTCGTGCAAAATCCTTGCCAGAGAATGATCTCTTTTTCAGGACAAAAACGCTGAGCGTAATGGCCCAGGTTCTTATCTGGGACAAAAATAATTTGTTTGTTGGGAAGGGATTTGACGATCTGGATCGCATTGGCCGATGTGCAAGCAATGTCGCTTTCGGCCTTCACTTCCGCGGAGCTGTTGACGTAGCAGACCACGGCCGCGTCGGGGTATTCTTTTTTCTTCTCACGCAGGCGTTCCGCCGTCACCATGAGCGCCATCGGGCAGTCCGCTTCGCGTACCGGGAGTATCACGGTTTTCTCAGGATTCAGGATCTTGGCGCTTTCCGCCATGAAATCCACGCCGCAGAAAACGATCAAGTCGTATCCGGTCCCCACCGTCGCTTTAGACAGCGCCAGCGAATCTCCCAGAATGTCCGCCACTTCCTGGACTTCATAATTCTGGTAATTATGTGCCACGATGTAGGCGTTGCGCTCTTTTTTAAGGTGCAACACTTTCTCGCGGAGCTTGGCCTTTACGTCTTTGGTGTTAGCTTTTTCTAAGATGTCGAGTTCCATGTTACTCCCACTCTGTCATTCCGAGCGAGGCCCTTGGGCTGAGCCGAGGAATCTAGTTTTAGATCCCTCCACTCCCTTCGGTCGGTCGGGATGACAGTTCCATTCTATCAAACTTGGATGACTTCCCGCACTTCAGGTATGAGGGACTTCAGACGGTTCTCCACGCCCATTTTGAGCGTCATGATGGAGCTGGGGCACGAACTGCAGGATCCCTGCAGATGCAACGTCACGATCCCGTTATCAAAACCGTGAAACGTGATATCTCCCCCGTCCATCGCGACCGCCGGGCGTATCTCATCATCCAGGATCTGACGTATCTTTTTCTCTATCTCCGTATTCCCGCCGGTTCCGGAGGTGGCGTTTTCGGCCGTGACACCCGAGCCTTGAGGAAACACGATCTTCCCCGAATCGAACAATTTTTTCAGCGCCGTGATGATAGGCTCCACCATGAGATTCCAATTGGCGCCCGGAAGCTTGGTCACCGTCACGAAATCCCGGCCGACCATGACACCGAGCACATTTTCATTTTCAAAAAGCGCTTCGGGAAGTGTCGCGCCCTTAGCCTTGTCTTTATCGGGGAAATTCAGAGAGCCCGTTTCGATCAAGACGCGGTTCACGTTAAATTTCAGCGTATTCGGATTCGGTGTGATCTCCGCCCGGATCTCGATGGGTTTTTCGGTCGTTTCCATGATCTTATTCCTCCGTCGTTACTTTTTCTTGCTGTTGAGTTTTATCTTTTAAAGCTTCTTCCAGCGCACGCCAAGCGAGCGTCGCGCATTTGACGCGAATAGGAAAATTTTTGACCCCCTCAAAAAACTTAAGCCGCCCCGCCCCTTCGCGATGCGTGGCATCGGGCACAGCGTCCGTCAAAAGATGAATAAAATGATCTTTCAAAACCTGGGCCTCCGCGGCGCTTTTGCTCTCCACCGCCACGGTCATCATCGAAGCGCTGGCTTTGGAGATCGCACAGCCATCGCCCTCAAACGAAACTTTTTCTACTCCGCCACGGCTGTTTTTCAATAAATAAACATCATAATGATCCCCGCAAAGCGGATTGACCCCATGTGCCACGGAGGTCGCGTTCTCCATCTTCGAGAAATTCCTCGGATTGCGGTTGTGATCCAGGATCACTTCCTGGTAAAGCTCGCTCAAACGGACTGTTTTGTCTTTTGTATCCATTTTTCTAAAAACTCTTTTCTTTCTTTCGGCATCGGGGTCAAAGACGGGCCCCATTTATTTGAACATCTCCGTGACTTTCAAGATCCCTCGAGCCAGCGCGCCCACCTCTTCTTTTGTATTATAAAATGAAAAACTCGCCCGCGTCGTGGCCGGCACACCAA
>CAZBIH010000160.1:0-3584 GCA_964492015.1 uncultured Planctomycetia bacterium | reverse complement strand
CACCACTTGAATGAGGCTTTGGTCGAACTCTTATCCAGGCAGACCCATGTTCACACCGTAGTCAAAGAGAAACAGGTCGTGTCTGAAAAACCGGCCGTCGATTGGCAAGGGACAGGGCGTTATTTGGCGTCGCCCCTGGGAAAAATATTCAGATTTTTTAGCCGCGGCTTGGCGGTTGGTAAACTCCGTCGTTTTGCGACGGCTGTTGAGAACTTTTTCAGAAGGCCCACAAAAGACGCGGGGCAGGATGATCTGAATCGCCGTCTTGAGGGCTGGTTGGCTGGCGCCACAGACTCGCACTACAACGACGACTCGATCTATATTTTTGATGGCAATGAGCCCTGGGATGGCCGGGATAGGCTTCGCGAAGCACTGGACCATCGTGTTGCCTGGATAGAGAGGGACATCGAATGGCTGATCAAGAATTTTAAAGAAGCCGCCCCCACGTCGTCTTTTACCGTTTTGTCCGAAAGGTTGACGGTGTTCCGTCATCTGGCCAAAAAAGCGCTGGTGTCGGGCGGCGATGCGCTGACTCAGAGCTTCGAGCGGATCGAAGCGATCGGTAAAGATTTGGGCGCGGCTTTCCGAGATTTCACTATGCATCATCCGTTGGCATCAATGAAAGTGGATGCGCGTATTCAAATTTATCAGGAGCACTTTTCTCTATTGAATCCGCTTTTGGTGACCCACTGGATTCACCCTCACAGTCAGCGTCGCGGACGTTTTGACTGGTTCAAAAATTATTTTTCAAATTTTGTTTATCAGATCAAGATTAATGACAAACCCTATTATTTCGGAGGCACTTTTTATCTGCGTTTTGTTTTCCCGGACGGCTCACAAACTTATCTGTACGACAATCACAACCTCATGTACGCGTTTTTTGATCAGTATTTATTCCGGTCCGGACCTTTGAAGGAGAAACGGATTGATCATTATGACCACCACTCAGACGCTCTGTGGCCAGAAAATTATTCGGATCTTAAGAAAGCAATAGATCGAGATCCGGCTTATTTAAATCAAGCACAGGAATTCAAATCCTCTTTCAATCGAGCTCAAGTACAGTCCCACGCTCAATATTTGTTGGGGATTTGGTTTGATTATTTAAAGGGAGATTCTTGGAAGCTTCGCTGGATACGGATGACACCGGATAAAGAAGAGGTGGACCGGCTGGGGCAGGGCAAGCTTATTTTCAACGACGGTATTTTTGAATTGTCCGATCCTTTTGAGCCGGCGCGGGGAGGCGTGGCCGACGTGGATCTCGACATGATCAGCTCGGGGCTTGGCCGCGCTCAGAGCTATGACGAGACGCTTGCCGCTTACCGGTCGGTAAGCGATACGCTGGCGCAAAGACTGGCCGGCTACGACATGCTCGGATTATTTGCCAGTGACGACCGTTTCATCAACCCCATTGCCGCCACTCGGATCTTTGCGGATCTCTTCCCCAAAATCGTAACACTAAAGCTGGGCGCGCGGTTGGCGGAAGGAGAAGAGAAATCGCCTTCTCGGTTGATACGCGGATGGAGGTGGCTTACATCGCGGTTTAGACGGAAGTCCATCGATAGTGTCGATCTTGAGCCACCCGTGGTTGTGAGGGAGGAACCTCGCCCGGTTCTCCTCGCTCCGCAGTCAGCGGAGATTCAAGACCTCTCTCGCCGCCTGAATGAAACGCTGAACGCGGACTTGGAAAGCTCAAGAGACAAATTGTGGACAATTATTCTGACCGAGAGCCACGAACTGCCCGAGCCGCTTGGTTTTCAACGTCAGGGTTATGATATTGGTAAAAGAACTCAAATTTATCAGATCGATCCTGAGACTGTGGATTGGAAAGCATTTTTTAAGGAAATCAAAAAAAGATTCGGTTTTCTAAATCCAAACCGTCCAAAAGATTCTCCACACCGTCCAAAAAAATCTCGGCAACTCAATCGGTTGCTTGTAGGTATTTTAAATCCCCCGGTGTCCGCTGGCGCGCGGTTGGCGGATCTAAGGAATCTTGAAAAATTTTTAAACAACCTGCTTGATGATCAGGATTCTTCGCTCGATGATTTTGATTATAAAGACTACGTGGTGGCCATACGTAAAATACATGTGCCGGTGGGCACAAACGAAGCTCCATGGGTTATCAAACAGCCTGATGGGAAATCAATAATCGTCATCATTCGTGCAGATCTTGAACCAAAGCAAGTCCAAAATCTGATCCGGACGTTGTTCAGCGATTATTACCCTTTCAAGATTTTTGACGACCGTCAAAAGCTGATGAACGATGCCTACCAATCAGCTTACCCGGAAGGCGAGCCTCCGGTGTCTGGCGTCAAGATTGATTACAATTTAAACATCCTCAAAGTATCAAGAGAAAATTTTGACGGTTTGGCCAGAGCCCATCAGAACCATGTCACAATCTTTTATCAGAATAAGCTTCGTTTGACCGTATGGATGAATAAAGAAGGCATGTTTTCTAACATTGGGGTTATGGAAGCCAAGGACCTGCCTTACAAGGGAGAAGGGTTTGTTTTTGACGTCAATTATAACCTCGCAACAGGAAACTTCGAGCCAGTATATTTTCGAACACCCGGGGGTGAACATCAAACTTTTCATCTCTCGCAACTAGAGCCGCAATGGCTGTCCGGTGGATTCAAACTGAATTTGCCTCTCGATCAATTTGAGCAACTGGAGGCCGTGGTGACGGAAACTTTTGAGCGGTTCAATAAAGAAGGCGCGCGGTTGGCGGGAGCGGCTTCGCCGCCGTCCGCCGGAACCCCGCCGCATGGCGGGGCGCGGCTCGCGGTTTCCGAAGGAAAGTTCATCCTCGGGAATTCTCAGATATCCGAGGGGGAGATAGACAGGCGTTTGACGGCCGCCGGGGAACTTCTTAAGCAACTTGTGCGGGAGATCGTGCGAAGTCGGTCTTTTTGGGATGGATTCAGAAGAAGATTCTTAAATGGTCTCCTGCGTGAGGACATCGTCGATGTCTGGGCCGGACAGTTGCTTCGACAGATCGACTCGATCTCGGATAAGCGCCTCAAGTTTGATCTCGAAGCCGCATTGATACTCGAAGGCGAGTCGGAGCATTCAATTAAAAAGACTTTGGCATATGGCGCCAGATTGGCTGCCGAGTCGGATTATCACAAGGCCGCGGCGGGCCCGGTGCCTGTTTTTGCGCCCGAAATTCCCGATGAAGAGATCAATCTTCTCTCCGAATCTGAGGGGTCAAGTCTCCGCTTGCCCGCACCCCCCTCAGGATCGAGATTAGCTCAGGTGCATCCAAGGGGAGACGTGACCCCTTTGGCTGCAATACTTTCATATGTCCAGAGGATCGGTATACGAGACTATAACCCTTATTCAAATCGCAAAGAATTTGAAATACTTAAAGCCAGAACAAGCCGAAGAGATTCTTACCGCCTGCGGAGAGATCTCGGCAATGTTGAACGCTTTGATTCAGTCCATTCAGTAGCTTCTGATTTTCCTTCCGCCCCCAGCCTTCCGCCCCCAGCCTTACTAAACGCCGCGCGCCTGTCTGCCGGCAAGGCAGGGTTGGCGGTTTCTACTCGAAGAGCAGAAAACGCGATCGCTCAAAGCGTTATGGATAG
>CAZBIH010000159.1:0-3601 GCA_964492015.1 uncultured Planctomycetia bacterium | reverse complement strand
CATCGCGCCGCATCTTAAAAAGGACGCGGTCGTGATCGATATCGGCAGCTCCAAGGCGCTCATCGAAAAAGAAGCCCAGAAATATTTTCGTAAAAATATTTTTATCGGTTGTCACCCCATGGCGGGCTCCGAAAACTCCGGTGTCGAGAATGCTTCGGCGGATATGTTTCAAGATGCTGTCTGTTTTTTGACAAAACCCAATGCGAAGATCAGTCAATTCTGGAAATCGCTTGGAGCTCTGCCCATCGTGATGGATGCCAAGAAACACGACGCTTGGGTCGCGAAAGCCAGCCACCTACCGCATCTTTTAGCTTTTTCTTTATTTCAAAATTTTAAGAAGCCTAAATTTCCCTTGAATCCGAGTCTGAAAGGTCTGGCGCGCATTGCCGGATCCAATCCGGATATGTGGGTTGACATTTTTTTAACCAACCGTGAATCGATGCTTCAAGCCATGAATATTTTTGAGAAAAATTTCTCCCAAGTTAAAAAAGCTCTCAGCCAAAAGAACGCCGCTGCTTTAAAAAATTTGATCGCGAATGCCAACAAGCACTCGGCCTAAAAAGATCATTATCGCCATTGACGGCCCCGCGGGAAGCGGGAAGTCCTCGACTGCCATTGCCCTCGCCAAGAAATTAAAACTCCCGTTCATCGACACCGGCGCTATGTACCGCGCGGTGACGCTTAAAGTTATGAAGTCTGGGATCTCATTTGAAGACAAAAAGAAACTCGTTGCCGCGGCCAAATCCTCCAAGATCGAATTGCGTGATTCCCGCGGAGGCCAGAAAGTATTTCTCGACGGCAAAGACGTGACACGGGCCATCCGCGAGCCGGAGTTGACCAAGAATGTGGTGTATGTGGCGCAAGAAGCCCTTATCCGCCGTGAGATGGTGAAGAAGCAGCGTCAAATGGGCGGGGTGGCGGGCGGTGTCATGGAGGGACGTGATATCGGCACCAAAGTGTTTCCGGATGCGGACTATAAATTTTTCTTTGTCGCCAATTCTCGTATCCGGGCACTGCGCCGTGTAAGGGATTTGCGTGCCGCCGGAAAAAAAGCCACGTTGTCCCAGGTGTTAAAAGACCAAAAAATTAGAGACAAGAGCGATACCCAGAGGACCGAGGGCCCTTTAAGGCAGGCTAAGGACGCTATTCGGCTGGACACCTCTTTATTGACAATCGACCAGACGGTTGATAGAATCTTGCAGTTCATTCAATCATGAGCCAGTACAAGGGTTCCGGTTTTTTTTACCATTTTATCAGCGCTGTTCTTTATATTCTTTTTAAGGTTTTGTTTCGTTTTAAGGCTCATGGGACTCAAAATGTACCCACAGAAGCGGACAAGCGGGGCGTGATTTTGGCGCCCAATCATCAGAGTTTTTTAGACCCACCCATCCTTGGGATTTCTCTCCAGAGACGCGTGACTTTTTTGGCCAAAGAGTATCTATTTAAAAATTTTGTTGTCGGCATCATTTTGCGGGGGATTGGGGCTTATCCGATCAAAAGCGAGAAGGATGATTTTCGCAGTATTCGCGACTTGATCCGCCTCTTGAAAGATGGTCAGTGCGTGGTGGTTTTTCCTGAGGGGACACGCTCGGCGGACGGTCAAATGAATGAGCCTGAAAGCGGCATCGGATTTCTGGCGGCCAAAAGCGCGGCGTATGTGGTGCCTGTTTATATCCGCGGAAGCTATGAGGCTTTTCCCAAAAAGGGCGGGTTCTTTAAATTGAAACCGGTGCAGGCTTACTACGGTGAGCCGTTCATTCCGGCCGAAGACAAAAGTTTGATGGAAGCGCAAGACCCGTATGGGGCGGTGAGCCGCGAGATCATGGCGCGCATCACAAAGATTAAACTCGACGTTGAGTTACGGACCCCGTCCCAAAGGGACACGTTAGAAAAGAAGTAAGAGTAAGCTAACGTGTCCCTTTGGGACGGGGTCCGGTAAGAAGCGGTAAGATTTTGTTCCGGGTAAAAAATGATAGTTCGCTTAACCTGTTCGTCTGCGATCGTCGTTTCCGGAAATCGGCCAGCATAACGTTGGCCGACAAGGAGGAAGTATGACGTTAGGACTCGTAAGGCTTTTTACCGATGAGGATATCCAGGACGGGATACAACCCACGGCAGTCATTGATTATGAAATGACCTTTCATAAGCTCGGCGAAGGCAGTGTCATTAAGGGCATCATCACCAATATCACGTCTAAGGAAGTGATCGTCGATGTCGGATACAAATCCGAAGGCATCATTCCGGCGTATGAGTTTGATAATTTAAAGACGCTCAATATCGGCGACGAGGTAGAAGTGCTCCTCGAACAGACCGAGAACGAGCATGGCCGTATCGTGCTTTCACGCAAGAAAGCCGAGAAGAGCCAGGGTTGGGACCGCGTGGTTGAGCAGTCCAAAGAAGGCGATACCGTCGAAGGCCGTGTGGTCCGCAAAGTCAAAGGCGGTCTCATGGTGGATATTGGCGTCGAAGCTTTCTTGCCCGCGTCTCTTGCATTCTTGAAAGGTTTCGGAAGCCTCAACTCGCTTCTGGGCCAGACGTTCTCCGTTAAAATTGTGAAGGTCAATCCGAGCCGCAAGAATATCATCGTCTCGCGCAAGGACCTTCTGGAAAAAGAAAAGCAAGAATCCAAAGCCAAGATCCTCGAAGAGCTTGAGGTCGGTTCTATGCGCAAGGGCGTTGTAAAGAACATCACCGATTTCGGTGTGTTCATCAACCTCGGCGGCATCGACGGTCTTCTGCACATCACTGACATGAGTTGGGGCCGCATCAATCATCCGTCCGAGCTTGTGAAAGTCGGCGACAAGATCGATGTGAAGATCCTCTCGTTCGATAAAGAAAGCATGAAGGTCTCTCTCGGCTTGAAACAAAAAGAAGCCAATCCCTGGATGGGCGTCGATCAGAAATTTCCGATCGGCTGCAAGGTCAAGGGCAAAGTCGTCAATGTCGTTCCTTACGGCGTGTTCGTCGAGCTTGAGCGCGGCATCGAAGGCCTTGTGCACGTTTCCGAGATCTCCTGGTCCAAACGCATCACCAATCCCGCCGAAGTGTTCAAAGTCGGCGATCCGGTCGATGTCATGGTCCTGAATCTCGACAAAGAGCATGAGAAAATATCGTTGGGTATTAAACAAACCGAATCCAATCCCTGGGTCGGGGTCGAAGAGCGCTATCCAGTCCGCAAGACCGTCAAAGGCGTTGTCCGCAACCTGACGGAATTCGGCGCGTTCGTCGAACTCGAAGAGGGGATCGACGGCCTGATCCACGTTTCCGATATCTCCTGGACCAAGAAAGTCGGACATCCCAAGGATGTGCTGAAAAAAGGCCAGGAAGTCGAAGCGATGGTCCTCATGGTCGATCAGATCAACCGTAAGCTCTCGCTGGGCCTCAAACAGCTCACCCAAGACCCATGGGATGAGGTCGCGGCCAAACTGAACACCGGTGACAATGTCATGGGAACCGTGACCAAAGTCGCCAGTTTCGGCGTGTTTGTCGAGATCGAAAAAGATGTCGAAGGCCTTCTCCACATCTCGGAGACAGACCTCGCCAACCCGCAATTGCTTGAGTCGTCGTTTCCCGCCGGCAAAAAAGTAAACGCGCGCATCTT
>CAZBIH010000158.1:0-3648 GCA_964492015.1 uncultured Planctomycetia bacterium | reverse complement strand
GTGAATTTTTTATGCGCTTCCTGGATCGTGGTCACCTCATTGATTAAAAGTTTGGGCGTGCCCTCTTTTTTATCTACATTGCCTTTGAAAAACAGGATCGCGTCCTTGACTAGAAGGTGCCCGCATTCTTTGTAAGACCTTGGAAACACTAGCATATCGATCGTCCCTTCAGGATCCTCAAGTGTGAGGATGGCCATGCGCTCGTTGTTCTTTTTGGTTTGCGTGAGCTTGAGCTTATTGACCAGGCCGCCAATGATCACCTCTTCCTGATCCCGGCGGTTCGCAATGGTCGCGGTGTTGACGGTCGAATAGCTTTTGATCTCTTTGCGGTAGCGGTCCAGCGGATGGCCCGTGACATAAAACCCGAGCATTTCTTTTTCGTGAGTCAGGCGGACACTTTCCTCCCATTCGGGGATGTTCGGCATGTCATCGGCGCCGTCAGCGCTTTTAGCCTGGTCAAAAGAGTCAAAAAAGGAGATCTGCCCGCTCGACTTGTCCTTCTGAGCTTGTCCGGCACGGCCCAGAGCCCGATCCAGACTCTCAAAAAGCCGTGAGCGGAAAATTCCCATCGTGTCGAATGCCCCGCACTTGATCAAGCTTTCAAGCACCTTGCGGTTGACGACACGCAAATCCACGTTTTCGGTGAGGTCGTAAAAAGATTTGAAACGATTACGCTTGATGCGGCCTTGAATGATCGCATCGATGGCGAACTGCCCTACGTTTTTGACCGCCGACAAACCGAAACGGATCGTATCGGCGCCCACGACGGTGAACTGCGGAAAACTTTCATTCACGTCCGGCGGCAGGACCTGCAGGCCCATGTGTTTGGCCTCCTCGATATACAGCACGACTTTGTCCGTGTTGTCTTTTTCTGAGGAGAGAAGCGCTGTCATGAACTCGACGGAATAATTGGCTTTCAAGTAAGCGGTCTGGTAAGAGATCATCGCATACGCCGCCGAGTGAGATTTATTGAAACCGTAGCCCGCAAAATGGACGATGAAATTAAATATCTTGTCGGCGATCCTGTCCTCGATCTGATTTTTGGCACAGCCCTCGACGAAATCCTTGCGGGCCTCAAGCATCACACCTTCTTTTTTCTTAGAAATAGCGCGGCGGAGCGAATCCGATTTTCCCAGCGAGAAACCGGCTAGGATGTTCACGATCTTCATGATCTGCTCTTGGAAGACGATGATCCCGTAGGTGTCCTTTAGGATCGGCTCCAAAAGCGGCTGGTCATACACGATCGGGATGAGGCCGTGTTTTCTTTTGATAAATTCATCCACCATGCCGGAACCGATCGGACCCGGCCGGTACAGCGCAAGAATGGCGATCAAATCCTCAAATTTGTCCGGACGCAGTTTTTTCAAAATATCGCGCATGCCCGAACTTTCCAGCTGAAACACGCCGATGGACTGCGCTTTGCACAAATACTCAAAAGTTTTTTTGTCATCGAGCGGTATCTCTTTCCAGCGGATCTCTTTTTTCTGGATGCGCTTGATGATCTTGAGCGTGTCGTCAATGACAGTCAGCGTGCGCAAGCCCAGAAAATCCATCTTGAGAAGCCCGATCTTCTCCAGTGACTCCATGCCGAACTGCGTCGAGATGTCACCGTCTCCCGTTTTGTAAAGAGGCACGTGCTCACGCAGAGGTTTCTGGCTGATCACGACGCCAGCCGCGTGCGTGGAGGCGTGGCGCGCCATCCCCTCAAGGATCTGCGCTGTGTTGATGAGCTCGGTGACCTGGGGATTGGTCTTATAGAGACTCTTCAGTTCCGGCTCTTTTTCGAGCGCCATTTCGATGGTGATTTCAAGCTCCGTCGGGATAAGCTTGGCGATCCTGTCCACTTCGGCGTAAGGCATGTTCATGACGCGGCCCACATCGCGGATAACGGCCTTGGCCATCATCGTCCCGAATGTGATGATCTGCGCCACATTGTCCGAGGAATATTTATCCGTCACATACTTGATGACGTCGTCGCGCCTTTCATAACAAAAATCAATATCGATATCCGGTAGGGTGACGCGTTCGGGATTCAAGAATCTTTCAAACAGCAAGTCGTACGGCAACGGATCAATATCGGTGATCCCCAGCGCGTAGCTGATGACGCTCCCGGCCGCCGAACCACGGCCCGGGCCGACGGGAATTCCGCTTTTTTTGGCAAAATGAACAAAATCCCAGACGATGAGAAAATAGCTGACATACCCGCTCTTTTTGATAACTTCAAATTCATGCTCGACGCGTTTTTTGATCACATCGGTGATCTCAGGGTACCGATCTTTTAGTCCCGCCTGGATGAGCTCCCAAAAATAATCCTCACGCGTCTTGCCCGCCGGCGGCTCGAATATCGGCACGTGCGTCTTGGTAAAATCAAATTCGACTTTGCACCGCTCGGCAACTTTGATGGCATTCTCGATCGCTTCCGGGGTATCCTTGTAGCTTCGGATCATCTCCTCAGGGCTTTTGAAATAAAATTCGTCGGTATTCAGGCGGAATCTTTTGGGATCATCCAAGGTATGCTGGGACTGAATACAGGTGATGACTTCATGAGCGCGCGCGTATTCGCGCTTCAAATAATGCACGTCATTGGCAGCGACGAGCGGAATGTCGAGTGTCTTGGAAAGCTTGATCATCTCCTCATTGGCTTTTTCCTGCTCACGCAAACCGCTGTGGATGATCTCCAGATAAAAATTTTCTTTGCCAAAAATTTCCTGATATTCCAGCGCCGCCTTGGTGGCTTTGTCCGGCTGGCCAAGATTCAAGTTGTGAGGGATCTCACCGCGCAGAGGCCCTGAGAGAGCGATGAGGCCTTTGGAATATTTGCGCAACATCTCTTTGTCTACTCGCGGCTTGTAATAAAAACCTTCGAGAAATCCGATGCTGGCAAGCTGAACTAAATTGTAATAGCCCAAGTCGTTTTCACAGAGAAGCACCATCGGATAGGATGCGCCCTGCAAACCATGCGTCGCGCGATCAAACCGGCTTTCCGGAGCCACATAGACTTCAGCCCCGATGATCGGCTTGATCCCCGCTTTTTTGCAGGCACTGTAAAATTCGATGACGCCAAACATGTTGCCGTTGTCCGTGATCGCGATCGACGGCATGCCAAATGCCTTTGCCTCTTCAACCAGGTCCTCGATGTGGCAAACGGCGTCCAAGAGACTGTATTTGGTATGAACGTGCAAATGGGTGAAAGAGGGCTTCATGGTACCGCTATTCTAAAGAGTTCTAGCGTTTTAGGCAAACACTGTCCTGCTACTTCTTTTTCTTCTTTGCCTTTTTAGCCGGAGCCGTTTTTTTGGCTTTTTTGGAAGATGTTGACGCTGAGACAGGAGCCATCGAAGGAAGACCCAACTTGCTAGCCGGCTTCGGAGACGCCACCGCGGGTGTCAAGATAGGCATTCCATGTTGGTGACCGCCCTTACGCCGCCCGAAACATTCTTTGCAATAAACCGAGCGTCCCTCCACAGGCCTGAACGGAACTTCACAAACCTTCCCACAATCCGCGCAGATCGCTTCATAAAGAGTCCTCTCCTTGCGGGCCGGAGGCTGCTGTTGCTGAGGAGGCGGAGTCGAAGCGGATGGATTATTGTTCTGAGGATGTTTGACCATGGATCGGGAGATCAGGGAATCCATTTTTCGGTCGAGGCT
>CAZBIH010000157.1:0-3661 GCA_964492015.1 uncultured Planctomycetia bacterium | reverse complement strand
CGTCTTGCAATACCTGGATAGAGCCGTCGGAGAGTTTTAAATTAGCGTCTTGGATATTGCCTTGGGTGTCTACAGCAATATTATTTAGAAACGTTCCATCCTGTCTTTTGACTTGTTCGAGCTTGTTGTTGACATACTTTAGGATGTCTCCGTTTTGGGTGGTGAGAGAAAAATTCATATTCTGAAGGTCTTGGAGTGTGTTCTGCTGTTCCACCGCGGCTTCATTCAAGCTTTGGGCGAGGGGTCGAAGCGGCTCGATGGAGCCTGTTCTTCTTTGGTCTTCCACATTAAAAGAGTTCTTGGCTAACAGGAGAAGTTCACGGGGATCGACGGCGTAGACTAAATTGGAGAATGAGAAACTCAAGACAAGGCTTGCGGAAATTGATTTTAGAATGAATCTATTCTTCATCGCGTTTCCTCCACATAATAAGGAAACTACACCACGATTAAACTAATGTCAATACTATTTTGACTAAAAATCAATCAAATAGGCAAAAAGTTCAAATAGGTTAAGCCTGGTTATCCAGAGATTAAATATGCTAATACGTGTATAAGACTACTTGATCAGGGCAGGTTATTCGGTGTTTTTTACGGGGTCCGGTGATCTTTTGAATAATTAACCTGGGGGGTTCTGTTTGGGCTTATTTCTGCTTCAAGAGCGCCCGGAGATCTTCCCTTGATCTATAAATTTCCTGGTACGATACCGGCTGCTTAAAAAGATTACTCGCAAGCATACTCCCAAGCTTTTTCCGGTAAAAAACAACTTCATTGGCCTGGACATACTGAAGAATGGAGTCAGTCATCTCTTCGCTCAAGCTCTTTTTAGAAGATACACTTCTCGCCTTCGTAAGGCTCAGTACACGTTCCGCATCCCGAGGGAACTGCCGGGTGATAAAGATCACAAATTGCCAGGCGAGCTCTTGATTGCTCTTTATTTGGGGCGGATCGGCCCTGTCTTTAAGAAGGGCCTCCTCCAGGGCCTTTTCCAGGCCCTCGCCCTTTTCTAAAGACCCGCCGTCCCTGAAAAATTTTTCTACCCGGGCAAGCAGGTCCTGCCGGAATTGATCAGAAAAAGGGTAGAGTAGCACGGCGCTTCTTTTTAGATCTAAAAAGCGTATCAGATCTTCCGGAATATTCTCCTCCTGCCCGCTCTCGCGCCACGTCAAAAGAAAAGTGCCGCGATCCTCCGATACCACCCGAAAGTAGCGGCTTAAATTTTCGCTGTTAAAAAGACGGCTAAAAGCCAGGCCTGTAAAGATCCAGTCATTAAAATTGATCATAAAATGATCGAGGCCCATCGCTTTCAGGCTCCGTTTGGTCTCTTCGGGAGGCCCGAATATAATTTCCTCGGCGCGGGGCCCCAGCGTATACGACGGCTCTGACACGATCCCCGGCAACGGGAATGAATAGGCGGGCCCCGGATCAAAGCCGATATTAAAGATCCTCTTATTCGCCCCGATCTCGCGGTGAAACTTCATGACGGTCGGCAATGCGATATTATTCGTCGAAAAAAACCGGTCCGTCTCCCCCAAAACATCCGCGAAAGAAAACCGGCCCAGCGCATAACGGACGGCCGCTTGGCGGCGTATCGGATGGATCTTATCAATAGCGCCGGAAAACGCGGTGATACCCAAAAATAGGAGCACCAGCGCTGAAACGCTCTTTTTATAAAATTCCGGGAAAGCATTTAACAGGCAATTTAAAATAAAAAAAGCGGCAAACAACGTAAAAAAAACGATGAACACATACAAGCGGTCGAGGCTTGCTACCTGGGCCGCCTGGCCAAACACAAGCGCGCATAAAATAAAGATCAGGCCGGGCGCTGTTTTTTTTATTGAACTGTTTCCAAGGAAGATCTCCCTTCCCGCGAAAAAAAGGCCCACCGCGATCAGCGGGGCCGGGAAGATCAAAAAAAGCACCGGGACCCTAAATATCTTCATGGCCCAGGCCGCGTTAAAAAAACCTGCGGTCGCCGCCAGATCCGAATTGACCTGCAAAAAATAAGCGGCGCCGGAGGGGCCGATGACACGTAAAAATTTTTCGGTATCCGCAAAACGCCAAAAAAAACGTATCGGTGAATCTAAGAACAGGCCCGTCACTCCAAAATTGACGGTAAACGCAAAGAGCATACCCGCCGTTCCCGCGATCCCAAGCGCGATGGAAAAAAAGATCTTTGTCCTCGCCTCTTTTGATACAAAAAACCAAAGCGCGGCGCTTAAAAAAAAGAGTGCCGCCAAAACAAACACGGCCGGCTGGTAAAACCCAAGATAAAACGAAGCCAAAGCGCCGCACGCGGCATACACTTTAAGCGCTTTCTTGCCCAAAAGTGCCCGCTCAGTCACCCAAACCAAAAAAATAAGATAGCCGGCAAGCGCCGCGTGATGCTTGAAAAGATCTCCGTCATACAAACATAAAAAAACGATCACAGCCGTTAAGGCCAAAAGCGTATTCTTCATCGATGTCCTGACGCACTGGAACAGCATCACACACACGGCGAAGATAAAACACAACGAGACAAGCGGGACGGCAAAAACGTCGCTTAAGGCACCGGCCAAGTAAAATAAGCCGGCGCCTTTTGAGATATAAAAATGATACCAGAGCTCGTTGGGCCCCCAATGGCCGGTGCGAAGCACTTCACGGTAATAGTGAAGATAATGCTCCCAAACATCATTGTTCAGTGAGCCCGGGTACAAGCCTTTGCTCAAGGTCACGAACAGCACAGCGCCGGCCAATATCCATGAAAAAATAAAATAGATGGAAAAGTAAAAGGGGCTTTCGTTGAAAGACCGCCGCGCGTTTGCATAAAGCAGTCTTACCGGCTCTTGAATGAAGGGCGCCGCGTAAAAAATAAGAGGGGTCATGACCGTAAGCGCAAAGACGGCATTGAGCACGCCCAAAAATAAAGCCGCAATGCCGGCCAGCGCAAGCCCTGCGGCTCCCGTAAAAAAATAGAGGATAAAATTCTCTCCCGCGCCGCCCGCTTCTTCTTTACCAAACAGCCTTTCCACCGCGATCTTTCCGGCGCCAAAACAGGCGGCGCTGAAATAGACTGAAAATACCAGGCGGCACAAAAGATTGGTGGTGATGAACATACCGCTTCGGTCAAAGTCTTTCCATGAAAGATCGGCCTGTTTCAAAACGAAGACAACGGCAAGAAATAGCAATGTGTGAAGCAACCGCGATGAGAGGCTGATCTTAAGCGCGGGCTTCAAAGATGAGAGGCTGATCCCGGGCCTCTTAAAGAAGGCCCCTGCTCTTAAAATAAGAAGAAGCAAAAAACCCGGGATCAAATAGAGGCCTACAACACGCGCGCCGCCGCCGGGCCCGGTTTTGTAAAATAAGAGGCGGTAAAGCAGATAGGCGGTATACCCAAGAACAATGGCAAGCGCCGCGAAAGGGAGGCTTTTTTTCATGCTTTATGGAGTCCGTTTTAGGGTCGGGTTGGAATAGGGCCTTAGCTGTCCTCGGATCCCGCAACAAGCAGCCGGTCTTCAAACTCCCCCTTGACCGAAAAAACCGCCGCGGGGAACGCCGCCTTCATCGCCCCCAGATCATTTTTTGAAATAAAACAATAAAATCCTTTTTCATATTCCTTCATCGCGGATCCAAACTCCGCACGGCTGTCGAGGTAGCGAATTTTTCTATCCCAATAATAGATCGC
>CAZBIH010000156.1:0-3673 GCA_964492015.1 uncultured Planctomycetia bacterium | reverse complement strand
GATGGGATCCAATACCGCGCCGATAAGGTCAAAGCGCTGGTGAATATCATGACCGGCTGTGACCACCGCTGCACGTATTGCATCGTGCCGTATACGCGCGGGGACGAGCAGTCGCGGCATTCGGAAAGTGTTTTGCGTGAGATGAAGGATCTGGCCTCGCGCGGGTACAAAGACGTGATGCTTTTGGGGCAGAACGTGAATTCGTACGGCAAGGGCCTGGAAGAACAAATAGATTTTTCGACGCTTTTGGAAAAAATACAGGAAGTTGCGCCTGAAATTTCGCGTGTAAGGTTTACTACCAGTCACCCGAAGGATGCTCACACGCGCCTCTTTCAAGTGATGCGAGATCTGCCCATGGTGTGCGAGCATTTGCATCTTCCCGTGCAGTCCGGTTCGAACGCGGTGCTTCGGCGTATGAAGCGCGAGCACACGATCGAGTGGTACAAAGAGCAGATCGCAGAATACCGCACCTATTTACCGGAGGGAAGTCTGACCACAGATCTCATTGTGGGTTTTCCGGGGGAGACGGAAAGAGATTTTCAGGATACGCTGGACCTGCTTGAAGCGGTGCAATTTGACAGCGCGTATGTTTTTGCCTATTCGCCCCGTCCGGGAACCCCCGCGCTCAAGTTGGTGAATGATGTTCCGGAGGAAGAAAAAAACCGCCGTTTGCAATCCGTTCTTGAGACCCAAAGAGCGATCGCGTTCGCCAAGAATCAGACGTATGTCGGCAAGACCACTGAAATTCTTTTTGAAAATCGCTCGAAACGCGATCAGGACCGCTTCGTTGGGCGCACGCGGGATTTTAAGCGGGTGGTGGCTCATTCTCCCACTAATATCTGCGGCACTTTGCGTCAGGCTAAAATTTTAAGTGTCGCGGATGAGACGCTTTTGGGCGAACTTGTTTAATTGAAACCCACGCTTTTATGCCTGGTCGGCCCCACAGCCTCGGGGAAGACGGAAGTCGCTCTCGAACTCTCAAAGCTCACCCCGGTTGAAATTATTTCCTGCGACTCCATGCAGGTTTACCGGGATATGCCGATCCTGACTCAAGCCCCTTCGGAAGAAGTTCTCAAAAAAATTAAGACTCATCTGGTTTCATTCATTAAACCTTCCGAAGAATATAACGCCGCCAAATTTCGAAAAGATGCCGGCGAGTTACTCCTTAAAATTTTGAAAAAAAAGAAAACACCTCTTATTGTCGGCGGCACCGGTCTTTATTTGCGGGCGCTCTTGGACGGCCTTTTTGAAGTGCCTGAGGGAGAAGCCTCGAGGGATGAGGTTTATCGTAAAAAACTTATTTCGGAGCAGGAGGTCCACAGCAGCGGCTATCTCCATCAAAAGCTTGAGAAAATAGACCCTGCCGCCGCCAAAAAGATACATGCCAATGACACCCGGCGTTTAGTGCGGGCCCTGGAAGTCCATCATTTATCTGGAAAGTCTTTTTCTGAACAAAAACCCAACCGGCGTGGTATTCGGGAAGACTATGACGTAAGGATCTTTCTTCTGGAACGGGAGCGCCCGGAACTTTATGCGCGCATCAACGGCCGGGCACAAACGATGCTCGACGAGGGTCTTTTGGATGAGGTGAAGCGCCTGATGAATTATGGGGACAGCATACTTAATTCAAAAGAAGAATTAAGTATGCTGTCCCCAAAACTAAGCCAAACGGCTGCGATGGCCCTGGGTTTTCGCGAGATGTCCGCTTATCTTCGAGGGGAAACCACGCTTGCGGAGGCTCTGGATCTTTTAAGAAAAAATACTCGTCACTACGCTAAGCGCCAGCTTTCGTGGTTTCGGCACGAAAAGGGTGTGGAGGCTGTGCCAGTGGGAGCGGGGGAGTCCGCCGCGAAGATCGCGAAGAGAATTTTTGAACTTTGGAAGAGATCGATATGAGAGAACACGCGATCCTTGTTACGGTCGATTTTTATTCGGTGCGGCGGGATTCGGAAACCAAGGACCTCGCGGAAGAGCTGGCCGAGCTTTCTTCGGGAGCCGGGTTGTCCGTGGCGGAGAGTTTATTATTTAAGCAAGACAGGCCAAGCGCTGCTTTTTTTATCGGCAAAGGCCAGGCGGAAAAAATACGGCTGGATGTGATCAAGAAAAAAGCCAATGTGGTCGTGTTTGAGTCCGACTTAAGCCCCAGCCAGCAGAGAAATCTCGAAGAAGCCCTCGGGGTCAAGACGATCGATCGTACTCAACTCATTTTGGATATTTTCGCGCGCCGTGCCCGGTCCAATGAAGGCAAGCTTCAGGTAGAACTGGCACAGCTGAAATACCTTTTGCCGCGCCTGGGCGGTGAAGGAATTTATCTGTCGCGTCTTGGCGGCGGCGTGGGGACGCGCGGCCCGGGGGAACAAAAACTCGAAGTGGACCGCCGCCGTATTCGTGAGAAGATCACCCGATTTTCCCGGGAACTCGTCGAGCTTCAAAAAAAGCGTCAGACAGCGATCGAGAAGAAAAAAGAAAAAGATCTTCCGCTCATCGCTTTGGTGGGATACACCAACGCGGGAAAATCGAGTCTTTTTAACCGTCTCACGGTTTCTGACACGCTGGTGAAAGATCAGCTTTTCTCGACGCTGGATACCACAACACGTCTTTTGAAACTACCGCGCAATCAAAAAGCGCTTCTGGTAGATACGGTCGGTTTTATACGGGATCTCCCGCATCATTTGGTCGAATCGTTTAAAGCGACACTCGAGGAGACGGTGCATGCCGATATTCTTTTGCATGTGGCGGATGTGACACGGACTGATCTTGAGATCGTGGAAAAGGCTGTCAAGGATGTGTTGGACCAGATCGGCGCCTCGGGCAAAAAAACATTCCTTCTTTTGAATAAATCTGACCTTCTGGAAAAAGGTCCAAAAGTTGCGGTCCAAAAGGCTTTGCCGGCGGAGGGTGTTCTTCTGGTCTCCTCCAAGACGGGAGAGGGCATTCCGTTTCTTTTGGAGTGCTTGTCCGTGGATCTGGGAGGGGGCCGCAGCACGAAAGATTTTTTTATTCCGCGAAATAAGCTTAAGCTCGCGGATCACTTGTACCGCGAGGCGGAGGTTTTAAGCCGCCGGGATGAGCCCGGGGGTGCTTATTTCAAGGCCTCTATTTCCAAGAGGGCGGAAGACACCCTCCGGAGCCTTCTGTAAATTTCTCAGTATTGACAGCCCCCCAAAATATGGTAATATATTTTTAGCACTCATTAGGTAAGAGTGCTAACAAAGGAAAAAGACATGGCCCGGAAGAAAAAAGAGACGCAACCAAAGGCGGATGTGAGAAAAGATCGCATTTTTGATGTGATCGTGCGTTCCTATATTGAGACGGCGGAGCCTGTGGGTTCCAGGACCATCTCGCGGCATTCGAGCCTCGGGTTGTCGCCCGCTTCGATCCGAAATGTCATGGCGGACCTCGAGGAAGAAGGTTTTTTAAAACAGCCTCACACTTCTGCGGGCCGCGTACCGACGGATAAAGGGTACCGCTATTGGGTGGACCGCCTGATGGAACGGGAGGAGTTGAAGCCTAAAGAACGTGACTGGATACGCCAGGAACTATCCAAGGCTAAGACCGTTTCGGGATTACGGGGCAGAGTTTCCAAGATCATTATGGAGCTGACCGAGAACGCGGCGTTGGTTTATTTTAAAAATTTAAAAAAGGTCTCATTTTTAAGCCAGATCCTGGAAGA
>CAZBIH010000155.1:0-3688 GCA_964492015.1 uncultured Planctomycetia bacterium | reverse complement strand
TTTTTTATGCTGAAGACTTTTTATTTTTTGGCCAAAAACGAAAGTACTTTTTTTAAGCAAGCAGGCCTTTTTTTATGCCTCACATTGTATTTGATGAATCCTTTACTCATCCAACACAGCCTGCTGGTGGACGCGGAATCGACCTGGACTTCATTTTTTACCGCGTGTTTTTTCTATCTTTTCGTAAAACATGAAAATTCCTCCGGCAGGGTTTTCTGGTTTTCAAGAGTCTCTCTGGCTTTTATATTGGCGGCGGCATTTTTGGGAAAAGAGGTAACACCGGCCTTGCTTCTTTTCGGAGTGGCCCTGTATCGCCTTATCAATCGTCAATGGAGGCGTTTATTTTTTGATGTGGTTGTGATCGCTCTGGTGGGGATCCTCATGATCCTGGTGATGGCGGGGTTGTACCGTTGGGTTACCGGGATGAATCTTGAGATCTTTTTTCTAAAACAATATGGATTTCGCGTCGGAAGGATCTCAAAGATCGATTTTTATCTGCGCGCGTTCCGATCAACGTTTATGATCGCCCGCTGGCCCATTTTTTGGGTTTCGGCGCCCTTTTTTATTCTGCTTGTGATGGCGGCTCTATCGAGGGCTGCGCATTTTTTTAAGACGAAAACAACGGATGCCGCAGATTATTGTTTGATCGCGGCTATGGCCGTCTGGGTTCCCTATTTTTATGTCAAGCCCAGTGTTGATATGATGAAGTACCAGCATCCTGTGTACCCTTTTTTTATCGTCACGGTCGTTTTTTATCTGTGCCGTTTATTTTCAGCCTACGAGGAACCACTGCGGGAATTTTTTAAAAAGAAAGCATGGATATTTTTAATTGTTTTGGCGGCCTTGACCGGAGCGGGCGCCTATTATTACCGGTTGGGAGATTATCTTCTCAGTTTATCGACACCTCAGGACTATGAGATATGGAAACCAACTATTTTTGCCTATTATGGGCCGATAGTGGCCGTATTTTTATTCGCGGTCTTGGTCTCATTTTTAAAAAAGAAATATTTTTATCAAGTTTTTTCGGTTCTGTGCCTTTTGCTTATTTTTCCCATCAATGCCGGCTTGAATCTAAGGCAAACCGCGCCGTACACCACGGCGGAGTCCTGGCTCAATTACGGTGAAAGCGGCCTGCCTGAGACAGAAAAATACCTCCGGGATCACGTCACGGAAGAGTCGATCATCGCGGCAAGGGCCGATGTTTTGTACTATTTGGAGTATGTCCATCCGGTCAAAGTGAAGGCGATGATGACCCTGCGGGAGCTGTTCATGTCCGGGGATCCGGGCCGCTATAGAGAGATGATGGAAAATGAAGCGTTTGACTATATCGTGCTGGACAGAGTCTCCCTGGGGTACCTGCGTCCCGGCACTTTGATAAAATTTCTGATCTCAAAATATTTTGTTCCGGTCAAGAAATTCGGCTATTTTCAGATCCTTAGGTCTAAAAAAAGCCTTTTTGGGCGAAGTCCCTGATATTGATTTATAGTCAAAGTTAATTTGACAATGAAGTAGTTTTATGGTAACTTGGGGGAACAAATTAAAAACCCTCGAGGTGTCTATGCCAACTTCATTTACTCCTTCCGTCTTACTGAAAAAGGCCCTAGCTCTTATCACCCTGTTGTTTTTTTGCGGCAGTGAACTTTCTTGGGCTGTTATTCAAGTCACTCCGGTGAATGAAACCAACGCGGGGTCGAGTGTTACGTCCGCGCAAGCTGTCTCCAGCGGCAGTTCCGCGCAGTCTTTGATCGACAACCGGAACACAGTCGCCGCGCTTTCAGTTTCCGCCGCGGCCTTAACGACTCCTCACGGACTGTCTTATGACGGGTCCTACGTCCAGTCCGACGGGTGGACCGTGTATTTTACCGGGACTTATTCCACGCGCAGGGAAGTAGAGCGTACCCACACGGATGGCCGAGCGTACGTGTACGAGTACAATGCTTACGAGAATTTATCCAAAACTACGTACTACAAAGCCGGAAACATCCTCGAATCGACGACCACGTACATTTATAACTCCTCTCAACAACTGACTCAAGTCAAGACTCTCTATGCCAACGGCACGACGGATTGCTTCAACGCGGCGGGTCAGCTGACCAAGACGATCTATGCCGACGGGAAGTACCGCACGTATTCCTATAATGCGGCGGGGAAGAGGATAACGGATCTTTATTACAACAAGAACGGCACGAAGATCACTCAAACACAGTTTATTTATGATGCGTCGGGAAATCTTCAGTACACGGATGTGTCCAGCTACAACACGGTGAATGTTTATACGGGAAAAGTGCGGACATTTACCAGCGGCCAGGTCGAGTATTACAATTCCCAGAACCGGTTGACCAAAAAAGTCCTGCCGGACGGGACCTATTATGTGTATTCCAATTTCTTTTCCAACGGCCAGGCCGGCCGGGCGCAGTATTACAAGCGCTATTACGGCTCTTTTATGCTTGATAGCTCGACGGACTATTATTCCGACGCGCGCATCAAATCGGTTTCAAGCTATACTTACGGGACGCTCTTTGACACGACAACCTACGTTTACAATTCCTCCAAAGTACTTACCGGCTATATCCGATCCATTCCCGGCAGGTATTACAACTATTACTATGACCTTTTGTTTCGTATCACGAAAAAGCTTGATCTTATTTCCCGTTATTATTTTCTTTACGGCCCGGAATATTATGAAAGCCTTCAGCCTAAAACAGGTTCTTATTACAGTTCGTCGAATCGATTGATCTCGAGCTTCACTTATTATGAAAACTTAAGGATCAATACCGCCAAGATCTATTCAGGGACGAAAGTGGTTTATACCGATGTTTATTTGTACAACGCCAACAATGAATTTACCGGTGCGCAGAGGACGATGGCTGATGGGCGGGTACTCTATTTTGACGCTCAGTGGAAAGAGATCGCCCAAAGGACTACTTATCCGAATGGCAGTTATGATCTTCACACGGGGTATTATTCCAACGGAAAGCTCAAAACTTCTGAATACTATTCGGCCGCGGGGGTGCTTTTGGCGCGCAATACTCATTTTGACACCGGTTATTTGCAGGCGCGGACTTTTCTGGCTCCCGACACGCTTGGCAATATTTACACCCTCTATAAAAATGAAAATTGGAACAATACCGGCCTGGGCCGCGTCGATCGCGCCAAACGGCAAACGGCCTCCAGCAGTGAGCTCTCTTCTGTTTATGTTTATGACGGCACCACGGGGGAGTTTAAGCGCATCAAGTATTATTCGGACGCCAACTGGAGCCTACTTCTGCCGAAAGTGAAGGAAGACTTCATCGAGGCGGGATCGGGGTATTTTTCTCTCGGGTCCCAGATCGTCGACGCTTCTTCCGGGTATATTTATGAAAGGCCGGGTGCTTTTTACACACAGCCGACCAACCTTGGATTCTATGCGCAATATCTGGCGGATCTGGCGGCCGGTGATGCGGTCAACGCGTTCATCAGCCGGGAACAGGCGATCGTGAATTTGCAGAAGATCGCCTCATCGCTTCTAACAGACCAGGCAGTTTTGGGCTACAAGGGCCTGTTGCCCTGGTTGGAGTTTAACGGCGCTTCACGCAAGCGGGCTACGGGCGCTTATGGCCAGCAAGTGGCTTTTGTCGACAATTCCAACCTTTCCGCTTCGCTGGGTGCTGCGATCGGAGCCCTTTCGGATCTGACGGACAGCCGTGTG
>CAZBIH010000154.1:1416-3689 GCA_964492015.1 uncultured Planctomycetia bacterium | reverse complement strand
CCTCAAGGCCAGGTGACGGACAAGGATATTTTTGTCCAGGCCTGGATCGACAAGGACGATGTCTACATCAATGAGCCTGTCATGCTGACTTACACTTTTTATACGAGGCTTTCGGCAACTTACAAAGGATTTGAAAAAGAGCCCGTGACGACGGGTTTTTGGGTCGAAGATTTTCCTCCGGAGAAAACGATACGCCGTACCGAGAAGATTTTGGATGGTTCGCGTTATGTGGTCGCGGATGTCCGTAAATTGGCCTTGTTCCCGACGGAGGCCGGCACGATCGATTTTGAGCCGGGAACGCTTACGGCTGATGTTCAGGTCCAAACCGACGATCCTTTTGATGATTTCTTTTCCAATAATATTTTTGGCGCGCGGCGTTCCTTCCCATCGTCCCTCATAGCTCAGATCGTGTCCAAAAATCTGACGGTAGGCCCGGTGAAGATCATGGTCAAGCCGCTTCCAACCGAAGGTAAACCCGACAGTTTCAAGGGTGCCGTCGGAAATTATCTCATGGAGGGCGCTGTTGATAAAAATGACGTCCAGGCGGGGGATCCGGTGACTTACCGCGTACGCATCTGGGGCAGAGGCAATATCAGCACGCTGGAAATGCCCACATTTCCCAAGCTGGATGATTTTAAGGTGTACGATTCTTCCTCCTCCATCAATATTTCAAAAGAGAAGTTGATCGTCGAAGGCGAAAAGATCGCCGAAACCGTGATCGTTCCCAAAAAACCGGGCAAGTTCACGATCCCGCCGGTCGTATTTTCTTATTTTGATCCGAAAGACAGGCAGTACAAGGTGATGAAAACAGATCCGCAGGTCTTGACGGTCACAGGTTCGGCGCAAGCGGAGGAAGAGGACAGGCCTGCTTCCACCGCCGCGGGATTTGAGCCGGCGCAGAAAGAGGATGTTTCGGTACTGGCCAAGGATATTCGTTTTATCAAACCGTCGCAAAATATACGGGCGGTGTCCGGCTATAATTTTTATCAAAAGCCGTTTTATTGGGTATTGAACGGGCTGTTTTTTGCCGGATGGATCATCCTGGGTTTCTTGGCGTCGGGGCGCAAGACGGATGGCCTGGCCGGATTGAAAGACTTGAAATTCCACCGCTCGCACGCGACTGCCAAACAAAAATTAAAAAGCGCCAAGCGTCTTCTGCATGAGGATAAACAGGAAGAATTCTACAAGGAGATCTCGCGGGCAGTTTATTCTTATTTCGCGGATAAGCTGGGGGTGTCGGCGCAGTCGGTTTCTTTGCCGGCGATCGAAGCGCGGACGGGCGAAGAATTGGCCCCGGAGCTTTTTAACAATATCAAAATTTTATTTGAAGAGCTGTCCTCCGGAAGATTTGCGCGTTCCAAGAAAACCAAAGAAGATATGCAGGAGCTGTACCATTTGGCGGATCGCGTGATCACTTTGTTTGAGAGGACAAAATTAAAATGAAAAAGCCCCTGCTTCTGTTTTTTATTTTATCCCTTTTTTCTGTATCAGCGCAGTGTGCCCAGGACGCTGATTTCCGCGAGGCCAACAGCAAATATCAGGCAGGGGATTACAAAACAGCGGTTTCTCTATATGAGAAAGCGCTTCTTTCAGGAAAGCCTACGGCTGCTCTGTATTACAATCTGGGCAGTGCCGAATTTCGCTCAGGGGACCGGGGAGCTTCTCTGGCGGACTATGAAAGAGCGCACGCGTTGGACCCCCGCGACCGCGATATCGAATGGAACCGGTCCACTCTCAAGAGTGTCCTCCCAGACCGAATTTCGGACTCGGATGACAATGTATTCGTCTCAAGCGTCCAGAAGCTTCTGGAGTGGGTGACGGTGGATGAGGCGGCACTCGCGTTCGGCCTGATCCTGGCGATCTTGTTCCTGGTTTCGGCGCTTAATTTTAGTTTTCACCGGTCCAAGTCGCTCACAGCCGGCCTGGGTGGATTTTTTGTACTGCTCTTGATCTTAAGCGGGGCTGTATTCTACGGCAAGTGGCTTACGGTCAAGGACCCGCGTGTTGTGGTTCTTGAGAAAGAGGCGGCGGTGCGCTACGGGCCATCGGAAAAAGAGACCAAGGCTTTTGTCCTGCACGAGGGCGCTCTGGCCCGGGTGATCGACCAGACGGACGAATGGTATTATCTATTTCTCCAGGATAAAAATAACGGGTGGATCTTGAAGAAATCCTGCGAAATTGTCTAAGCCAACCATCATTCTTGTCGGTCATGGAAGCCGCCAAGCGGGTTTCCAGGCCGCGATGGAGAAAGTCGCTTCTCAAATTAAAAAAGA
>CAZBIH010000154.1:0-1316 GCA_964492015.1 uncultured Planctomycetia bacterium | reverse complement strand
AGTACCACAGGGGTCAGACCCCTCTGGCACTTGTGGGTGAAAAGGGATCTATTTCGGATGAAAAAATATATTTTAGCGCTGGATCTGGGGACGACGGGGAATCGGGCGATCGTGTTTGATCGGTCGCAAAGGATCGTATTTCAGGCGTATGCGGAATTTACGCAAATTTTCCCCAAGCCCGGATGGGTGGAGCATGACCCCCAGGAGATCTGGCGGAGTGTCCGTGGTATTTTGTCCAAAACATTTAAAAAAATTAAACCCGAAGACATCGCAGCGATCGGCATCACCAATCAGCGCGAAACGGTTTTGATCTGGGATAAAAAAACAGGCAAGCCTTTGCACAACGCGATCGTTTGGCAGTGCCGGCGCACGGCGGGTTTTTGTGAAGAACTGAAGAAAAAAGGCATTGAGAAAACAATTCACGCGAAAACAGGATTGTTTTTGGATGCGTATTTCAGCGCCAGCAAATTGACCTGGCTTCTGGACCATGTGAAGGGCGCTCGGACGAAAGCAGGGCGCGGTCAGATCCTTTGCGGGACGATCGATACATGGATCATCTGGAAACTCTCGGGCGGCAAATCGCACGTGACGGATTCCTCCAACGCTTCACGGACGATGCTTTTTAATTTGAAGACAAAACGGTGGGACACTTCTCTCTGCAATATCTTCCGCGTCCCGGCTAATATTTTGCCTAAAGTCGTGCCGTCGAGCGGGCCCTGCGCCGAATTGGACGCGAAGTTATTCGGTAAAAATATTCCCATCACCGGTGTTATCGGTGATCAGCAGTCGGCGTCGTTCGCTCAAGGGTGTTTTAAGCCTGGGACGATTAAAAATACCTACGGGACCGGGCTTTTTATGCTGGAGAGCACCGGATCCGCTCCCAAATTCTCCAAAAATCTTCTGACGACGGTCGCATGGTCTTTGGGGGATCTTAAACACACCGAATACGCGGTCGAAGGCAGTGTGTTTATCGGTGGCGCGGCGATCCAATGGTTGAGGGATGGGATCAAGATCATCGACAGCGCTAAAGATGCCGCAAAAATGGCGGAAAGTCTTTCGTCCAATGAAGGAGTTTATTTTGTCCCCGCGCTCGTGGGTTTGGGCGCGCCGTATTGGGACCCTCACGCACGCGGAACATTCCTTGGAATTACCCGAGGTACAAAACGCGAACATTTTGTTCGCGCCGCCCTTGAGTCGATCGCTTACCAGACGCGTGATGTGCTGGAAGTGATGAAAAAAGATACAGGACGCGAGTTTAAAACTCTGCGTGTCGACGGTGGGGCAAGCGCCAATGATTTTCTCATGCAGTTTCAGGC
>CAZBIH010000153.1:0-3692 GCA_964492015.1 uncultured Planctomycetia bacterium | reverse complement strand
CTCAGTCGTTCGCTTGTGCGACGCTATTCCCATAGCGTCTCCGCGCTCTCTTCTTTGCGCCTAGCATATGAGTCTTTTTCAACAAATTATCAGCGTAACCTTTACAAGGATCATAGATGCCTCCATTTGACAAAAAACATAATTATCCGGGAAAACTTTTTATCGTTGAAGGCGTCGACGGTTCGGGAAAAAGCACGCAGATCGCGCTTTTGAAAAAATGGCTGGAATCCGAAGGCTATTCGGTCTTTTTTACCGAATGGAACAGTTCGGACCTGGTCAAAGAGACCACACGCGACGGCAAGAAGAAGAATATTCTCACTCCCACGACGTTCAGCCTTTTGCACGCGACGGATTTTGCGGACCGCTTGAATTACCAGATCATCCCGCCGCTCAAAGCCGGCATGATCGTCCTGGCGGATCGTTATGCCTACACGGCGTTTGCGCGCGACGCGGTGCGTGGTGTCAGCCCTCAGTGGGTGCGCAACCTTTACAATTTCTCGGTGAAACCCGATATCAGCTTTTATTTTGACGTGCCCATCCAGACCGCTTGCGAGCGCATTCTTTCCAATCGTGCGCAGATCAAATTCCACGAGGCGGGGATGGATCTTGAGCTTTCCAAGGACACTAAGGAGTCCTTTAAAATTTTTCAGGGCAAGATCATGGAGGAGTATAAAAAAATGATCGAGGAATTTTCTCTGACGTCGATCGACGCGACACTTGAAATTCATGACCAGCAGGAAATTGTACGCGAGAAGGTGAAAGAAAATCTGAAGGGATATTTGAAAAAAAGGACGATCTATGCCCGAAAGCCCAAAGTTTTTTGGCGAAAATTTAGCCTATCTTAAGCCTTTTCAAATCAAAGGCAAACTGATCGCGATCGAGGGGACCGATGGTACGGGCCGCTCGACTCAAGTTTCGCTTTTGAAAAATTGGCTGGAAGTCCAAGGCTACGCCGTGCTTGAGACCGGCTGGGCGCGTTCCAACCTGATGCAGAAATCCATCGAGCTTGCCAAGAGCGGGAATATCATGGACCGCATGACGTTCACGCTTTTGTATGCCACGGATTTTGCCGACCGTTTTGAGAATCAGATCCTGCCTGCGCTAAAATCCGGGCATATTGTGCTGACGGACCGTTATATTTATACGGCTTTTGTCCGTGACGCGGTGCGGGACCCTGATCAACAATGGATCCGCAGTCTTTTCAGCTTCGCGATCATCCCGCATTTGGTGATCTACCTGAAGATCAAAACGGAAGATTTGATCCCGCGCGTGATCGAGGCCGGCGGCATGAACTACTGGGAAGCCGGCATGGACCTGCACATGGGACAGGACCTTTTTGACAGCTTCGCCAATTATCAGTCGGCTCTGATCAAGGAATATGACAAGCTGGCCAAGGAGTTTAATTTTGAGGCCGTGGAAGCAGAAGAAAGCGTCGAAGAGATACACAGCAAGATCAAGGATAAAGTGAAAGAAGTCCTCGGAAGTCCCAAAAAGAAGTAAACATGTCCAAGCACCGTATCCTCGTCATCGATGATGAAAAGGATATCGTTAAACTCCTGCAGTACAATCTCGAAAAAGAAGGCTATCAAGTCCTGTCGTCGTTCTCCGGTGAAGAAGGTTTTGAAGTCGCTCGCGCCAAAAAACCGGATCTCATTCTTTTAGACTTGATGCTTCCCGGGGTGGACGGCTTGGAAGTGTGCCGTCTCTTGAAGTCCGACCGTCAAACCCGTTCTATTCCCGTGATCATGCTGACCGCCAAAGGGACCGAGATCGATCAGGTGGTGGGGCTTGAGCTGGGAGCTTCGGATTATATTTCTAAACCATTCAGTATCAAAGTGCTTCTGGCGCGTGTCAAAAATATATTTCGGGCCGGTGTTTCGGAAAAAAATGAAGCCACCGTCCTGAAGTCGGGCGGGATCACTCTGGATCGTGAGCGCCACAGCGTGATGGTGCAGGGAAAACCAGCGATGCTGACCAAACTTGAATTTAACATTCTCGCGTTCCTGATGGAAAACCGCGGCAAAGTTTTTTCCCGCGAAAAGATCTTGGACGGCGCTTGGCGCGGGGAGAGTTTTGTCGTCGATCGCTCGGTGGATGTCCATGTGAAGAGTATTCGCCAAAAACTGGGGAAGTGCCGCAACTCTATCGAGACCGTCCGCGGCACAGGTTACCGCTTTGTCGAGGAGGATCTGCGTGCTCTTTAGTCTCCTGGCCGGTTATGTGCTTTGTGCGCTTGTTTTCTTCTTCGTGGGAAAAATTTTACAGCGCCAAAAAATGGAAAGATCGGTGTTGTCCGGATCCCGTGAGGCTCACACACGGCTTGAGAAGAAAAGCCAGTTGGCCGGGGAAACCCGCGATAGGGTTTTGGCGACGCTTGAGAGCATGGCGGAGGGTGTTGTCATCGTGGATGCCCAGGGCAAAACGCTTCTGGTCAACACAGCGCTCCTGGAGGCGCTGGGCCTCAAGAAAAATTCCGTGGAACAGGCCTATTTCTGGGAAATTTTTCGCGATTCTGAAGTCAATGAAATGATGGAGACCTGCCTGCGGGATCGCCAGGTGCTGCAAAAAGAGCATACGGTCCTTTTGTCCGAGAAGATATTTGAGATCCAGGTGTCACCGGTGTCGGGAGACGCGGATTTTCTGGGGGCTGTGGGAGTTTTTCACGATGTGACACGATTGAAAAAATTGGAAAAGGTCCGTACGGAGTTTGTCGCCAACGTTTCCCATGAACTCAAAACACCGCTCACCGCCATTCTTGGTTATGTGGAGACGTTGAAAGACGGTGCCGTGGAAGACAAACAAAACTGCATGAAATTTCTTTCCACGATCGAGGATCAGGCTCAAAGCTTAAGCGGCCTTGTCGAAGATCTGCTTCTTTTGTCTTCGGTTGAGTCGGAGAAAAATCAACTTCGATTCCAGGCGGTGGATCTGGAGGCTATTCTTGCCCGGGTTTTGAGTTATCTGGACCGTAAAATTCTGGAGAAGAAAATAAACATTGAAAAAGAGATCGCGCCGCGACCCTTCCTACTGAGGGCGGACCCGGCGCTGTTTGAGCGCGTGATCTCCAATCTTCTTGATAATGCCGTCAAATACAGCTCTAACGGAGGAAAAGTTCTGGTGCGCGCTTTTGAAAAGGACGGATCGGCGGTGATAGAAGTTGTGGACGAGGGTATTGGGATCTCTGAGGCGGATATCCCAAGAATTTTCGAGCGTTTTTACCGCGTGGACAAAAGCCGTTCAAGGGAGAGCGGAGGAGCGGGCCTGGGTCTTTCTATTACTAAACATATTATCGAGAGTCACGGTGGCAAGATCGAGGTCGAAAGTGCCCCCCAAAAAGGCTCGAAGTTTAAGGTCAGCCTGCAGTATAATCACGAGTAGATATGTCCAAAGAAACTCACAAAAATCACGGCTGTGTTTTGGTCTCGGGCGGCGTGGAAAGTTCAGTCCTCCTCTCTGACGCGCTTTCACGCTATGAAAAGGTAACGCCGCTTTATATCCGCAATCACTTGCGTTGGGAAGACGCCGAGATCTTTTGGCTCAAATCTTTTTACCGGAGCCTCAAATCCTACAAGCTGGAACCGATCAAGATCGTCGATCTGCCGATGCGCGATACCTATGACCGCCATTGGAGCATCACGGGGATCAAAGTTCCCGGTCCAAAATCCAAAGATGAATCCATGTACCTGCCGGGC
>CAZBIH010000152.1:0-3769 GCA_964492015.1 uncultured Planctomycetia bacterium | reverse complement strand
AATCTCGAGAACGCCGTGCGCCGTACTTTGAAAGATCTCAAGGGCACCTACGCGATCGCGGTCATTGCTTCGCGGGAGCCCGGAAAAATTGTCGCGGCGAAGATGGACAGCCCGCTGGTGATCGGCTCCACCAAGGAAGAAAGTTATCTCGCCAGCGACATCTCGGCGCTTTTGGAACACACCAACCGCGTGACATTCATTGAAAACGGGGATGTGGTCACCATGAACCATGGGATCTTTTCGATTACGGATATTTCAGGAAAAGCGATCTCGCGGCCCGTGACAAAAATCGATTGGGATATTACGCAGGCCAAAAAGGGCGGCTATGAGCACTTCATGCTCAAAGAAATTTTTGAACAGCCGGGAATTTTGGCCGCCATTTTAAAAGAGAGGATCAGCGGGACAAACATCCATTTTGACGAGCTTAAGATCACTCCCGCACAATTTCGAAAGATCAAAAGGATCAGTATTATCGCCTGCGGCACCGCCTATCACGCGGGTTTGACGGCAAAATATATTTTGGAAGACCTGGCGAAGATCCCAGTCTCGGTAGATACGTCGAGTGAATTTCGTTACCGCGATCCCAAAGTCGACAAGGAGACGCTTGTCATCGCGATCTCTCAGAGCGGCGAGACGGCGGATACGCTGGCGGGATTGAGAGAAGCCAAGTCCAAGGGCGCTCTGACGCTGGCCATCTGCAACGTGCTGGCAAGCTCCATCGCGCGTGAGGCCAAAGGCGTCATTTACACACACGCGGGCCCGGAGATCGCGGTGGCTTCGACCAAGGCGTTCACGGCACAGCTGGCGATCTTGGCGCTTCTCTCGTTTTATCTGGGTTCCCTGTCCAGAGCCATTAAGCCCAAAAAAGAAAAAGAACTCTTAAAGGAGCTTCTTTTGATCCCTCACCGCATCCAGAAAATTCTCGACGGCTATAAAAAGAAAGAAGCTGAGTGGAAAAAAAATGTGCACAGCTTCAACGTGCATTATCACACTCAGCTTGAAAAATATTTTTCCGCCAAAAATAACGAACGCAAGCGCTCGCCCAATGGGCTCTTCCTGTATTTGGGGCGCAACATCAATTATCCGATCGCGCTGGAAGGCGCGCTGAAGCTCAAAGAGATCGCCTACATCCCGGCGGAGGGTTATCCCGCGGGGGAAATGAAACACGGGCCGATTGCGCTCATCGATGAAAATCCGTGGGTGATCTGCTTGGTGCCTCAGTCCAAGACTTATGACAAAATGATTTCCAACATTCAGGAGATCAAAGCACGCGGCGGGCGCATCATTCCGGTGGTCACCGAAGGGGATGATGAAATCCAAAGGCTGGATCCGGTGTTCACGATCGAGATCCCGAAAACTCTGGAAATTTTTTCGCCGCTTCTGACGGTCATTCCTCTTCAGCTGTTCGCGTATTTGGTGGCGTTGGAATTCGGAGAAGACATTGATCAGCCTCGCAATTTGGCTAAATCTGTCACGGTTGAATAAGGGATCACCCCTGGACCCGCGACGAGTGGCAGAAAAATCTTTTTGGGCCGCCGTTCATTTTGCCCCTCTCCGCCGAAGGCGGACCCGCCTTTGGCGGGCGAGGACCAAAATTTCACTCGGAGACAAGGCTCGCTCGTCCCGCTATAAAGCGGCGGGACTCCATGGCCGCTCGCCTAGTCTACGCGTCCCAAAAAGCTTTTTCTGCCACTCGTCGGTTGCACGGTATTTTTAATCATGATAAATGGAATCTTATATTTAGTCGCAACGCCCATTGGCAATTTGGGTGATCTGAGCGTGCGGGCGATCGAAACCTTGAAGAAAGTCGATCTCATCGCTTGCGAAGATACGCGGCATTCGAAGGTGCTGTTGACCCATTACGGGATCGATAAGCCGCTGGTCAGCTATTTTGATTATTCTGAGAAGCAAAAAACTCCTTATTTAATCGAGAAAATGAAAAATGGGGCGAAGGTGGCGCTCATATCGGATGCGGGGACGCCGGGGATTGCGGATCCGGGGTATCGGTTGATACGGGCGGCGATCGAACAGGGGATCCACATGGAGTCGCTTCCGGGGGCGGCGGCGTTTTTAACGGCGCTTACTCTTTCGGGACTGCCGACGGACAAATTTATTTTTGAGGGATTTTTCCCCGTCAAACAGGGACAGAAGAAAAATCTTTTGAAGTCTTTGGCCCAGGAAGAGCGGACGGTCATTTTTTATGAATCGCCGCATCGCCTGCTGAAGACTTTGGAAGCGATCCACGAAACGCTGGGGGATATTCAAGTCGTTGTAGCTAGGGAACTTACAAAAAAATTTGAAGAGGTCTTCAGAGCGCCGGTTTCGCAGGCTATTTCGCATTTTTCCGGGAAAAATATTTTGGGGGAATTTGTGATATTATGGTCTCTTAAGAAATAAATGAAAGACATCCACTTTCGCGTCTGGCATCTCAAAGAAAACAAGATGTATTACCGGGGATATCAGAAATTTCTCCACGTGCTTCTCTGCGAAGATGATCACGGCGAAAATGAAGGAAAAGGCAACCCGGCCCGCCGCGCCTCTTACGGCGATTGTATTTTTTTAGAAAGCACAGGGCTTTTTGATCGGCGACAGAAAGAAATTTTTGAGGGTGATGTTGTCCGGGTGCGGTACAAGGATCAGGAATTTGAGGGGATCGTGGACGCGGTTCCGGACACGTTTGGCGCGGCTAAAATGCATCCTCTGCACAATATTTTAAAAAAACACGGGATCTTGGGATACCCTGAAAATCTGAACCTCGAGGTGCTTGGAAATGAATACGAAGCGCTTCAACAATTAAAGAAAATATGATGACCGCTGAAGTAGTCCAAAAATCGGGCTCCTACTCGCCGCTGAGGCGTGATGTCAGATTCTTGACGACTCTCCTGGGGAATGTGATCCTCGAGCAGGAGGGCGAGAAGCTTTTTGCCAAGATCGAGGAGATACGCCGCCTCGCCAAGGATATTCGCCAAAATCCTAAGGCTGATTCAATCGCTCAACAGAAGAAGATCATCAGCTCACTTTCGCCGCAAGACGCATACAAAGTCGCTCGCGCGTTCACTATTTATTTCCAGCTGGTGAATATCGCCGAAGAGGCCCAGCGGGTGCGCCGCATCCGTGAGTATGAAAAAGATCCCACACTTTTTCAGGACATGTCGCTTCGCAAACTCTTTCATGACTTAAAGGCCGAGGGGCTTTCAGCCGAGGAAGTGGCCAAGTTCATGCTTCAGATGCACATTGAGCTGGTACTGACCGCGCATCCGACCGAGGCCAAGCGCCGTACGGTGTTGGATCATCTTTTGAGAATAGCCTCCAACCTTTTAGCTCTCGACAAGCAGGACCTCACATTTTACGAAAAAGAAAATGCAATGAACCAGATCAAGAGTACCCTTGAGATCCTCTGGCAGACCTCGGAAGTACGCCAGAGAAAAGTCGAGGTTCTGGATGAGGTCTATCAAACCCTTTTTTATTTTCAGCGGACGATCCTAGACCTGTTGCCGGATCTTCAACAGAAGATACGCCAGGAATTCCGCAACGCGTTTGGCGCGCAAGAGCTTGAGATCCCGCCTTTTTTAGAATTTGGATCCTGGGTGGGCGCGGACCGGGACGGCAATCCGTTCGTGACCTGCGAGATCACCAAAAAAACGGCGCTCTTGCAAAAAAATCTGATCCTTCAAAAATATCTTTCTTACATCGAAGACCTGATCCGCAAATACAGCCAGTCGCAGGTTTTTGTGAAGACGTCGCGGCGGCTGAATGAGTCCCTGCTGGA
>CAZBIH010000151.1:2736-3808 GCA_964492015.1 uncultured Planctomycetia bacterium | reverse complement strand
CGCGGCGGGGTGGTGGCATTTCCTACGGAGACGGTTTATGGGCTTGGGGCGGATGTGTTTAATGAGAAAGCGGTGTGCAAAATCTTTGAAGTGAAGAAGAGGCCCAGTTTTGATCCTTTGATCGTGCATGTGGCAAGTGCGAGGAGTGCGGTGCTTCTCTGGAATGAGGTTCCGGATGCTGCGAAAATTTTGATGGAGAGTTTCTGGCCGGGGCCGCTTTCGATCGTCCTTCCTAAGAATAAGAACGTGCCGGATGTGGTGACTTCGGGGCTTGCGACGGTGGCGGTGCGCATGCCGGATCATCCGGTCGCGCTTCGTCTGATCCGTGAAGCCGGTTGTCCGATTGCCGCGCCGAGCGCTAACCTTTTTGGTTATACCAGTCCCACGGAGGCAAGGGCTGTGGCGGAGGATCTGGGAGGAAAAATTGATGCTGTTTTGGACGGCGGGCCTTCGAAAGTAGGCGTTGAATCAACGGTCATTAAAATTGAAAATGGAAAAATATTTCTTTTGCGGCCGGGCGGTATTACGGTTGAAGAGATCGAGAAAGCGGCCAGCTTGAAGGTTATCCGGAATTTTAAATTTTCTAAAAAGGAATCGCCGGGGCTCATGAAGAGTCATTATGCGCCTGAAGTGCCTCTGGTGCTGATGGGAGAGAGCCAGGGCCGTTTTGTCAAAAAATTGAAGCGTTTGAAAAAAGAACGGCTGGCGGCGGGCCGTGCCTGGCCGAAGATCGCATGTATTTCTTTTTCTGCAAAAGATCCGGCGGGCTTGTTTTGGCGGCAAAGTGTTTTGAGCCCTAAAAAAGATCTTTATGACGCCGCTTCGCGGCTCTTCCATGCCATGCGTAAACTTGATAAAATGAAGCCTCAAGTGATCATGGCTTCGCCTTTTCCCGCGCAAGGGATCGGGCTGGCAATACAGGATCGCCTAGAGAAAGCTTCGGGCGGGAAACAAGGTTGGAATTCATTTCTAAGTTTTATAGATCGGAACATAAAGGGGAAAAAATGAGCGCTGTGATGATTTCATCCAAAAAGACTGTCTGGGAGACAAATTTACCGTTGCCAGTCGTGGG
>CAZBIH010000151.1:0-2636 GCA_964492015.1 uncultured Planctomycetia bacterium | reverse complement strand
CTGATCGATGAAGTCCTGACGCCGGACAGCTCGCGTTTTTGGCCCATGGCCAAATATAAGGTCGGACAGGATCAGCCGAGCTATGACAAGCAGATCGTGCGAAACCACCTTCTGCAGTCCGGATGGAACCAGACTCCTCCGGGGCCTGAACTTCCCAAGGAGATCGCGGATAAGACCTCGGCGGCTTATAAGGATGTGTTTAGGCGGCTGACAGGGAAGAAGCTTGCCTAATCCCAGGCTCCGCGTCACCCGGCGCGTCTTAAAAGGGTCTATCGCGTTTCTAGTTCTAGCACGGTTTTTTATGTCAACCACTGCTATTGCCGAGGAGAATAATTTTTCCACATCAAATAGTTTTTCAGGCCCCTACGTTATTATCATTAAGGGCGTTTATTTGAAGAATGATGCGGGGGAGTGGATCAAGGTGATCGAGCCGGACAGGAAAGTGGATCTTTCCAGGGAAGAGGCGGTTGTTACTTTTTTCAATAACGCGGGGCGGGTGCCGGCGGGCAGTTATAAAAATTTCCGGGTGGATTTTTTTTCTGCCGGAGATTCAAATTCAGTGCGGAAGCTTCTCTCAAAAGATGATTTTGAGAGAGTTGTTGCGGTCGGTAAAGGTTCGTTCATTCGCGTGGCCTTTGATCTCAAATTAGAACAAAGCCTTGCGGTGGAAAAAGCAGATCTGACGGTCGGCGAAGACGAACGTAAACTTTTGGGCAACTCACTAATTTTGGAGGCGTGACATGGTATTGACCCCCTCGACGATGCTGGCGCTAGGTACACAGGCACCCGATTTTTTATTGCCCGATGTGGTGACCGGAAAAAAGATCTCGCTCGGGGAGTTTGAGGGCCAAAAAGCACTGCTGGTGATGTTCATCTGCCGGCACTGCCCTTATGTCCAGCATATTAAGGAAGAACTGTCGAAGCTTGGCCGGGATTACCAGTTCAGCGAGGCGGGGATCCTCGCCATCAGTTCTAATGACGCCGAGAATTATCCGGAGGACGCGCCCGGGAGTCTCAAAGAATTTGTAAAAGAGAAGAAATTTTCATTCCCTCTGTGTTACGACGAGACTCAAAAAACAGCCCGCGATTACACCGCCGCCTGCACACCGGATTTTTTCCTATTTGATGAGAAAAGGAAATTAGTGTACCGCGGACAGCTGGATGACAGCCGGCCGGGCAGCGGGAAGCCGGTGACCGGGAAGGACTTGCGCGCGGCGATGGATGCTGTGTTGGCGGGAAAACCAGTTCCATCCATCCAAAAACCCAGCATTGGGTGCAATGTGAAGTGGAAAAAGGGGCAAGAGCCCCGATAGACCCTTTAAAAAGGTATGTGGTAGAATGGACCGCAGAGGAGAACCATGAAAAAGATACTCGTCAAAACGATCATTTTTCTGGCGGTTTTATTGGTGTTGATCATTGGAGCGGCGGGCGCTCTTCGGTGGGCTTTTGGCATGCGTTCAGGCGAGTTTTATCGTGTGAATGTCTCGGTCACGGAGGGGTTTGTCGATGTTTATAAATACAGCCTTCAGGGGGGCCGAGAGTTTTTAAAGACTCTTCACGAGGGTGAGAACATGGATGTCAATGGCCGTGTTCAAAAACTTTCCCCTATTTATGAAGTGATCAAATCATTCATTCCCTCGGCCCTTCAGATCATCGCAGAGGATATCCGCGTGCGTGCCAGTTATGTGGACCGGTCTCAAGAGGCTTCGTATTTGTACAGCCAAAAAGAACTTAACGAGCGTATTGTCTGGAAAATGAACGGCCGTGGCGGACTTTCAGATCTGCAGATGAGCATCAGCGATTCCGGGGTCGAGGCCAGTGCGATGGTCACTAAACTGGGTATCAGTGTCAAGGTTTCGGGGGTGGGTACCGTGAATGTGGGCGAATCCGGCAGGGGGGATATGCATCTTAAGGTCCAGAGGGCAAAAATAGGCCCTCTTCCGTTGCCGGCACCTTTGCTGCGGGGGCTGGAGGCTGCTTTCAGCGAGAGCTTATACGAGAAGCCTTTTCCTGTAAAAGTCACTAAAATGCAATACAGTGCCAACGGTGTTCATGTGACTTTTCAGGGACTTGCCGATACCGCTTTTGCCCAAAAACAAGTCACTCACCAAAAGCTTTAGAACTATTCCGTTTTCTATCCCGTGAGTAATAAAAAATGCCAATTTTACTAAAGACTTCCAAAAAAGTTTTTTTACAGACTTTCGGCTGCCAGATGAACGAGCGTGACTCGGAGGCGGTCACGGGCCTGCTTTTTGACAGGGGTTATGAGCATGCTGTTGAGATCGAAGAGGCAGATCTCATTCTTTACAACACCTGCAGTGTGCGTGACCATGCGGAGCAGAAAGTGTTTGGGCGTATGGGGCATTTTCGCAGGCTCAAAGAAATGAATCCCAACCTTGTGATCGGGATCCTTGGGTGCATGGCGCAGGAGCATGGACAGAAATTTTTCAAAAAAAATCCTGAGATCGATCTTGTTTGCGGCCCGGGAAACTTAAGCCAGGTGCCCACTCTGGTGGATGAGATCCTGGCCAAGCGCGGGCCGAGATTGGCGACCGACCGCCTCAATGAAGAATACGGCCTCGATGGGATCCAATACCGCGCCGATAAGGTCAAAGCGCTGGTGAATATCATGACCG
>CAZBIH010000150.1:0-3815 GCA_964492015.1 uncultured Planctomycetia bacterium | reverse complement strand
AAGAAGAGAGCGCGGAGACGCTATGGGAATAGCGTCGCACAAGCGAACGACTGAGCAACGACGCAGATGAGGCTTTTTCAACGAATTATCTTACCACTAAAAAAGGGTTTCTGTCCAAACCACTGTACCCGAAGACTTGGTGTCACATTTTGCCGTTTCAGGTATTTTTTGACGATAAAGTCTAGAATTAGTCCTTCTCGTATCCCCTTATCAGATATATAGATACGGTCTTTTTTAAGCAGCTTCAGGAGCGTCGTAACGAGAACGCTTCCGGCAATGATCAAATCGGCCCGTTTTTTGTCCAGACCGGGGACCTTCCTTATTCTTTTGGTGCTCATATGGATCAGCTTCCGGTGAAGCTTCAAGAGTTCTTTTGATTTAAGTTCATAATAGCCTCTCAGCCTCAAAGACCGCGACTCACGGATCTCATAGACCATGGAAGCTAAATTGATCAGAGTGCCGCCGGTTCCTGTCAGTGAAAAATTTTTCTTCTCTGTCCTATTTATAATATCCGAGAGATTCTCTTCCGCGTACTCTTCCAGGTTGCGCAGGTTGTCTTTGGAGGGGGGATTTTTTTTAAGAAAACGGTCTTTCAAACGCGCCACACCCAGCGGCAAACTCTCATCCATCTCAATATGCCTCCGGTCCCCCAACACAAACTCCGCACTGCCGCCGCCGATATCGATCACAAGCCTTTTTTCTTTGGGCCGCGCCAGGCCGGAGGAAGCGCCCAGAAAAATAAGCCGTCCTTCTTCCTTTCCGCTGATGATGCGGACACGGATGCCTGTCTTTTGATGAACAGCTTTTACAAAATCAGACGAGTTTTTCGCGTCGCGCACGGCGCTGGTAGCTACCGCGATGGTGCGGCCAACACCTTCAAGCTTAGCTAAATGAGAAAAACGACTGAGTGTTTTTAAAGCACGCTTGACCGCGCTGCGGGAAAGCTTTTTAGATCTGAAACTCCCGTCCCCGATGCGGGTCATGTCTTTTTTATGGTCCAGCACTTCAAAAGATAGGTCCGGATAAAGTTGGACGATCTTCATATGGATGGAGTTGGTGCCGATATCGAAGATGGCGATTTTCATAGGCTATTCTTTGCATTTTACCATAGAAGAGCGGTATGATACTTTTATGGAAATTAGAGGAAAAACAGCTCTTGTCACAGGCGCCGCCAAACGAGTCGGTCGCGTCATCGCGCTGCAACTGGCCCAAAAAGGGGCCCACATCGTCCTGCATTATCACAATTCGGATCTGGCCGCGCAAAAAACTCGGGATGAGGTCACAAGCCTGGGCGTCCGCTGTGACCTAGTCCAGGCGGATCTCTCAAACTCCGTACAGGTTCAGCTGATGACCCAGGAATTGGTCCAAAAAAATATCTCGGTTGATATTCTAGTCAACAGCGCCTCTATTTTTCATAAAACTCCTATCGACACCGTCACCGAGGCCGACTGGGATCAATTCATGGACGCCAATTTAAAAAGTTACTTCCTCCTCTCCCGCGAGATCGGCCTGGCCATGAAAAAAAACGCCGGCGGCAAGATCATCAACATCATAGACTGGAGCGCGTTTCGCCCCTACAAGGATTACCTCCCCTACTGCGTTTCCAAGGGCGGCCTTCTGACCCTAACCAAAGCGCTCGCACGCGACCTGGCCCCCAACGTCTGCGTCAACGCCGTCGCGCCGGGACCCGTCCTAAAACCTGAAGACTTGTCGGATGAAGAAAACCAAATAGTGATCCAAAAAACCCCTCTCGGCCGCTGGGGAAAACCTGAAGATGTGGCTTATGCGGTCAATTTTTTAGTAGAAAATGATTATATAAACGGGACCGTGCTGGTGGTCGACGGTGGACGATCAATAGTATAATGAGTCCGAGCACAGCGGCGGGTGACTGAGAACGGGGCGCCCCGAATTTTTTCAAGAAGAATTACTTGAGAAAATTGGGGGCTGTTCGAAGGCAGGCCCTGCCGCAGCACGGACACCTCAGGAGAACACATGTACCAAGTCGTCAAAGAGATCCATTTTTGCTACGGCCACCGCCTCATGAACTATGACGGCAAGTGCGCCCACCCCCATGGACACAATGGAAAAATAGAGATCGAGCTGGCCGCGGATAAACTCGACGCGCGCGGCATGGTCTATGACTTCGGCGACATCAAGGAGATCATTCAGAAATGGGTCGACCGCGAACTGGACCACAAGATGATCTTGAAAACAAATGACCCTCTGGTCAAAATTTTAAAAGATCTCGGAGAGCCTTGTTTTTTAATGGAGGAGAACCCGACCGCGGAATCTCTGGCCAAACTCATTTTTGATTACGCCCAATCCAAAACACTTCCCATTTCCCGCGTTACATTCTGGGAAACTCAGAGCTCCTCAGCCACTTATTCGCGTTAAGGTCCAATAGGAGTAGATCAGCTTTGAGCTGATGCGGCCCCTGCTGTTTCTTCGACCGATTGTTTGGGTAAACGATTTCCAGTAGGCTGTGTTTGTTCAACGGCCCGTTGGAACAAACGGTTTCCGGTAGGCGGCATAGGCAGAGTTTGCAAAGTTTGTCGTCCCTGAGTATTGCCGCGAAACCAGTCTTGTGCCTGTTGTACCCAAGCCGGCTGAGGCCGCACAGACGCCATGGTCGGTATCACTTCCACGGGAATTTGAGTGGGTGTTGCCAACGGCTTGATCGTAGGCACTGTGATCGGTGTAACCAAGGGCTGTTCGGCCACCGGTATGGGAACCACGGGCGCAACGATCGTGGGAACCACCGGTTTGACGACTGCCACAGGACGCACTTTGGGCAACCAGAGTTTTTCGAATTCCTGGCTGACCGTAACAATAGGCGCTTTGTTGAAGAAACTCTCCACATCCACCGTCGGAACAAAGGGCTTCTCAAGACCCGGCACCAGTCCCAAACCACGCTGCAGGTTCTGGCTGCGCTGAAGATCTTCAATTCCATTTTTGCCACGATCCTGGCTAATGATATTGGTAGCTTGGCTCGTACCGGATTCAAGAACCGATAGAGGAGTTCCCGCCACAGGATGGTCATTAAAAAGAACCAGCCCTGGTGTTAAATTAGTGACAAGATCACCTGATAAGGGGCCACGAAGGTTGATCGATACTCCATCTGACGAGTTGTTGGAGGTGGCCAAGAGATCACCGCTCGCGATATCAATTTCGATCGGATCAAGAAGCGATCCAATCGTGCCCCCCGCGTTGATCGAAGAGGATTGATTCGCCACTAGATTATTGGCATCGCCGTTGGTATCGGTGACATTACCGCCCACTGAAAGATTAAAAGATGAGGAGGAGATCAACCCCAGAGAAAGCTGTCCGGGTGTCGTCAAACTAACATTATCGTTGGTAAGCACCGTCCCGCCGATCACGGCATTGGCACCCCTTAAAACCACAGGGCCATTACCGCCATTCACGACCGCGCCGTTTCTAATGATCAAACTACCGACACCATTATTCTCCGAATCCGCCGTCAAAGTAGCGCCATGAGGACCGTCGGCATCCGGGTCATTCGGGCCCACTGCGACCAATGCATTGTTGTCGATGATAAGGTCAAACTGACTGGAGAAATTCATTCCGCCATCAGCCGTGGACGCCTCTTTGATCATGAGCAATGAAGCCGGGCCGACGACCGTGATAACTATCTCACCATCACCGGTGATATCCGCTTTATCCACTGTCAGATTTCCGCCGCCGCTTTGATCAAAAGTAATAGATCCGTTTCCTGTCGTAAGACTTGTAGCCTCAACCACGGTGGCAATGGCATTGTTCATATCAATATTTCCGTTCACGGAATCAGCGCTGATAAA
>CAZBIH010000149.1:0-3823 GCA_964492015.1 uncultured Planctomycetia bacterium | reverse complement strand
AAAACCGCCGGATACATCACCGCCGAGACGACTTTTTTCTTAAGCGAGATGGTCTGCTCAAGCTGAGAGGCAATGCGCTTCAAAACACCGGAGATATTTCCCCCCGTCTCCCCGGCCTCGACCAAATGGCTCCACAGAGGCGGGATGTATTTGGGTTGTTTGGAGATCGCTTTGTGGAAAGGCAGGCCCGCGTTCACATCTTCGCGAACTTGTTCCAGCGCCTTGGCCAGCTGGACGCTTAAGACCTGCTCGGCCACCAAAGTCAATGCGCGGTCAAAGGGGATCCCGGCATTCAAAAGTGTGGCTAATTCGCGCGCAAAATAGAGGCGGTCCTGGTCCAGGACCTTTTGATGCATTTTTTTGGCATTGCCGCCTTTCAATTCTTGCCCGGCAACGGCCACACGCGAAACAAAAAGATTTTTGCCTTGAAGCATCCTCACTAAAGACGCTTCGTCGACAGCGGTTTCATCCCCCATCACACGCTTGCCCTCAGGGGTGTGAGCGATGTAGCGAAAACGCGGCATGAGTCTTATCCTTCCTTGATCAAGACCATTCGCAGAGCCTCATCCAGGGAGGTGATGCCGGAGAAAACTTTCCGGAATGCACTCTGCTCAAGCGTCGGCCACCCGTTACGGGAAGCTTCCGCGCGAAGCTCCGACACAGGCGCTTTTTTGGAGATCATCTCTCGCATCGCATCATTGATCGGCACGATCTCATAAATGGCCATGCGCCCTGCATACCCGGTCTTAGCGCAATCCTCGCAGCCGATCGCCTCATAAAAAACTTGAGAGTCCTCCCAGGTCATGCCCTTGGGAAAGAACTCCGGATCCGGATTGTGGGGTTGCTTGCATTTGAGGCACAGCTTCCGCAAGAGCCTCTGCGCCACGATCAGCGCTAAAGAGGAGCCGACCAGAAAGGGTTCGATGCCGATGTCCTCCAAACGCGCAACGCTTGAGATGGCGTCGTTGGTATGGATCGTGCTGAATACAAGGTGCCCCGTAAGCGCTGAGCGGATACAGATCTGCGCGGTTTCCAGATCACGCGTTTCACCCACAAGAATGATGTCCGGGTCCTGACGCAAAAAGGCGCGCAAGGCAGAGGCAAAAGTCAGTCCGATCCCGGACTTGACCTGCACTTGGTTGATGCCTTCCATCTGATACTCGACAGGATCTTCGATCGTGGAAATATTCACTTTCTCGCTTTTCAATTCATTCAGTGCGGAATAAAGCGTGGTCGTTTTACCACTGCCGGTCGGACCCGTGATCAGGATCAAACCGTTGGGCTTGGTGATCGCCTCACGGAACAGCGACAATTCATCCGGTTCAAAACCCAGCGCCGCGAGTTCCAGCCGCGCGCGGGCGCGGTCCAAAATACGCAACACCATCTTCTCTCCGTAGATCGTGGGGATGGTCGAGACACGGAAATCGATGACTTTTTTGCGGACCGTCGCGGTGAAGCTTCCATCCTGAGGCAGGCGCTTTTCCGCGATATCCATATTGCAAAGGATCTTAAGCCTTGAGATCAGGGAGGTGAACATCACTTTGTCCGGAGGGGACATGGCTTTGAGCACCCCGTCAATACGGAAGCGAATGGACGAATCTCTTTCGTACGGCTCCAAATGAATATCACTGGCACGGTAGCGTATCGCCTCATCCAGGATGAGGTTAGCCAACTGGACCACCGGCGCTTTGTCGGCTTCAGCGATCACTTCCCTCGCAGGGGCCCTGGCCTCCGTTTCTCCTTGAGATTCGGACTGCGCCTTAAATGATTCTACCGCGGACTTGAGCGCGCCTCCCTCCGTGTACACATCGTTAAGCGCGGTGCCAATATCCGTGCGCGTCGCGATCACGCTCTCGATATCCAGGTGCGTCATCTTGCGAAGATTATCCAACACCACCACATCCGTCGGGTCGGTCATCGCCACAAGCAGCGTATCCTCGCGGCGCTCGATGGGAAGGATCGCGTTCTTTCGCGCGTAGCCCTCCGGAATCAAGTAGACAAGTTTTTTAGCGCCCCCGACCAGTCCCGGCCAATTTTCCATGGAAAAAAAGGGGATGCTCAGCTGACGGCTGAGCGCGGTAGCCAGCTCTTTTTCGGTGATGAACCCCAGGCGGATGAGCGCCGCGCCCAAAAGCTCGCCCTTATTTTTTTGCTGCTGCTTAAGCGCCTGGTCGATCTTGTCGGCGGTCAAAAGCCCCGCTTCCACCAAAAGATCGCCGATCCTTATGTTTTTTCCGGCCATTATTTCTCGCTCTTATTTTTTGCCATCAAATTTCTTTAACGCGCGGGCCATCTCTTCTTTGCTCTTGGAAGATTCCCGTTTTTGACTGCTCCTGCCTATCATTTTTTTTTCCTGCCTGTAGATGATATTCTTTTTAGATTGCCCGGCCTCGACCGCATCCAGAACGGACAACATTTCGGCATCCTCAAATTCGCTCAAAACTTTTTGCATCGCAGGCCCCTGGTTCGGGATCTGGGAATTCCCGCTCGTCAGGCTGTCATAACCATCCACAATATGCGGTGTAATAAAAATGACAAGCTCGCGGTCCACATCGTCCTTATCCTCATAGCGAAAAGCCTTCCCGGCCAAAGGCAGATCCCCCAAAAAAGGGATCTTCTTCGTGGTGTTCCCGCCGGTCCTTTCCATCAGGCCGCCAATGACCAAGGTTTGGTGGTTCTTAATGCGCGCAATCGTTCGTACAACACGAGATGTGGGGTCTAAAAATACCGTGGGGAAAAGACTGGAGGCAGCCACCGTCGTGATCGAGGGCTCTAAAAATAAACCCACCGTCTCGTCCTCATTGACCTGAGGCGTCATTTTGAGCGTGATACCTATCTGAGACCTCTCGGCGGTATTGGTCTGAGAAGTGGCGACTCCCTGCGTCGATGTCGTCTGTGTCTGATTCGCGATGGCGGCATTGGTCACAAGCTTGATATTGGCCGCTTCATTGCTCATCGTGAGCACTCGCGGACGAGCCAGAATTTTGGTGTTCACATCCTGGTTTAAAAAACGCAAGGTCGCTGTAAAATTGGCGGCGCTGAGAGTGCCAAGCGTCAAAGTGGACGTGCCCTGCGTCGTGGCCTGGACCCCCTTGGACTTATTAAATAAATTTTCCGTAAAAGGAAAACCGGTTGTCCGGGACCCGCCCGTGATCGATGCCAGCGCCCCGTTGGTACCGCCCCAATCGACACCCTGATCGCTTAAAATATTTTTTTTGATCTCCATGAGATGGACTTCGATCAACACCTGAGGCGCCGGCCGGTCGATCTGAGCCAGGATCTTTTCGATCTCGTTCAATTTGGAGGAAATATCTGTGATGATAAGGCAATTATTCTGAATGTCTGCCGTGATCTTTCCTGCGGGAGTCAGCAAACTTGCGATCACGCGGTCAATTCCCCTCTCAGCCACAAGATTGGCGGCGGAGCTTGAAGTAGAGGCCGCTGAGGCTGAAGATGAGGAGCCGGTCGAGTCGAAGGCAGCTTTCTGCAGAGAACTCAGATCGGATATCGTGCCGGCCCCGCCAACATCGATAGGTGAGATCGACAAACGACTATATTTTATACGGTAAATTCGCGTCTCTGTTTTGACATTGGTAGTCTGCAAAGCGCCCCCGGTCGCGCTCCTCGCGTAGAATAAAATGATCCCTGAGCCATTCCTCTCATATTCAAGATTGTTGGCCGTGGCGATGCTCTGTAGCGCCTCTTCAAGCGGCACGCTGTCAAAGCTCATGTTCACTTTTTTAGACTCCACTTCTTCGCTGGCGATAAAACTCGTCCTGGATTGCTCAGCAAGCGAACGGAGCACATCTTTTAAAAAAATACC
>CAZBIH010000148.1:0-3842 GCA_964492015.1 uncultured Planctomycetia bacterium | reverse complement strand
AGTTCGAACTGGCCCAGATAAAATTCCTTGGCACGGCCCAGCTCGTCCGCTTGGACGGCTTCGCGGGTGATGCGCTCAAGCTCCGCCAGGATCACGGCGAGAGCATCCTTGGCTTTTTTATGGTCAACGCCGGCCGCGACGACAAAAGCGCCCGTTTCCTGGTGGCGGCGTACGTAAGAGCCGATATCATAAGCCAGTCCCCGCTCTTCGCGCACTTCATTAAAAAGCCGCGAGGACATGTTGCCGCCCAAGATCACGTTCAAAAGGTCCACCGCATATTCGTCAGGATGATCTTTGCCCGGCGCGTGCAAAGAAAGCGCTAGGTGGGTCTGCTCTGTTTTCTTGGCATGAAATTTCAGCATGGGCTTGGATTGACTCCCGCAAAAAATGTCGTGGCGTTTTTCCTTGCCGGTCTTTTTGGTCGAAAAGTATTTTGTAGCTTCTCGCACAAGCGTCGCTTGATCAATGTCACCGGCTGCCGTCACTGTCAGGTTGTGCGGCGTATAATAGTCCTCATGGTAAATTTTGATATGATCGCGAGTCAAACCGCTGACCGTTTCGTGAGTGCCGGCGATCGGCCGCCCCAACACATGACCGGGCCAAACAATTTCTGATAGGATCTCGTCGACAAGCTGGGAGGGCTGATCCTGAGTCATTTTAATTTCTTCTAAAATGACCGTGCGCTCTTTTTCAATGTCTTTGGGGTCGAGTGTTGCGTTCAACGTCATGTCTGAAAGCGTGGAAAAAACAGCCTCGAAATGCCGCCGTGTTGTTTTGGCCAGAAAGCAGGTGCATTCTTCCGAGGTAAAAGCGTTCATACTCCCGCCCACGCCCTCAATCGATTCTTTGATCTGTGCGGCAGTGCGTGAGGTGGTCCCCTTGAAAACGATGTGCTCTAGAAAATGAGAGACGCCGCCAAGCTCGGGTGTTTCGTTGCGGGAGCCAACATGCGCCCAAATACCCACGGAGACAGATTTTCTCTCTTTGAGCGGGATCGCCAAAACTTTGAGCCCGTTGTCCAGCGTTGAGATCTCTAAATTGTTTTTACTCATTTTAATTTCCTTTGGGCCGGCGAAACTCTAGATAATTTTGAAGGATCAGCGTGGCCGCCAAACGGTCGCTGTTGGCTCTTTGGCTTTTTCGCGAGAGACCCTGTTCGATCATGAGACGGCCGGCTTCGCGGCTGGTCAGCCTCTCATCCCAAGTTTTGACCGGTACCCCGGCCGCTTTTTCAAGCTCGGGCGCAAATTTTAGCACTTCCTGCGCCTTGAAACCCTGACTTCCATCCATGTTGATGGGCAATCCGATCACGATCTCACCCACATCATTTTTTTTGGCTGTTTCGGCGATAGAGGCGATGACTTGTTTGATATTTTTTCGTTCCAGGGTCTCCAGACCCTGCGCCGTAAATCCCAGCGGGTCCGAAAGCGCAAGTCCGATGCGCTTTTCTCCAAAATCGACGGAGAGGATCCTCACCCCACCACCTCCCTACAATGATGAACAGGTGGTGGGGTCATAATTTTTTAAAAAGAAGCGCGCCCTCTTCGGCGCGGCCGCGGCGGCAAACGAGCGTGCCCTGCGGAGTCTGCACCACGAGGATATCGGACAATCCTAAGGCCACCAGCGGCTTCGAGGTGTGATTCAGAAGAAGTGAATTGCGGGTTTCGTGGTGGACCGATAATCCATCCACATAATTACCGGAGGTGTCCTGCGGATTCTTGGCGTGATACATGTCCCAACTGCCGACATCGCACCAGTCCATGGCTGTGCGGATCATAGAAATATTGTCCGCTTTTTCAAAAAGAGCGTAATCGATGGAAATGCCTTTTACTTTTTTGTAGCCGGTCTTAAGGCCATCGAGTGTGATCATTTTCGCAATATCCGGAGAATAACGGCGCATGACCGCCAAAAGAACACCTGTCTTCCAGGTAAAAATGCCGCTGTTCCAGAAAAAATTGTTCTTTTTGCCGTATTTGACGGCTGTCGGATGATCCGGCTTCTCCACAAAGCGCTTCACGCGAAAAGCATTTTTAAATCCACTCAAAACCTTCCCGCTCTCGATGTAGCCGTAACCGATGGCGGGAAACGTGGGTTTGATGCCGATGGTGACGAGATCGTCACGCTTAGACGCCAGGCGAATGGCGTTCTGAATCGTCGTGCGGAAAAGGTTTTCGTTCTGAATGAGATGGTCCGCCGGATAAAAAGAGATGACCTCTTTCTCTCCGAATCGCTTGGCCAACAAAAGCGTCGAAAGATAGATCGCGGCCGCGGTATTTTTGCGGCTGGGCTCGATCAAGATGTTTTGTTGAGAAAGCTTGGGCAGTTCCTTGCGGACGAATCCTCTGTGGCCGGCGGTGGTGATGACATACACATTGTCTTTTCCGTAGACTTTCTCAAGGCGCTGGAGAGTTTTCTGCAAAAGAGACTTATTTCCGTAAAAAGGAATGCGATACTTGGGGAAATGCTCATGCGTCATGGGCCAAAAGCGCTCGCCCTGCCCTCCGGCCATGATAACGGCTTTGGCCATTAGCGGGCTCCTTTGACAGCACGCGCGAACGGGCGAATGAATTTTTGGGAAAAAGCATCGGCGCTCAAGGCCTGATTTTCATTCAAGGCTCGCACCACGGCGCTGCCGACGATGACGCCGTCAGAGACACGTGACATGGTTTTGGCCTGCTCCGGCGTTGAAATGCCGAAACCAACGCACACAGGAAGGCTGGAAAATTTTTTGATCGAGCGCACATCTTTGTCGACAGACTGCAAAACCGTATTCTTGGCTCCCGTGACCCCTGTCATTGAAACGAAATAAATAAACCCGCGCGAAGCTTTGGAGGCCCTCTTTTTTCTCTCCGGGGTACTTGTCGGTGCTAAAAGATAAATGAGGTCCAACTTTGCAGCTTTGAGCGTCTTGGAAATCTCGGCGCCCTCTTCAACCGGAACATCCGGAAGGATAACGCCATCCACACCGGCTTTTTTGGCATCTCGGGCAAATGCCGTGACTCCATAACTCAAAATAGGGTTTAAATAACTCATAAGGACCAGGGGGATTTGCGAAGTCTTGCGGATATTTTGAGCCAAGGACAAGATTTTCTTTAAATTGGTCTTGCGTTTCAAAGATCTCATGGAAGACGATTGGATGACAGGACCGTCCGCTAAAGGATCGGAAAAAGGCACGCCCAATTCCACCAGGTCCACACCCTCTTTTTCAAAAGCGTGCACCAGTTTTAAATTTTTTTCAAGACTTGGGTCGCCTGCCGTGATGAAAACGATGAACGCTTTTTCTTTTTTCTTGCGAAGCTCTTTGAATTTTTGTTCAATGCGGCTCATGGATGGTGAGCCCGTCGAACCATTTCCGCCGCGATCTGCTGGACATCCTTGTCGCCGCGGCCTGACAGGCACATTAGGATCGTATCTGTTTTTTTGAAGCGGCGTCTATTTTTGACCAGATATCCGATCGCGTGCGCGGGTTCAAGCGCCGGGATGATGCCTTCGTATTCGCTTAAAATTTTGACCCCCAAAAGAGCTTCTTTGTCCGTGGCGGCGACGTATTCGGCCCGATGAACAGATTTTAAATAAGCGTGCTCAGGGCCCACGCCGGGATAATCCAATCCCGCGGAAATAGAATGCGCCAGCTGGATCTGGCCTTCTTTGGTTTGGAGGATCTCGCTTTTGGAGCCGTGAAGCACTCCGATGCGCCCCTTGGAAAGGGTTGCGGCATGTTGATCGGTATGGATCCCGTGTCCCGCCGCTTCCACCCCGATCATTTTGGATCTTGAATTCAAAAACGGGTGAAAAAGTCCGATGCTGTTGGAACCGCCACCAACACAGGCCACCAAATAATC